>NZ_JANXNX010000048.1 GCF_025353885.1 Sphingomonas sp. | reverse complement strand
GGGTTGAAGGACCGGCCTGCCTATCTGAAGGCTAAGGATATCGACATGGCACTGATGCCAAAACGGTCATAGAAAAAAGCTAGGCAGAATAAGGCCCGGCGGATCACTCCGCCGGGCCTTATTTCGTTTACTGTCGGTCGCGTATTAGCGACGGTCGCCCATGAAGCGCAGCAGGAACATGAACATATTGATGAAGTCGAGATACAGCGTCAGCGCGCCCATGATGACCGTCTTGCCGATCATTTCGGAACCCTGCACCTGGTAATACATCGATTTGATCTTCTGCGTGTCATAGGCAGTCAGCCCTGCGAACAACAGCACGCCGACGAAGCTGATGATTACCTGTAGTCCGCTCGACTGGACGAACATATTGATGACGCTGGCAACGATCAGGCCGACGACGCCCATAATCAGGAATGTGCCGAATGCCGACAGGTCACGCTTCGTGGTGTAGCCAAACAGGCTGAGCCCAGCGAAAGCGGCGGCGGTCGAGAAGAACGTCGTTGCGATGGACGCGCCGGTATAGACGATAAAGACTGTCGACAGCGACAGACCCATCAATGCGGCGTAAACCCAGAACAACGTCTTGGCGGTCGATTCCTGCATCTTGTTGATACCGAAACTCAGCGCCATGACCAGACCGAGTGGCGCCAGCATTACGACCCAGCCAAGGCCGGTCGGGCGGCCAACCTGGTTGAACAGGACGCTCATGTAGGGGCTGTTGGCAAAAGCCAGCGCCACCACGCCCGTCAGCAAAATGCCCGACGCCATATAGTTGTAGACAGACAGCATATAGGACCGCAGGCCCGCATCAACTGCGGTATCGCGCGTGCCGGCAAGTGCCGCGGCAGAGCCTGCTGTCGAGCGGGGATCAGACCAGTTGGCCATCGAAATATACTCCTTCACCCGGCGACCATCGCCGGACCTTTCTAATATCGGTGGAAACACGTCTGCTTTCAAGCGAAACAGGAAAACGCGCGGAAAATCGTGCTATTGCGAAGAAAATACAGGGCCATCGACATTTCAACGCCTTCGCCGAGCGCGACCGATGATACGTCTGGTAGTCGGCGGAGGGTCTGCTACGTGTCGTTAATGGAGAGCAAAATAACGGGAACCACGGACCGGCGCTACGCCAATTATGTGCTGTTCGTGCTGACGATCGTCTATGTGCTAAACTTCGTCGACCGGCAGATACTCAGCATTTTGGCCAATGACGTGAAGCGCGACCTGCATCTAACCGATGCCGACATCGGTTTTCTGTTCGGGACCGCGTTCGGGGTATTTTATTCACTGTTCGGAATACCCCTCGGGCGGCTTGCCGACGGGTGGAGCCGGGTCAAGCTGATGACCGTCGGCCTGGCTCTCTGGTCGGCAATGACGGCCTTTTCAGGACTGGCGCGAAGCGGCGCACAGCTGACGCTGGCTCGAATCGGGGTGGGCGTCGGTGAGGCCACTGCGTCGCCCTGCGCCTATTCGCTGATCTCCGATTACTTCCCGAAAGAACGCCGCGCGACCGCGCTCGCCATATATTCGTCGGGTGTCTTCCTTGGCGGCGGGCTTTCGCTGTTCCTTGGCGGTGCGATCGCCGAACATTGGGACCGCGCCTATCCCGGCGGAACATGGGGCGTCGTCGGCTGGCAGGCCGCCTTCATGGCGGTCGGAGTGCCCGGCCTGCTGGTCGCGGCCTGGGTCGCGACACTCCGTGAGCCTGAGCGTGGCGCGATGGAGGGCATCGTCACCACCCTGCCCTCCCATCCGTTCCGCGATTTTCTGGGCGAGCTGGTCACCATCGTCCCACCCTTTACCCTGATCGGCGCGGCACGGCGCGGGATGCGCGCCCTCATCGTGAATATCGCCATGCTGGCGGTGGTCTCGGTCGTCGTCGCCGGGCTGATTGGGGTCACCCATTCTACGGCGCAGTGGATTGCGGTCGGCGGCGGTGTCTATGCGGTATTCTCATGGGCCAGCGCATTGCGCGACCGCGACCCGCCCGCGTTCCGGCTGATCTGGGGCACACCCGCATTCCTTTACGTCACGCTCGGCTATGGCCTGATCGCATTTGTTTCCTATGGCATCAGCGTATTCGCCGCGCCTTACGCCGAATCGGCGCTCGGCCAGAGCAAGACGACGATCGGCCTGTTCCTCGGCGGCGGCGCGATGGCGGGCGGCTTTATCGGTGTCGTCTCAGGCGGGCGGATCGCCGACGCCTGGAAAGAGCGCAAGCCCTGGGGCCGCATCCCGATCATCATGATCGGATCGATCGGCCCCGTCATTCCGCTGATCATCGCGCTGAACACGACGAACGCCGCGCTCTTCTACATCCTCGCCTTTTTCCTGCAAATGCTGGGATCGAGTGCGCTCGGCGCCACGGCAGCAACTGTCCAGGATCTTGCGCTACCCCGGATGCGGGGGACCGCGACGGCGACCTTTTTTATCGGGACGACGATGATCGGCCTGGCGCTGGGTCCCTATATGGCCGGTTTCGTGTCGACCGTGACAGGCAGCCTTCGGACCGGCATCCTGTCGCTGCTGGTCGCGGTACCGTTGGCGGCGCTGTTCCTGATCCTCGCGTGGCGCAGCGTCCCGGCAGCGGAGGCAAGCGTCATCGAACGCGCCCGTGCCGCCGGTGAACCGATCTAGCCCCGGGTAAACACCCCGCAAGCGATGCGCCCGCCGCTGTTGCCGCTGGGGTCGGTGCGGAAGTCATCGGGGGCAGCATGAACGACGATCGAGGCACCGTCTGCGTCCATCAGCGTCGCGATGCCACCGGGCAGGTCAAAGGACACTGTCCCCGTGCCGTCAGTGTGGACCTGCAAATTGGGCAGGTCGCCACGGTGCGCGCCCATTGGATTGTCGCGCCCATGCATCTTCATGTCGGGGTTCCAGTGCGCGCCCGCGCTGGCAAAGGCCGGCCCCTCGCACGAGCCGACGGCGTGGATATGAAGGCCGTGGTCACCGGGCGGGAGGGCGACGCCATTGACGGTCACGCGCGATATCGCGCCGACCCGTTCGATACGCACGCTGCCGTGCGAGACGCCCTGGGGGTCACGAAGTTCGGCGCGTGCTCCGATCTTCGTCGCCGATCCTGGTCCCATTTGCGCCATACAGCCGCCCAGCAAGGCGATGCCCAATGTGCCACAAATGATAGCGATCGTCATCGCTACCTTTGGTTTTATGGCAGTGCTGTCTATTACGAGAATCGATTTGGTCATTGCCTGTCTCCCGGATTTGCTCTTGAATATGCCCAAGCATTTGCACCACGCCAAGCACTTGTGGCATCCGGCGCGGCACTGGCTATTGGCTCAATCGCCGCTGGGCTTGCCGACGGAGAAACATTGTGACGATGCGCGTTCTGATAACCGGAGTCGCAGGCTTTATTGGTGCGGCACTGGCACGTGTGCTGCTAGACCGGGGTGATACCGTGCTCGGGATCGACAACCTCAACGACTATTACGACCCCCGGCTAAAACGCGATCGCCTGGCGATGCTGACCAGCGATGGTTTTGTGTTCGCCCAAGTCGATTTCAGCGATCGAAATGCTCTCGACGCCGCCATGGCGGGCCAGCATTTCGACAGCATCGTTCATCTTGGCGCCCAGGCGGGCGTTCGCTATTCGATCGACAACCCGCGCGCCTATGTCCAGTCGAACCTTGTCGGCCACCTCGAACTGCTCGAACTAGCCCGCACCCGCAAGGTGACGATGGTCTATGCATCATCGTCGTCGGTTTATGGGGGCAACACCGAACTGCCCTTCCGCGTCGAGGATCGCGTCGATCGCCCGGTCTCGCTATATGCCGCCACGAAAAAAGCCGATGAACTGATGAGCGAAACCTATGCTCATCTTTATCGTATTCCCCTGACCGGACTGCGGTTCTTCACCGTTTACGGGCCGTGGGGCCGACCCGACATGGCGATGTGGATTTTCACCGAAAAGATTCTGCGCGGCCTGCCAATCGCCGTCTTCAACAACGGCGAAATGCGTCGTGATTTTACTTATATCGACGACATCGTTGCGGGCGTGGTCGCCTGTATCGATACCCCGCCGCAGGACGACTACTGCGTCAAGCCCGGCGGCAGTGTTGCCCCCCACCGCATCTTCAACGTCGGCAATCACCGGTCCGAGGACCTAATGCGGATGATCAGCCTGATCGAGGGCGCGTGCGACAAGAAAGCCGTGATCGACTTCCAGCCGATGCAGGACGGCGACGTCCCCGAAACCTTTGCCGACATCGCTGCGATCGGCGGCGACCTGGGCTATGCACCAACGACGTCGATCGATGTCGGTATCCCGGCGTTCACTGCCTGGTTCAGGGACTATCTGAAAGTCTAGGGTGGGTGTTGGGCGCGACCGGAGTTTCGCCAGCAAGAACGCAAACCTTCCGTCACCCCGGCACGGAACGGGGCCTATATGGCTGTCAAAAAGATATGCGGCAGATCCGACAGCCGTATAGGCCCCGGCCTGCGCCGGGTGACGCGGTCGCCGGTCAAACCATTATCAACCCCACAACGAAAAAGAGCCGACCTTTCGGCCGGCTCTCTCAAGTTCGTATCCCGAAAGGGAGAGCGAAGTTTTAGTTGCCCGAACCCGGACCGTAGGTGATTTCCACGCGACGGTTCTGCAGTTCGCGAACACCATCTGCGGTCTGGACGCGCAGGTTGGTTTCACCGAACGCCTTGCTGGTGATGACACCGGCAGGAACGCCCTTCGAGCTGATATAGGCACTGACCGCATCTGCACGACGCTGCGAGAGCCCAAGGTTATACTTCGGCGTACCCGACGTGTCGGTGTAACCGGCCAGCATGACCTGAGCCTGACCGCAATCGCCATAAGCGGTGACGGCGTTGTCGAGGATCGACGCGGCTTCAGCAGTAATATCCGACTTGTTCCACTCGAAGAACACGATGTACGGTCCAGGCGTGCAGACAGCTGCCACTGGTGGCGGCGGTGGTGCAGGCTCAGGAGCCGGTGCGGGTGGTGGCGGTGGTGGCGGTGGAGCCGCTGGTTCACCGAAGTTATAGATCAAGCTGCCGAGGATGCTGTGTGAACGGAAACGCGTTTCGTTCGCACGACCAACCGAGTCAACGAGATTAACCTTGCCCGCGTTAAAGAAGCGATACTTCAGACCGACATCGACATGATCCGTCAGCGGCGCACGAACACCGGCAATCGCCTGATAGGCAAAACCTGTATCCGAGTCATTGAGGAACGAAGCGTTCGGATTGATCGCATAGTCGCTCAACTTGACGCGAGCCACACCGGCACCGCCGCCAACGTAACCGCTGATGCCGTCATCCGAACCGAAGTCCAGCAAACCGTTGATCATGAAGCTAAGTGCCGAAGTCTTGCCCTCTGCACCGTTGTACGTTCCGGCAGGAGCCGAAGTGCCGAGATAAGACGGCACAGTCGTCTGGCTGGAGAAGCTCCGCAGACGCGACTGGCGATAACCAGCTTCTGCTTCCAGGCGGAAAGCGCCGAAGTCGTAACCGATGATGCCGTCGACATCATAGCCCGCCTTCTGACGTGCAGTCGCTGCGTTATTCAACGCACCGATATCGATATCCAATTTCTCAACAATCATCGCGCCACCCTCGACGCCGATGTACCATGAGTTATTCCGCGCGAGCGCGGGAGTAGCCATGGCGGTTGAGGCGAGCACGGCGAGTATAGCCAGCTTCCGCATAAAAATCCCCTTTCCTGTTTGTCACTTGAGACAGCTTGAACGCACTAGCCAAAGCACGGTTTCCACGCAAGCACGGAAATCAGCCAACTGTGGCCGAAATGTCGCAATGGAACCCATACTCTCTAGTCGTGCCAGCAAACGATTAGTCAGAGGTTAAGTTCCGACAGCTTTTTTACTTACGAAATCAGGCCATGGTTCGTCAGTGTATCAATGACCAACGCAATCGTGGCGCGCGCCTGAACGTCGTTCGTCGCCCCTCCCGTTGGAAGCGCGATGGCAGGGCGCCGGTTGCCCACGACCTGATTGCCACCGATCACCAGCTTGACGGCCGTCAGCTGTCCAACCTGCCAGCTTGATCCAACCCGGCGTGCCGATACGCCGTCGGCCATCGACCAGACCGTCATGCCATCGAACGGCGCAAGGAACCGCCATCCGCCGCTCGTCCAGGCCGCCAGCGCATCCGCATGTCCCGACCAAGGCCCACCGGGTGCCGCGCCCACGATCCAGCATTGCCCGGCAACGGGCGCGGCGGGGATTGTCGCCGGGGCGATCGCCTGCACAACCGGCTGAACCGCCATGTCGAGCAGCGCTAGCGCTTCATTGTGCGTCGTTTCCTTCTGCGACTGCGCCAGTGCGAGAAAAGGCAGGTTCAGCCGGTCTGATGTCGTAGTCATATTGTTTCTCCTAAATGAGCGGAACCAAAAGCGTCGTGGCGGCGGACACCGCGCGCGACCCGACCTGTGCGACCGTGACCGTGACCGCAGTAAGGCCGAATGCCCGGTCGTCTGCCGCCATCGCCGCGCGATATACCCAGGCGGATGTCGCGGTTTCGGCAGTCAGGTCGGGCCTACCGACGGCGGTGCGCGTGACACGATACCGCTCGCCTTGCTCGCCCAGCGGGATATCGACCGCGTCGCTCCAGTCCAAACCTCTCGACTGCGGCGGATCCAGGTGATCGCAAAGCTGCCGTCCGGCATCGGCATCGCCGCCAGTCCCACCGGGGCGAGGGGCGTGATGCTGGCGCCGATGGTGGCGATGGTCGCGGCCACACCCGGGCCATCGCCGATCCCGGCGGCCAGCACGACCAGGCCAGCCACCGCCAGCGCGGGCGGCACCAGTGCCAGCGTATCGGGGGCCACCAGGACAAAGGCTTCGTTGGTCACATGGCTGCCGACTTCGATCTCGGTCCCGCGCCGACCACGCCAAAGTTCGGACAACCGATAGCGCGCACCGCCCAGCGGCACCGCCTGCCCGAACTGGAACGCCTCTCGCCCGAGCATTGCGAAATTCGCGCCGCTCAGCAGCGCGGCGTCATCGGCATCGTTCAGCACCAGCCCGCCGTTGGCCAACGCGACGTCGACATGGTTCACGCGGTCGACCAGCGCCGTGCCCGCCGGACTCAGCAGTGTCTCTGCAAACCCGATGGTCGCGGGGGCCGCCGTGCCGCCCATCGCCGCGTAGTTGGCGCCACTATCGACACTGGCCAGCAGCGGCGCGTTTCGCCAGCCGCTCGACGCCCCGTTCGCCGCCACCACCACCTGAGGAGACTGGTCGGCCACATTGCTCAGCGGCGGCAGGTCGATCAGCGCAAGGATCGTCGCGCCATGGACCAGATCGGGCTGTGCCACCGGCCGCCCCGGATCGGCGGCTGGCGCGATTGCCGAGGCCACAAACTGTGGCGACAGTTCCAACCTCACGACCATCCGCTCGAATGCGACCGCCGCGATTCGCCATATTCCGGGCAGCGCGTTCAGCGTGACCCGGTCGCCGGGCCGCAAATCCATGGCCCGCCACGGCACCGTCACTGTCACCGTTCGCCGCTCCCGCCACAGTCGCGTCAGCCGCGCCTCGACGATCTGCTTGGCCACCCCGGCGGGTAGCGACGCCGCCAGGTCGATGCGGTCCTCGCGCCGCGATCCGCCCTCTCGTCGGGCGCGCTGGACGCCCGCCTGGTAATCGCGGCCCACGTCATAATAGGCGATGCTGAGCACCTCCGGGATCGCCGCGGCCGCCCGGCGGGTCTCGACCAGACGCGCGCCTGCTTTTACGGCGACGGTCGCGCCCAGGTCGTCGCCGCTCAGCACGCCGGTCGTGCCGCCATCCAGAACCAGCATCAGCCCGTCATCGACCAGCGAGACCGGCAGCGCCGCCGCCAGCGTTTCGGCGACTCCGCGCACGCTGTCGCCCTGCACCGCCAGCCCTTCCATGACCGCCGCGCTTGCTCCCGCCAAGGCCCCGGCGCTGAGTTCGGCCAAGATGGTGGCGACCCCGACCGGCCCTTCGTCGGCAATGATCTCGAAGCTCAGCATCGGGATGCGGTTGCCATAGTCGGCCAGCTGAAAATCCTCGAACACCGCCACCGCGCAGCCCCGATAGGCAGGCGTTGTGCCCAGCCCCTCCGCCCCCGCGATCAGCGGGTCGACTCGCTGGTCCGCGCTGCCCGGTAGCAGGCGAAACCCCGTCGCCGTCTTGAAATCGCCCCCTGCCCCGCGCAACAGGTTGCCGTCAGCCCAGATCCGCCCGACCCGCAGCACCGGGCGCGCCGACAGCGCCACCGCGAACGACGCCGAATAGCTGAACGTCGTCGTTTCGGGCTTGCCCTTGCCGTTCGACTGGCTCGCCCGCGCTTCGATCAGGTCGGTCGACCAGATCACCGTGCCTGCCGCGCGCACGGTCCCGAACACGCGCGGGATTGCGGTGCCATAGGCGGATGTTTGCACCGACAGGTCGCCCAGCCGTGGCCCCTGACGGCCCTTGGGCGCAAAGACCCGCTGGTCGACCGCCTGCCCCAGTATCGCCCCGATCGCGCCGCCAATCGGTCCGCCGATGACGGTCCCGACTGCGGTCAGCAGTAATGTCGCCATGTCAGTCCTCCTGTTTGCGCCACGCGCCGATCACCGGCCATGTCGGCAGTCCCGGCGTCTCCAAAACTCGCCGCAGCAGGGCGCAGGCGTGGACGAAGCCCTGCGTGGTCATCACCGCCAGATGAAATTGCGCGACCCCCCCCTGGAGCAGCAGGACATCGCCGACCCTCGCCGCCGCCACGCGCACCAGCGCTGCATTCAGCCCCTCGATGATCACATCGGGCGCGCCCTGCCGCAACCGATATCCGGTCGGCACCACCGCCCCGCCAACCGCACAGGCGACCAGACCGATACAGTCGAGCCCCGTCGCCGGATCGCGGCCATGCAATCGGAACGGCACCCCGATCAACTGCTGCGCGCGCTCATCCATCATAGCGGGTCAACAGGTCGTTGCCGGGCAGGTGCGGCTCCCCGCGAAAATTGACCGCATTGGCAAAGCGCGTGCAGCAGGTCGCAAATCGCCGGTCGCAGCCTTCGACAATTTCGACCGCCTCCGGTCCCGTGACGGCAAAGGCCGGGGCCTCGCGCAGGGTCAACGTCGCTCCGGCAGAGGTCACCACCATCGCCGACAGCCCCGCATTCGGTCCGTCGATCCAGCGCAGGCGGCCAAAGTCGAACAGCCCGCCCCCGACCGCAGCCGCCAGCGTCACCGTCTCGCCCACGCCGGCAACGACCGTCGCCACCACAGGCCCCCGTGTCAGCATCGCAAATCCTCTTTCGCGTCAGTGCCCCCTCTCCCCTTTGGAGAGGGGGTCGATTGCGGCCTTGTCAGGTCACCGCGAACTTCATCAGTTTGATGGCTTCCGAATTGGTCACTGTCCCTCCAACCCGTTTGGTTGCATAGAAATACACGAACGGCTTGTTGGTATAGGGATCGCGCAGGATCGACGTCTCCGCCCGTTCGGTGATGATGTATCCGGCATGGAAATTACCAAATGCGATCGACAGGCTGTCTGCGGCGATATCGGGCATGTCCTCGGCCTCCAGCACCGGATAGCCGAGCAGCGTGTTGGCGTTGCCCGCGATCAGGCTCGGCTGCCAAAGGAACGCGCCGTCGGTTGTCTTGAACTTGCGGACGGTCGCCATCGTCTTGGAATTCATCACCCAGGTCGCGCCCTGGCGATAGGGGGAGCGCAGCGACTGGACCAGGTCGACCAGCCGGTCCTGCGGATTGCCCGCCACGAACGCCCCCGCCGCGCCCGACGCCACATATTGCAATGTGCCAAACGGCCGCACCGTGTCCAGCGTCGCCGCCGTTGGAAATGTAAGGAACCCCTTTGGACGGTTTATGCCGGTGCCACCGATAAACGCCGCCGCCTCCGCCCGGGCGAATTCGGTCGCGATTTCGTTCGCCAGCCACGCCTCGACATCGAACGCGGCATCATCGAGCATGAACTGGCTCGCGGCCGGATTAGTATACAGATCACCCATCGGCGGGACAATCTCGTTAAAGACCGGCGACCCCGTCTCGGGCCGTGCCGCACCCTCGCCCGCCCAGCCCGACGCCATGCCGTTCTGCGTCACCAGCTTGCGATAGCCGCCCGTTCCCACGCGAACCACGTTGGCAATACGACGGATGGGTGAGATCGCCTTCAGTGTGGTGTCGATCACCGCGTCGATCTCTCGGGGGATGGCGAAACCGCCCTCGCTGGGGGTTGCCCGTTAAAGCTTTTCAACTCGACCCCCAGATCGCCGCGCCGCAGATACCCGTCGACGAACGACGCGCGCGCACTGCCCCCCGCCGGTGTGGCCGCCAGTAGCGGTCGTTCAGGCGTCATCGTCACCGTGTCGAACGAATCCTCGAGCGCAGCCTTGATCTCATAATCCATCGTCATTCTCCTTGGTAAAATCGATTGCGTGCACCCGCGCCAGCGGCTGCATCGGAAAGCTGACGACGCTAACCTCGAGCAGTTCGAGCGCCGTAAGTTCGCGTTTTGTTCCCTCCAGCGCCGCCCTAACACGGTATCCGAACGACAGCCCGGACCCCGCCACCACGCCCGCGTCGTCGCTGACCCGCCCGATGATCCGCAGGCCCCGGTCGTCCTCGGCTAGCATTTCGACCGCGCCGATCGGGCGGGCCTGGTCATGCTGCCACAACAGCGTCACCGGTTTGCTCAGTTCGCCCGCAAACGCGCCCTTGCGGATCACGTCGCCGCCCCGGTCCTCGCGGTCGAACACTGCGACATAGCCGGCGAACCTCATCGCATTGCCCCCATCACTTCAGCACCAGCGCGCCAAGCCCCAGCTTTACCGCGATGCCGATCAGCACCGCCGCCATCGCCCCGCGCACCACCCAGCCGATCACCGCATGGCGCACCGAAGTCTTTGCATCGCGCCACGCCTTCAACAGTTCGCGCAACTCGGTGACGTCGGTCCGGGCGTCCTCATCGGCCAACCCCAACCGCGCCAGCGCCCGCCGTGCGCCCAGTTCCGACGCCTCCTCGACCAGCGCCCGCAGTGTAACCAGATCGGACGCCCCACTCTCTGCCTGCGCCAGCAGATGGGCCGTCAACATCGTATCGCTCATCACGCAATCTCCTTTGTCTGAACCAGTCCCAACAGCGCGCGCTTTTCGGCCCCGGTCAGGAAATCCGCTCCCGTCACCTGGCTCCAAAGCCGCTCGCGTTCCCGTCGTCCCTTTCCCTGACGAAGCGAGGGTAAGGAAACTTCTGACGCCGATCACAATGTTCCTGTTATGTACCCCGACCAAACGAATATGTCAAGTAATTTGTTCCGATCTGGTTAGTTCAGATGTGACGCGCCGTTCGTATTCCGGAACAATCCGCCGCCTCGATGCTTTTGTCCCGATGGAACTGACCCTGCCGACCCTGGCCTCCCCGCGCACCGCTACCCTTGCCCCTGCGCGCATCGCACTGACCTATTTGTGGCGTCACCACCGACTGCTCGATCTTGACGATCCGCAGACCTTCACCGCGCTGGTCCAGCACCGCAAACTCCATGACCGCGACGCCCGCCTGCCGCCGCTCGCCGATAAGGTGCTGGCCAAGGAAATCGTTGCGGACCGGATCGGTCGCGAATGGGTGATCCCGACATTGTGGCACGGTGTCGAATTGCCGCGCTGTCCCGACTGGCCGACGCCGTTCGTCGTGAAGTCGCGGCATGGCTGCAATCAGAACGCTTTTGTGCGGCGATGGGATGCGGCGGAATGGCGTTCGATCAGGACGCGCGCGCGGCGCTGGATGTACAGCGATTACGGCGGCTGGCTCGACGAATGGCTGTATGCCCATATCCAGCGCGGTTTGCTGGTCGAACCGCTGGTCGGTCCGCTCACCGGCGCTCCCATCGACTATAAACTCTATGTTTTCGGCGGTCGGGTCGAATATATCCAGGTCCATCTGGGGCGCGGCCAGCGGCATCGCTGGATCGTGTTCGACCGCAACTGGCGGCGGCGCTCCTCGCCCACGTCCGACCTCGATCCGGCCCCGCCGTCGTCGCTTGCGGCCATGATGTCTGCGGCGGGGGAACTGGCGCGTGGCATCGATTTCGTGCGCGTGGATATGTATGAAATCGATCGGAAACCGCTGTTCGGCGAGATGACATTTTACCCCGGATCGGGTCTCGACCGGTTCGACCCCATTGGTCTCGATGCAGAAATGGGTCGCTTTTGGCTCAAGGCAAAGAGCGAAGGCGGCGTTCTGCGGTAACCCGACGAACTCCGCGACGTGCGATGGCACACTCTATGTATCGCGATACTAAATAGCCGCCGGATTTGGTCGTTACGCCCAGTATTCGCACGATAATTTGCCTTCATTTTGGTGGATACCGTTTCACTCATTTTTAGACCGTCGGCGCGTAACCAGTGTGGCAGTTGGGGATCAACCCCAAATGAAACAGGACGGGATGCTCCGATGGCTTCGACACTGACATTGTCGGTAGTACCTGGCGCCATAGCCGGCGAGCGCCGCAATTCCGAACGGCACATGACGATTTTTCGCGCTGGAAAGATCGCGCACCGCGATCGCGAGAATTTATGCCTGGTCCGCAATATCTCGAACGGCGGCGCGATGGCCCAGGTGTTTCAGGACCTCACCGTCGACGATCGCATCACCCTCGACCTGCGTCTGGAGGAGCGGATTTCCGCCCGCATCGTCTGGGCTCGTGCCGAACTGGTCGGGCTCGCCTTCGACCAGCCGATCGACATGGCCGAGGTTCTGCGTTCCGAACTCGCGCATGGCCAGCGTCGTCGCGCGCCCCGGGTCAATGTCGATGCGACCGGCAGGCTCCAGATCGGCGAGCTATTTCACGCCGTCGCCATCGACAATGTATCGCAGACCGGAACGCGCATTCTCTGCCCCGAACCCCTCGAAGTCGGTGCCGAGGTTCGCTTGTGGATCGACGGGCTCGGCCCGATGCTGTCATTCGTGCGCTGGACCAGCAACGGCATCGCCGGTCTTGCCTTCTGCCGCTCGGTATCGATCTGGGACCTGACCACCTGGGTGCGCAAGCAGACGCTGACGTCGGTCTTTCGCGCCGTCTGACCTGCATCCGCACGACCCGGCCGCTTCTCATCTCCAGATAGGCTCTTGCGTCGCGAGTCATTCTGTAGGAAAGCGCCAATTCCATATCGGTTATTGGCAGGGGCTCGACCATGATCACCCGTATCCGCGAAGTGCGCCGCGCGCAGGGATTGACGTTGCTGGACGTCGCCAACCGCTGCTCCCCGCCGACGACCGCCCAGACCATCGGACGTCTCGAAACCGGAACACGCACCGTATCGGTTGGCTGGCTGAACCGCATTGCCGCGGCACTTGGCGTGACCGGCGGCGACCTGGTCGATATGCCCGGGCAGGTCGAGGTGCCGGTCGCCGCAGTCATCGGGGCCGATGGCGTCCATGCTCCTCCCAACGAAACCGTCGTCACCGCGCCCGTCGCGACACCGGGGCTGGTCGCGCTCACGGTCGATACCGGCGTCGGCGATTATCGCAGCGGCGACGTGGTGTGGTGCGAACGCGTGGCGCCCGATGGCTTTGCCGCCCTGCTCAACCGCGACGTCCTGATCCCGCGCCCC
>NZ_JANXNX010000033.1 GCF_025353885.1 Sphingomonas sp. | reverse complement strand
CCCCGGTGATGCAGGTGAAGGTGCCGAGCGGGATGGACGCGGTGACGTCCTTCAGGTTGTTCGCGCGCGCGCCGGTGACGGTGAGCTTCCTGCCATTGCCCTTGCGGCGTTTGGCCGGAACCGGGACCGAGCGGCGGCCCGAGAGATAGTCGCCGGTCAGGCTGTCGGGGTTGTCGAGAATGTCCTGCAACGTCCCCTGCGCGACGATATGACCGCCGTGGACGCCCGCGCCCGGACCCATGTCGACGACATGGTCGGCGGTGCGGATCGCGTCCTCATCATGTTCGACGACGATGACGGTATTGCCGAGATCGCGCAGGCGGCGGAGCGTGACGAGAAGGCGGTCATTGTCCTTTTGATGAAGGCCGATCGACGGTTCATCAAGGACGTAGAGGACGCCCGATAGCCCTGAACCGATCTGGCTGGCGAGACGGATACGCTGTGACTCGCCGCCGCTGAGCGTGCCCGACGTGCGGTCGAGGTTCAGATAGTCGAGGCCGACATTGTCGAGAAAGCCGAGGCGTTCGACGATTTCCTTGAGGATGCGTTCGGCGATGGCGTTCTGTTGCGGGGTGAGGTGGTCGGGCATCGCCTTGAAAAAGGCGAGGGCGGGGCCGACGGGGCGGCGCGTGGACATCGAGATGTCCTCACCCGCGATCTTGACCGCGAGCGCTTCGGGGCGGAGGCGCGCGCCCTTGCAGACTTCGCAGGGTTGAGCGTTCTGGTATTTGTTCAGCTCCTCACGCATCCAGGCGGATTCGGTGGAGAGCAGGCGGCGGTCGAGGTTGCCGATGACGCCCTCGAACGGTTTCTTGACTTCATAGGATTTGCGGCCGTCGATGAATTTCAGGACGACAGGCTGGCCCTGTGTGCCATAGAGGATGGCGGTGACGGCTGCATCGGGCAACTGGTTCCAGGGGGTGTCGAGCGCAAAGTCGTAATGGCGCGCGAGCGAGCCGAGGACCTGCATGTAATAGGGGCTGGGCGGGTTGGATTTCGCCCATGGCACGACCGCGCCCTGTTTGATGCTGAGGTTTTCGTTGGGGACGACGAGTTGTGGGTCGAAGTGGAGCTTTTCACCAAGGCCGTCGCAGGCGGGGCAGGCACCCTGGGGAGCGTTGAACGAGAACAGGCGGGGCTCGATCTCGGCAATGGTGAAGCCCGAGACGGGGCAGGCGAATTTCTGACTGAAGGTGATGCGGCCATCGGGGGCGTGTTCGCCGGCGACGAGTTTCTTGGCGGCGGGGGCGGGTTCTGCGGGGTCGGGCGCGGCGTCGGCTGGATCGACATAGGCGAGGCCGTCGGCCAGTTTCAGTGCGGTTTCGAAGCTGTCGGCGAGGCGTGATGCGATCCCTTCGCGAACGACGATGCGATCGACGACGACTTCGATGTCATGCTTGTATTTCTTGTCGAGCGCGGGGGCCTCGTCGATTTCGTAATATGCCCCGTCGATGCGGACGCGGGTGAAGCCGACGCGCTGCCATTCGGTGAGTTCCTTGCGATACTCACCCTTGCGACCACGGACGACGGGCGCGAGCAGGAACAGGCGGGTCCCCTCGGGCAGGGCCATGACGCGGTCGACCATCTGGCTGACCTGTTGCGCGCTGATCGGCAGGCCGGTGGTCGGCGAATAGGGGACGCCGACGCGCGCCCACAAAAGGCGCATATAGTCGTAGATTTCGGTGACGGTGGCGACGGTCGAACGCGGGTTGCGGCTGGTGGTTTTCTGTTCGATGCTGATCGCAGGCGACAGGCCCTCGATATGGTCGACATCGGGTTTTTGCATGAGTTCGAGGAACTGGCGCGCATAGGCCGACAGGCTCTCGACATAGCGGCGCTGACCCTCGGCATAGATGGTGTCGAAGGCGAGGCTGGATTTGCCGCTGCCCGACAGTCCGGTGATGACGGTCAGGGTTTCGCGCGGGATGTCGAGCGAGATGTCCTTGAGGTTATGCTCGCGCGCGCCGCGAACGCTTATGTGTGTCAGCATGGGGGCTTTGTTCCAGATTTGTTCGCGTGACGCAAGGCGCGCAACAGCAAACGGCCACCATTACTGGCGGCCGTCGGGCGCATCCCTCATGTGGGGATGAAAATCCGGGTTTAAAGCCTCACGCGCGACTCAGCCGTCGTAGTCGGCGCCCAGGTTTTGGTTCCGCGGCGGCGCAGCGGCGGTGAGGCGGAGTGCCTCGGCCGACTGGGCCAGCGAGCCCATTTCATCGACGGCATCGTCGTCGTCGATCCGAACGCGCTGCATGTTGCTGATCGTGCTTTCCCGCAGTTCCTCGGGCTGGACCAGTTCGTCGGCGATTTCGCGCAGGGCGACGACCGGGTTCTTGTCACGGTCACGATCAACAAGCAGTTCGGCACCACCGGAAATCTGGCGCGCACGCTGGGCAGCGAGCAGGACCAGATCGAACCGGTTTGGAATCTTGTCGACGCAATCTTCGACTGTTACGCGCGCCATGAAACGCTTCCTCTTCGAACCACTAAATAAGGCAAGCGGGCCGGGTAGCAGCCCCGCCAAGGGATTGCAACAATCCCATAATAAAGGGATGGGGATGGGGAGCCGACAGGGAGCGCGGGTGGAACATACGCATGAGGTCGCGGGCAATCGGCTGACGATAATTGAAAGCGGGGCCGATCGGCTGGAGGCGCTGATTGCGCTGATCGACGGGGCGACGACCAGCTTGCGCGCGCTCTACTATATCTATGCCGACGACGACGCAGGGCGGCGAGTCCATGCCGCGTTGCTGGCAGCGGCGGCGCGGGGGGTCGTGACGTCGCTGATCGTGGACGGGTTCGGCAGCGATTCGGCCAAGCAGGAGGGGTTCTTCCAGCCATTGCGCGACGCCGGAATTTCGGTCTGCGCCTTCTCGCCGCGATGGGGGCGGCGGTATCTGTTGCGGAACCATCAGAAGCTGGTGCTGGCGGACGAACGATGCGCGATCATCGGCGGGTTCAACGTCGAAAACGCCTATTTCGACGACCGCGGCGAAGAGGCGTGGCGCGACCTGGGACTGATTGTCGAAGGCGAGGCGGCAGAACGGCTGACCGGTTATTACGACGTGCTCCAGACATGGACGCAAGCGCCGAAATCGAAGATGAAGACGCTGCGGCACGCGCTGCGGACGTGGAGCAATCCGGCTGGCCCGGTGCGCTGGCTGCTGGGTGGGCCGGCGCGGCGAATGTCACCATGGGCCAGGGAAATCCGTGCCGACATGCGCAGCGGCAAGCGCCTGGACATGATCGCAGCCTATTTCGCGCCCAGCCCGGCGCTGCTGCGCCGGATCGATCAGCTCGGGCTGACGGGGACAGCACGGATCGTGACCGCGTCGAAAACCGACAATGCGGCGACCATCGGCGCGGCCCGCTTTACCTATGCAGGGCTGTTGCGAAAGGGCGTGCGGATATTCGAATATGAACCCTCGCGCCTGCATACCAAATTATATGTGATCGACGACGCCGTCTATATCGGCAGCGCCAATTTCGATGTCCGCAGCCTGTTCCTGAATCTTGAGATCATGTTGCGCATCGACGACGCCGCGTTTGCTGAGACGATGCGTGGCTATATCGACGGTGAGGTCAGCCGGTCTGTCGAACAGAAACTCGCCGATTATTCCGGCCTGCACACTGTCGGCGCACGACTACGAAACGCGCTATGTTATTTTCTGGTTGCGGTTGCCGACTACAATGTCTCGCGGAGGCTGAACTTCGACGCCGAATAGGGCCGATAACACGCATCTCTCTGTGAATGCCAATGCATGGCCCTAACGGAAAAACCCGTTGCCAATAGCATACAAGCGCGACCGCGAGTTGGCGCCTACTCATATCCGTATCGCCCTCGCATCACCCAACCGGCGAAGGCGCAACAAAACGGCAATAAATCAATTGACATTGCATTCGAATGCATAAATGATTGCCGTACTATCTGGCATACAGGGGTTTAGGGGGAATAATATGACAAATAATAGCCTAGAGAGCCAAGCAACAAAAACGGATCGATCTTTAGTATCGCGGCAACGACTGATGTTGACAGCGTCCGTTGCGGCAATCCTGACGCTAGCGGTGGCAACGCCTGCCTTTGCGCAGGCCGCACCGTCTGTACCGGCCACAACCACCGCTGATGACAACACAGGGCTGGGCGATATCGTTGTAACGGCACAGCGTCGCGACGAGCGACTTCAGGATGTCCCCATTTCGATCACGGCGCTTTCTGCTGCCGATCTGGACCGCGCGCACATCAATTCAGCTGGTCGGCTTCAGTTCGTGACGCCGGGCTTCAGCTGGGGCCAGCAGGGATCGGATTCGTTTCCTGCCATCCGCGGTGTCCGCACCAGCCTCGTCAGCGCGCAGAACGATCCGGTCATCGGGTTTTTCCTTGACGGTATCTACCAAAGCCGCACCCAGCAGCAGAGCATCCCGTTGTTCGACGTTGCCCGCGTCGAGGTGCAGCGTGGGCCGCAGGGCACGCTCTATGGCCGAAACACGTTCGGCGGCAACATCAGTGTCGTGACTCAACAACCCGGCAAGGACCTGGCTTTCGGCGTGAATGCCGATGTCGGGAACTACAGCGCCGTCCGCGTCGATGGTTTTGTAAATCTTCCGATCAGCGAGACGTTGGCGATCCGTCTTTCGGGCGTTTACATGCGCCACGACGGCTATGTTCATTCGGTTACTACCCCGGGCGTGACATTGAATGACGACGACGAGAACGCGCAGCGCCTCGCCATCAAATGGACCCCGACAAGCGCGCTGGAGGTCGTGGTTCATGCCGGGCATTGGCAGCGTGACGATGCTGGTGCCGGTTCTTACGGCTACAAGGTTGCAGGCACGCTCATCAATCCGGCAACGGGATACCAGTCGATCAACGGCGTTCCCTATGCGGTGAATCCGTCGGTCCATAACGGAACCGCGATCGTCAACGGTGTCGATATCGGCGTTCCGGTTGCTACCGGCCCCTATGAAAACAACTGGGATTACCAGCCGTTCGAACATCTGCTCGAAAACTATGCATCGGGTACGATCAGCTATGATTTCGGTCCGGCAGTTCTCCGCTCGATCACCGGCTACACGTTTTTTCGCGCGCATCGCAGCGCCGACAATGACCAGTCCAGCGTGATTTTCCAGAATCCGGCGGCCGGTTTCGGGTCTGGCGTTCAAGAGCCGAACACTTCGTCGGCCGCCTTCACACAGGAATTCCAAATTGCTTCGACCGCCACCGCTCCCCTGCAGTGGATCGTTGGCGCATTCTATCTGCATGATCGTGTCAACGAGAGTTACCAGCAGAAGATCACGGCTCCCGGCACGATTACGCCCGGTTTCAAGGCCAGCGCGCTGTTGCGGACCGATGCCTATGCAGGTTACGCGCAGGCGACATACGCAATCGTTCCCGAGCTTAAGGTAACGGCGGGCATTCGTTACTCACATGAGAAAAAGGCATTCGAATTCGCCGACTATGCCAACGGCGTGCCCGGAACCTATGACTTCGGCGCTCCGTATAGCCAAACTTCGGGTGCGCCCACGTTCAACAGCACGACATGGCGCGCTGGATTGCAATACACACCCGACCGCAGCCTGATGCTTTATGCGACGGCTTCGACGGGATTTGAATCCGGCGGCGTTAATGACACTGGTGGAAGCGCCGTTATTCCAAGTTCCTATGCGCCCCAAAAGGTCAACGCTTATGAAGTTGGTGCAAAAGCGCGGATGTTCGATGGCAAAGTCCAGGCCGATTTCAGCCTGTTCTATAACAAGTTCCGGAATCTGCAGATTAATGTCTACACGCCTTTGGTGTCGTATTTCGGTAGCGCGGGTAAAGCGCGATCCAAAGGTGGAGAGATCGCAATCAGAACACTTTTGGCTACCGACTTTCATGTGGATCTGACCGCTGCATATCTTGACGCCAAATACACTACATATATCAGCCGTAATAACTTCTTTGGTGCATCAAATGGTCAGGATCCTGTTTCGGTAGACTTGGCGGGTAAAAGAATACCGAACTCACCCAAGCTAACGACGACAGCGGCAGTCTATTACGAACTGCACGTCGGCGATGAAGCTGTTGTGACGCCATATGTGAGCTGGATGCACTCGAGCGGATATTATACGACGGACTATAACACTGCTTTGGATCGTCAGAAAAACTACAATCTGGTTGATGTGGCGCTCCGTTATGCTCCAAATTCAAAGCTGTTCGTCGAAGCATATGGTAACAACGTGTTCGACAAACCAGTATTGTTCAGCGGCGTGGTTGGACGTACCCAGCGGGTTCAAGTCTCATATGGTCCGCCCGCAACTTACGGGCTGCGCGCAGGTGTGAAGTTCTGATAATTGTAATCTTAATGCCGGTATAAACGGCGGGGAGCGCGCAGCTTAGGCGTCGGGCTCCCCTTCAAGGCGAGGGATTTTGCCACTGTGACCGACAGCAAATTGCCCGATAGCACAAGCGGGGATGGCGACGTCCTCGACCTATCGCACGGGCGGCGCATATCGATCTTTTGCCTGCTGCTCGGTGCCGAATTTCTATACGGTTGGGCATGGAATACGGTCGATGTGCTCAGGCCTTTTCTCCGGCAATCGCTTGGCCTGAGCTTAATCCAGGCAGGATCGGCTTATTCTGCTCAAGGTGCAGGTGCCCTGGTGGGCGCAATCATCGCCGGTCAACTTGCCGACCGCTTCGACCGTCGCAAGGTGCTCGCCGGGCTCATTCTCGGCTATGGCACCGTTCTGCTTGCGGGCGTGGCCGTTGGCAATTACCCACAATTGCTCCTGCAGCGGTTTGTCCTTGGCCTGTTCATGGGCGGATCGTTTCCCGTCGGCGTCAGCATTTATGTAAACCTATTTCATGCCCGTATTCGAGGGCGGTTGGCGGGCACCCTGAATGTCGCGTTCAGTTCCTCGATCATCTTGCTGGGCCTGGCGCTGGGCGTAGTGGGCGGCAGCGGGTGGCGTTTGCTGTTCTGGATGGGCGGAGTCCCGGCGATCGCGATGGCGGTGGCGGTGTACTGGCTCATCCCACCTTTCCCGAAGGCTGCGGTCGAGGTCAGCGCCACGCGGCGAACTTTTCCGATCGGCGAGCTGTTTCGTCCCGAAGTGCGCAGGCAGACAATCCTGCTGGCAACCATGACCGGGCTTAACTTTTTTGGCTATCAGGCGTTTAGCGGGTGGTTCACGACCTATATGACGGGACCACGGGGACTGGACGCTGCAACCGCCGGTGAATTGGTCGCGTGGCAGTTCACCGGCAACATCATCGGTGGATTCATTTGGGGATGGGCTGCGGATCGCTTCGGTCGACGCTTCAATGCGCTGGGCTTCTTTATCGCGTCGGCCGCTATCGCCCTTTACATCGCCGCGCCGACACAGTTGCCGTTGCTGCGTGCCATCGGCTTCCTTTACGGGATTACAATCTGCTGCAGCGTGATCTGGGGGCCGTGGCTGGCGGAGCTTTATCCACCACACCTGCGCGCGACGGCGAGTTCGATTTTCAACTGGGGCCGGATCATCAGCTTTTTCGCGCCGCTGATCACAGCTTCGATCGCTACCCGCTTCGGGCTTCCCGCAGCCATGCTCGCGGGCGCTGCCAGTTTTTCGCTGGCCGGAATAATCTGGCTGATGCAACCCGAAACGCTCGTGCGTCGAGGCATCAAGCTGCCGGTTGCGGTCGTCGTGTGACGACCAACGCTACTATTGCCGAAGTTGCGCGAGACGTAGCCGACGGGTTGGTGTCGTCGGCTTCGCTGGTCGCAGATGCAACGGCCCGGATCGCCGCGCATGATCGGCAGGGTGCTTCGCTCGGCGCGGTCATAACCATGAACCCGCAGGCAATGGACGACGCCGAAGCGCTCGACCGTGAACGGCTGAGGTCCGGGGTTCGGGGGCCGCTGCATGGCGTGCCGATCGTCATCAAGGACAATATCGACGTCCTGGGATTGCCGACCACATCGGGGTGCATTGCTTTGGCCAAGGCCATGCCGAGGTGCGATGCCGTCCAGACAGCAAGGCTTCGGAAAGCCGGCGCGATCATCCTCGCCAAGACCAATATGTCCGAGTTCAGCTTTGAAATTCGTTCACGCAGTTCGATCGCTGGTGATGTTCGCAACCCATTCGACACCGCCGTCAGTGCGGGCGGGTCGAGCGGCGGCGTGGCGGCGGCGATTGCTGCGGGCTTTGCCTATGGCGGACTCGGCACCGACACCGGTGGGTCAATCCGCACCCCGGCTTCCTACAACGGTCTGATCGGACTCAGGCCGACTTTTGGATTGCTGGACTTGGGGGGCGTGGCACCGCTTGCACCGAGCGCAGACACGATCGGTCCCCTCGGCCGATCGGTGGCGGATGTCGCGATCATGATGGCAGCGATGACGGGCCTGAACTACGCCCCGCCAGCCACGTCGATAGACGCAATCCGCGGCAGGCGGATCGGCATTTTACGGCAGGCGTTCGGAGCCTCCGACGAAATCGCCAAAGCCTGTGAAGATGCATTGGAGCGGCTGGCGTCAGCGGGCCTCGCGATCGTCGATCCCGTGATACTACCCGAGGCGGTTCTACCGACCTGCCCAACTGATTTGGTCGATTACGAATTTCCCAACGCATTCGACGCCTATCTGCGGTCGGGATTTGAAGGCGGTATTCCATCGTCGCTTGAGGAGATTGTCGCCAGTGGCGCGCACTTGGTCGACTATCATGATGTACTGCGGCGGCGCCTGCGCGTGCCGTTGGATCGGGCACCTTATGAGCGGCTTCTGGCATGGCGTGACGCTCTTGCCGACGCGGTGAAATTGTTGATGGCGCTGCACCGCCTCGATGCGCTGGTCTATCCGACTTCAGCGGTCGTGCCGACCTCACTTGACAATCCGCGCGGCGGCTGGGCACCCGAAATCGCGGCCTATATCGGCGCCCCCGCCCTGACATTGCCCGCTGGCTTCTCGTCGGGCGGGATACCAATCGGCATTGAACTTCTTGGGCATCGTCAGGATGATGCCGGGTTGATGGCTATCGCAGCGGCGGTTGAAGCAGTCCTCCATTTCAACCATAGCCCGACTTCTGCACAGTCACAGGTTGAAGTCGAACCAAACGCAGATTAAGGTTTGCATTCGAATTCATAGGAGGCGAAAATGGCAGTTTGGTTGAAGCGCGGCGCGACTGCCGAAGCGAAAGCGGAAGCGAACAAAAAGGTGCAGGACATCGTCGAGGGCGTCCTTGCCGATATTGATGCGCGCGGTGATGCCGCTGTCCGCGACCTATCGATCAAATTCGATAACTGGGATCGCGCAAGCTATGTGCTGACCGCTCAGGAGAAGCAGGACTGCCTCGACCAGCTTACCGGCCAGGATTTGAAGGACATCGAATTCGCGCAGACGCAGGTGCGCAACTTCGCACAGATCCAGCGTGACAGCATGAAGGACGTCGAGGTCGAAACCATGCCCGGCGTTATCCTGGGCCACAAAAACCTGCCGCTCAATGCTGCGGGCTGCTATGTCCCTGGCGGCAAATATCCGTTGCTGGCTTCCGCGCATATGAGCGTGATCACGGCGAAGGTTGCAGGCGTAAAGCGTGTCATCACATGCGCGCCACCCTTTCAGGGCCGCCCGGCCCCCGCCATCGTTGCCGCACAGGTCATGGCAGGTGCCGACGAAATCTATGCTCTGGGCGGTATTCAGGCAGTCGGCGCGATGGCGCTTGGCACCGAAACTATCCTGCCCGTCGATATCCTCGTCGGCCCAGGCAATGCCTTTGTCGCGGAAGCCAAGCGCCAGCTTTTTGGCCGCGTTGGTATCGACCTATTCGCCGGGCCGACCGAAACGCTGGTTATCGCCGACGAAATCGGCTGCGATGGCGAACTGGCGGCGACCGACCTGCTGGGACAGGCCGAACATGGCCCCGACAGCCCGGCAATACTGCTCACGACGAGCCGGAAGCTTGCCGAAGACACGATGCGCGAGATCGAGCGGTTGCTGACAATCCTGCCTACGGCTGACTATGCCGGACGGGCATGGGCGACTTATGGCGAGGTTATCCTGGCTGAGGACGATGCCGAAATGGTGCGCATAGCCGATGAGATTGCTTCGGAGCATGTTCAGGTGATGACGCGCGATCCGGACTATTTTCTGAACAACATGACCAACTATGGCGCGCTGTTCCTGGGCGCGCGGACCAACGTGGCGTTCGGTGACAAGGTGATTGGCACCAATCACACCTTGCCGACCAAGAAATCGGCGCGTTACACAGGTGGTCTGTGGGTCGGCAAGTTCCTGAAGACTTGCACATACCAGCGCGTTCTGACCGATGAGGCTTCCGCGATGATCGGCGAATATTGCAGCCGGTTGTGCGCTCTCGAAGGCTTTGCTGGACATGGGGAACAGGCCAACATCCGCGTGCGCCGTTATGGGCATCGTGACATTCCCTATGCGGGCAAGGCCGAGCCGCTGGTCGTCGTATGAACCTGCCAAAAACCCCCAGCTTTCGACTTGACGGGCGACGTGCGGTTGTGACCGGGGCCGGTCGCGGGATCGGCCTCGCTCTTGCTGCTGCGCTGGCAGAAGCGGGTGCCGAAGTGACGCTCGTCGCGCGGTCGGAAGACGAAATTGCGGCGGGTGCCGAGGCTATTCGCGTTGTTGGCGGTCTTGCCAGTTGGGCGATCCTCGACGTGAGCAACCTGGCGGCAGTATCGGCGTTTTTCGAAGCACGCCCAGCGTTTCATGTCCTCGTCAACAACGCGGGTACCAACCGACCCAAACCGATGCAGGACGTCACCGAGGACGATTACGACGTGGTACTCGGCCTGAATGTGAAAAGCGCGTTCTTCGTGGCGCAGGCTTGCGTGCGAAAAATGCTTGCCGACGGAACGCTCGGCAGCCTGGTCCACATCGGATCACAGATGGGGCATGTCGGCGGACCGAACCGATCGCTTTACTGCGCTTCAAAATGGGCGCTCGAGGGTATGTCGAAAGCCTTCGCGCTCGATCTGGCCGTGCATGGGATCCGGTCGAACACGATCGCACCGACCTTTATCGAAACGCCGCTGACCAGGCCGTATTTAGAGGATACCGCGTTCATGGCGAGCGTTCTTGCCAAGATCAAGCTCGGACGGGTGGGGCAGGTCGAGGATATCATGGGCGCCGCGCTCTTTCTTGCGTCCGATGCATCGGCGCTGATGACCGGTACCAGCCTGGTGGTCGACGGCGGCTGGACCGCAGACTGAATTCAAAGAGGGACTATGATGACGAGCACGCCGATCCGCACGACACACGTCGGTTCACTGCCTCGCAGCAAGGCTGTCACCGACCTCGTGTTCGCAGTGGAACGTGGCGAAGCGGTCGATCTCGCTGAGTTCGACGCCGTCATCGGGCAAGCCGTCAAGGATTGCATCGCACGCCAGACTGCAGCCGGAGTCGATATCGTTTCCGACGGCGAAATGTCGAAAATTTCCTATGCGACTTACATCAAGGACCGGATCACGGGATTTGACGGCGACAGCCCGCGCACGCCGCCCGCCGATTTGGAGGACTTCCCCGTCTTCATGGCGCGTCAGTCCAAAGGAGGCGGCACCCCCACCTATCGTCGGCCACGCTGCATCGGACCGGTTGCGATGGCAACAATGGTGTCGCTGGAACAAGACATCGCCCGCCTGGACGCCGCGATGGTCGGCAGCGCGGCGCACGGCGCGTTCATGAACGCAGCATCGCCCGGCGTGATCGCGTTATTCCAGCCAAACGACTACTATCCGACGCAGGACGACTATCTCGAGGCGCTCGCGGAAGCGATGCGGCCTGAATATGAGGCGATCGTCGCGGCGGGCCTGATCCTGCAACTCGACAGCCCCGACCTCGGTCTGGGGCGACACATGATGTACAAGGATCGCACCGAAGCCGACTACCTCGTGCTGATTGCGCGCCATGTCGAAGTGCTGAACCATGCATTGCGTAACGTGCCCGCAGAAGCCGTCCGGATGCACGTTTGCTGGGGCAATTACGAAGGACCCCATCATTGCGATGTCGAGATGGGCGTTATCCTGCCGGTCCTGATGAACGCCAAGCCGCAGGGACTATTGTTCGAAACCGCCAATCCCCGCCACGCGCACGACTGGAGCTATTTCGCGGGTATGATCGACCTGATTCCGGAAGATCGCGTTTTGATCCCTGGCGTAATCGACAGCACGACCAACTTTGTCGAACATCCAGAGGTGGTCGCCGAACGCATCGCGCGCTTTGCCAACATCGTCGGGCGCGAACGGGTGATCGCAGGGACCGACTGTGGGTTCTCGACTTTTGCCGGGTTCGGCGCAGTCGATCCGGACATAGTCTATGCAAAACTAGCAACGCTGGCGGCCGGGGCGGCACTGGCGAGCGCGCGGCTGTGATCGCGACGCTGAAAGAACGGCTGGCGGCGCGCGAACTGATTGTCGGCACGTTCGTCAAAACACCTTCGCCGATAGTGGTGGAGGTACTGGCGCTGACCGGAATGGATTGCCTTTGCCTCGACGCCGAGCATTCGCCCTTCGATCGAGCGGCCATCGATCTGTGCATCATGGCTGCGCGCGCTAAAGGTCAAGACGTTCTGGTCCGCGTGCCATCGTCAACGCCCGAACATATCCTCAACGCGCTCGATTGTGGCGCGACGGGGGTTGTCCTGCCCCATATTCGCTCTGTCGAAGAAGCACGCGCTGCGGTGGCCGCGTGCCATTACGGACGCGGCGGGCGCGGCTATGCCGGGTCTTCACGTGCAGCCGGATACACGACGACCCCCATGGCGATGCACAAGGCAGCAAGCGCCGCGCGCACCGTTGTAATTGCCCAGATCGAAGACCCGGAAGCCATCGATGGCATCGATGAGATTGCTCAAGTCGAGGGCATCGACGCGCTGTTCGTCGGTCGTGTCGACCTGACGGTGGCCTATGGCAGCGAAGATCAGGACGACCCCCGCGTGGTGGCGGCGGTGGAGGCCGTGTGTGCCGCGGGTCTTCGTCATGATCGGCCGGTCGGCATGTTCCTCGCGCGCGTCGGCGACGTTCCCTATTGGCGGGACAAGGGCGCGAGCCTGTTTCTGTTGGGTTCGGACCACGGCTTCATGCTTGCGGGTGCCGCCGACCTGATCGCCCGCGCCAAAAGCTGAAAGCGAGATTGCAGTCAGGCCATTCGTGCCGACCGACCGATAATGAACTGGCCGGTGAAAAGACGGCGCTCGGCAGGAAGCGACGCATCCTCGATTCGTTCGACCAGCATCGTCACCGCCGCCTCGGTCATCCGTTGGACAGGCTGGCGGACCGAAGTCACCTGATAGCTCGACCAGGTTGCCGGACCCGAACCGTCAAACCCTACGACCGACAAATCTTCGGGAATGCGCAGCCTGAATACTTCACGACCGGCATCGATCGCCCCGATCGCCATCTGATCGCTAACGCAGACAACCGCGTCGAAGCTCGCGTCGTTCGCCATCAAAGCCTGCAACCCCGTACTGCCGCTTTCATAGCTGAAATCGCCGCGCACAACGGGAACGTCGAGAATCCCCGATTGGCGCAAAGTTTCAGACGCTGTTTCGCGCCGCTCTTCTCCGACATAGCTATCCTGCGGCCCGGCAATAATGCCGAACTTTTTATGTCCCGCGGCCAGCAGCTTGCCGATGAGGTCCCGCTCCCCCGCCACGGAATCGCAGCAGACCGAGGCGGCGGAGGCGGTTCCTGATACGCGATTGTAAAGAACGAGAGGCACATGGCGATCCTCGAACATCTGGATCTGCTCATCCGAGAGTCGCGCGGCGCAAATTACGCCGTCCACGCTATGGCGCCAGACCTGATCCAGCACGTCGTCTACTTCGCCTTCCGCGTGCAAGGAAAACAGCAGCACACGAATGTTCCGCACAGTCAGACGCTCGGTCAGCTCCGCCAAAACCTCGGGATAATACAGCATGGTCAGGCTTGATATCAGCACGGCGACGAGGTTGGTGCGCCGCGAAATCAACGCCTGCGCCAGGGCATTCGGGCTATAGCCCAGCTCGTTGGCGGCAAGAATGATTCGCTCGCGCGTCGCGGGTGCGATGCTGGCGTTCGGAGAATAGCAGCGCGAAACCGCCGATTGCGACACGCCTGCCCGAAGGGCGACATCGTACGACGTCGGCCGTCGACCATTGGCACGAAACTCGGTTTCTGCCGGCATCACCTCGCCTGCCGGCTTTGATCGCTTGCTGCCGCTGCCCGCTGCCATAACCGCCCTCGAAAACTAACAAGATCGGGCATCAAGCCGCCTTTTGCCCCGAGTGCAATAGATGACCGTTTCAATCCCAAAATCAAAGAGTCCTTGGCAACCGTTGCATTCGGATGCAATGCATGGTGGAACGGTCCATAGAGTTTCACGCATGGTATCCGGACAGGCAACGAGAGGATCAACGATGACGACGGCGATTGGAAGTGCCCCGATTGGGTTCGAGGGGCGAGCGACATACGTAAAGGCACCGGGTCGGAATTCGCTTGCCGATACCGGCGACGTCGTCGATCTCGTAACCCAGATCCTGAAAGACGTGCGGCTTCGTGGGGATGCGGCTGTGCGCGAATATTCGGGCAAGTTCGACAAGATCGAGTTGGAGCGTTTCGAAGTTTCTCCCGCCGAACGCCTTGCTGCGCTGGCTGGCATGGAAAAGCAGACCCAGGCCGACACCGAATTCGCTATCGAAAACGTTCGTCATTTCGCACAGGCGCAGCTCGACACGATACTGCCGCTCGACATCGAACCGATGCCGGGCCTCCACCTCGGCCACCGCGTCATCCCTATCGAACGCGTCGGTGCCTATGTTCCTGGCGGTCGTTTCCCGCTGCTTTCGGCGCCGATCATGACGATTGTTCCGGGCAAGGTCGCTGGCTGTGACGAAGTCGTCGCCTGCCTTCCGCCAAACGCCCACCCCGCGATGATCGCCGGTTGCCATCTGTCCGGCGCAGACCGGATTTTCCGGATCGGTGGCGCACAGGCAATCGCGGCAATGGCGTTCGGCACCGAAAGCGTGCCGCAGGTGAACAAGATCATGGGACCCGGCAATGCCTTCGTGAACGAAGCCAAGCGCCAAGTTTTCGGCCCCATCGGCATCGACCAGCTTGCCGGGCCATCGGAAATCTTCGTCGTCGCCGATTCGACCGGCGACCCCGAACTGATCGCCACCGACCTTTTGGGGCAGGCCGAACATGACGTCCGCACTCGCGTCGGCCTGATCACCACCGATCGCGCGCTTGCCGAAGCGACAGTGCTCGAAGTCGCCCGCCAACTTGAAACACTGGCAACCGCGACCGTCGCTCGCGAAAGCTGGGACAATTACGGCGAAATTGTCTATTGCGTCGATGAAGCTGCGATGATCGCTTATTCAGATCATGTCGCTGCCGAACATCTCCAGATACACACCGCCGACCCGCACGCGTTTTCGTACAAGGTCCGCAACTACGGGTCTCTCTTTATCGGTGAAAATGCCAGCGTCGTCTATTCGGACAAGTGTGTGGGCACCAACCACACGTTGCCAACGATAGGCGCAGGCCGTTACACCGGCGGCTTGTGGGTTGGTTCTTATGTGAAGATCGCAACTTACCAGTGGCTCGACGCCGCCGGTGTTGCCGCGGTTGCCCCATCGGCGATCCGCCAAAGCGGCAGCGAAGGTCTTGAAGGCCATCAGAAAGCCGCAGCCATCCGCTACGACCGGCAGTTGGCCGCCAGCGCAGCCTGATCACCAAACTCCGCATCTCCCCAGTGGAGATGCGGAGCAAGCGGCTAAACCGGCTTCGAATCGAAAACCGGGAGCGCCGGATCAACCGTTCCACGCACCACGAATACTTTGGCGGGCACCGACGCTGTATTCCGGAATGCGTGGCTCAGCCCGATCGGCACGGTCAGCGTGTCGCCAGCGCCCATGATCAACCCACCATCCGCCCAGCTGATCTCGATCGTCCCCTCCTGAACCATCAGCACTTCGGCTTCGGCTCGTGCGTGTGTCGGGACATACGCTCCGGTTTGCAAAGTGAGCTGGCGCAAGTTGAAATCCTGTGGCCACCAGCCCTTGATCGGTCCAGCGGCAAACCCATCACGTGTCGCGCACGGCACGATGATGCCTGCTTCCTCGACGCCGACCGCCGCGAGTGGCGAAGTTGGATTGGCGACGATATCGCCTGCCAGCACAACGCATTCGGCCAGCTTTTCAGCGGGAGGCGTCTGCAATTCAGCAAGCTGGCTTTCGGTCAGCACGCCTTCCATCTCGACATCTTTCAACTGGGCGGAACCGCTCGACGTGTCGATCAGGCGACCACCCTTTGCCAGTTTCAAACCAAAATCCGCCGCCGCTTCGAAAACTGCTGGAGCCCAGGTTACCTGACCTGGATCGTCCTCACCCAAAACCGTGAACAGAAACCCTGTGCCTTCATCGACTTTCTCGAACCCACGGAACATTCGGGTCGGCACAGAGGCAACGTCGCCCGGCCCGATCTCGAGCGAGCCGTCTTCGCGATTGGGGCCAAAGATCAGCCGCCATTTACCCGAATGAATGATGAAAACCTCGGCGGTCTCATGGCTGTGCTGCGAATTGACGCATCCCAACGGCTGGCGCGCGGCACCGATGTTGAAACCATGGGGTTCGGCGATATGGACGACCTGCTCGGGACTTTCCGACACACCCTTGCCGATGATCGTGAAGTTTTCCTTTTCGGTCGATCCCGGCGTTTTGGTGTCTAGAAATGCCGTGCGGCACGGGATCAGGTCCGCATAACGAACAAGGCGCGCATTCATCGCCGATTGGCTCCACTCGGACACTGTAATTCCCTTGAATGGTCGTGTTCGACGACCTGTTGCATTCGGATGCAATAACGCTAAGACATATGAAACCGCAACGCAAGAGCGACCGGAGCAATTCCAGCCATGATGGCACCAACGACGCAAGGGGAAGACCGACGAAAGGGCGCAGCCCTTTTTGCCAACTCACCCGATTTCGACGATCCAGTGCCACTGCTGTTACTTCCCGGCACATTGTGCGACGCCCGCATATTCGCGCCCTTTGCTTCGGTTTTTGCAGATAGTCCGACGATGGACATTCCAATAAGCCGCGCGGAATCGACCACGGCACTGGCTCGGCACATACTGGCCCGTGCGCCATCAAGATTTGCGTTGGTCGGCTTTTCGCTGGGCGGCATCGTTGCTCTCGAAATCGCAGCCATTGCTCCGGAGCGCGTTATGGGACTGGCGCTGATCGCCACCACCGCGCGCGCCGATCCTGTGAAAAATGCGGCCATTCGTCGCCACGGCGTCGCCGACGCCCGCGCACGCGGACTGGCTGCACATTTCATTGATAATATTTGGCCCGAATCGACGGCTCCTGCAAATCGGGATGATAAAGATCTCAAGGCGCTGGCAATCGAAATGGCCGAAGCGACGGGCGTTGCTACCTATGCGCAGCAAGTTGAAATCGCCATTTCCCGAGCCGACAGTCGCCTTCGCCTGCGCAATCTTAAAATGCCGACGCTGGTCGTATGCGGTGCTGTCGACAGTATCTGTCCCCCTAGCCGTCATACCGAGATCGCCGAAGCTATTCCTGGCGCGGAGCTCGCCATCATTCTCGGGGCCGGTCACTATGTCCTGCTCGAAGCACCCGACGCCGTCGCCCGCCATCTGAGCGACTGGTTGAAGATTCTTTCCATCAACACTGATACCCTCCCTCCTCGCACTGCGCGACAGACCAAGGATTTCCAATGAGCGACGCCGATCCAACAGCTTCGACGAAAGTCAGCAAAAACAGCACCCAGCCTTATTCGCCGGAAGCCGTCCTCCAGGTCGAGCGCCGCGATTATACGCAGTTGGCGCCCGAAGGGCGCGCGCGCGTCCAGAGCCTGAACGGCTTTGACGACGTTTACACCGATATCGTCGATTACATCATTCGTTGCACCCACAAAATCTGGGACGAGCGTGATGTCGGCCTGATCTACACCCACTACACGCATAATTGTGTCGTCTATGGCAATCTCGGCACGATGTATGATCGCGAAACCATCGTTCGCGAAACCATCCAGCGTCTGGTCGAACTGCCCGACCGTCGTGGCATGGCGACTCAGGTCATCTGGCGCGGCAACGATGTCGACGGCTTTTATACAAGCCACATGACGCACGGCACCGGACGCCACACCGAATACGGACAATGGGGAAAGCCGACGGGCCGAACCTTTGTGACACGTACTGTGGCCGACTGCATGATCTTCGAAAATAAGATTTACCGCGAATGGGTCGTGCGCGACAATATGGCGCTGCTCGTCCAACTCGGCATCGACCCCCATGCCTATGCCGAAACCCTCGCGGCGGCCAAATTAGCGCGTGGCGAGGACGTGTTCGAACTGTCTGAAAACCGCCGCCTGCTGGGCCAGTATCCGCCCGAGTCCGAAGCCGATGTCTCCATCGCGCATACCGACAACGAAGCGCAGGTTCTCCGTTGGCTCCATCACATTTACAACAAGCGCATGTTCGGCAAGATCGCTGACATCTATGCACCGACTGTCCAGTGGCACGGCCCGATGATGCGCGAACTCTATGGCACCGCTGCCGTCCTCCAGCAGACGATGCGTCTTGTCGCGCTGATGCCCGACTGCGCGTTCGTGCCGCAGCACATTTGCTCAACGCCGAGCGAAGAGGGCGGCGAAAAGGTCGCGGTGCGCTGGATGATGGACGGCCATCACTTTGGCTACGGCTCACTCGGTGCCCCGACCGGCCACAAATTGTCGGTCATGGGATTTACCCATTTTCACATCATAGATGGCAAGATCGTCGACGAATGGGTCGTTTACGATGAGTTTTCGATGCTGGTGCAGTTGAAACTGGCGGCGATGACATCGGAATAAACCCACCTTTGCTGTTTAAGGGAGCATAGCCTGGGCTATCTCCCTTCGACGCGGGCCGACTAGCTCCGTCAGCGCTTTTCGGACCTCAACTTCCCACAAGCCCCGTTTACGCCGACCATTAGCTCAAGCACCGCGATCTCATGGGGATTGGCGCGCACTTTCCGATAAGGAAACCGGCAAAAGCAAAAGGTCTGAAAAGTCGAAGCTGAAATCTGCGATCGGGGAAACGGGTTTCATCCGTGCGCTCTTAACGCGGCGGTCGGAACCCACTGCAAAGGTGACGTAAGCGTTCTCAATAGCCGGATCCCCCCAGTGGGTGCGGAACGTGTCATGATCGACATGGATCAGTTGTCCGGCCATCCCGGTCGAGCGATCAAATGACATGGCAAGACCGTTTGCTGCTCGCGTCACCGTGATCGTGCCATACCATGCGTCGCGGTAAACGCCCGCATAAGTCTGGAGTGGCAAGGGCGGGGTAACATTTTCATCAGGCTTTACCGCTGCCCGGACGGCCATCTCGGCCAAACCCAGTTGACGATCTCTGACGATCTTGCCCGCTGCTGCCCAGTCGACGGGACTTGCTCCGAGATAGTGATCGAGCAAGTGATAGGCGATTGCCTTGACTGCATAATGTTCCTCGGCATTTGTGAGGACGGTGATGCCGACGCCAAGGTCCGGAATCATGACAACCATCGAAATGCCGCCATATACACCGCCGCCGTGGGTCACGATTTTATGCCCCCGATAATCGGAAATGGTCCAGCCGAGGCCATAGGCTTCCAGGTTCGGACGCGAGGTTGCGAGTTCGGGCTCGCCAGGTGGTGTCGGCACGATCACTTGCGGCGCCCACATTTCCCGCGCTCGGGTCTCACTGAAAAGGCGCTTACCATCCGGGATGATCTCGCCATGGCGAAGCTGCACCGACATCCATTTCGTCATGTCGGTCGCGCTGGCGTTGATCGACCCCGCCGGGGCCTCGTTGTCGATGTTCGGAACCGACGGCAAGGCACCAACGGGGCCGAGACCCCGCACAAGACCGGAGGTCCGCGCGTGTGGCCATGCCCGATTGCCTGTTCTTATTTCACCGAAAGAAGGCGTTGCGTCGCGCATGCCGAGCGGTTCGAAAATTTCTTTTCGCGTAAAGTCCTCCCAGCGCTGACCGGACACACGTTCGAGCAAGACGCCAGCCGCAATATAGAGAACATTATCGTAAGCAAAAACACTACGGAAGCTCGTTTTGGGCGGAAGAAAGCGAAGACGATCCACGATTTCCTTGCGCGAATAGCTCGTCTCGGGAAAAATAAGGAGATCGCCCTGTCCTTTGCCCAGCCCGCTGCGGTGAGTCAGCAGGTCACGAACCGTCAGCTCCCTGCTGGCATATGCATCATATAATTTGAAACCTGGCAGGACATCCTCAATGCGGTCGTCCCATGACAGCTTGCCGCGATCGATGAGTATCGCCAGCCCGGCAACTGTGAACGCTTTGGTATTCGACCCAATCGGAAAAAGCGTATGCTCGTCCACGCGCATTGTGCCGGCAAGCTTACGGACGCCAAATCCCAAGGCAGCACTTCCGCCAGGCTCGACGATTGCGACGGCCGCTCCGGGAACGCCGAAATTCGTCAGTGTACTGGTAACGTAGTTCTCAATGTCGGCAGGCGGTGCCGCAGCCAGCGGCGATGCCACAACGCCACACGCCAGCGTGAGCACAACCCACAGCGAATGCAGGGCTTTAACGCCCCGCAACCGAGTCAACGCCGCTGCCCGCTTTATCCCGCTTGTTCAAACCTGCGGTGCGGCTTCTTTGCGTCGCCGCTGTCGTCAGTGAGACGATGCCGTCTTGAACGGCGTTCCCAGAGGCAAGACCGTCTTGCCAGCGTCCTTCGTGCCTTGATGCCAGTGCAAGCAGCAATTCTTCATCGACGCTGGCCATGACGCCAAGAACTTCTGCCTCATCGCAGCCATCGGCAGCAAGGTAGGCGTGCCCCATGCTCGAATCGATATATATTGCCTGCCCTTCTCCGAGCGTCACTGGATCGTAAAACTCAGTGCTAACAACGATCGTGCCTTTAAGGACGAAAACGAATTCCTCACCGTCGTGATGAATCAGATCACCGAACTGCTCGGGGGTCTTTGCACGGATCCGGGTAATTACGGGAATCATGCGTTTGCGCCGCAATTCAGTACATAGATAATAATAGTCGTAATTATCTGTCTCAACCCGAACCGCAGTTTCGATATCGCCGATGCTGCGCCGCGCCGTCACCATTCCGGTTGTCTGTTCTGTCGGTTCTGCAAACAGTTCGGACATGCGCATGCCCAGCCGCTGGCTAAGCAGATAAAGCTTGTCGTATGTCAGCGTCAGCCGGTCATGCTCGACTTTCGACAGGGTGGAGACCGGAATGCCGCTTTTTGCGCTCATTTCCTTCAACGTCCACCCCTCTCGGCTGCGGACGCTGCGCAAAAGAGCGCCGAGTGTAGGCTGGTTGGGTGACATACGTGATCTCTGCCGTTGACAAATCTCTAATCAGGATCACAATGTCCCGAATAGACTAAGTTTAGACTGTAGGCGGTGCGAGTGATCCGGGCAATGCCCGATCTTGCCATACGATGGAAGAGGGGCTCTGAATGAATGCTTGGAAGACGGTGTTGGCAGGCGCGTTGCTGCTGACCGGGATGGGGAGTGTTGCACAGGTCCGTGATGCGCTCGTCCCTTCGCTTGCCCCCATTCGCGCCGGTCGTGCCACTCTGGCCCCGGCGGCTCCGATTGCGCCACAACCCGGAGGACGTCTGCTAACCAAGGAGGACGTCGACGCATGGCTCGATGGCTATATGCCCTATGCGCTTCGCAGCGGTGACATTCCGGGCGCAGTGGTGACGGTCGTGAAGGATGGAAAAATCCTGACTTCGCGGGGCTTCGGTTACGCTGACGTCCAAAAACGAACGCCCGTCGACCCAGATCGCACGCTTTTTCGCCCAGGATCGGTTTCGAAGCTGTTTACCTGGACGGCGGTCATGCAACAGGTTGAGCAGGGCAAGATCGACCTCGACGCCGACATCAACCGCTATCTCGATTTCAAGATTCCCGATCGCGGTGGCAAGCCCGTGACGATGCGCCAGTTAATGACGCATACTGGCGGTTTCGAGGAAACATCGAAGGGCATTTTGTTCTACGACCGCAAGTACGAGTTACCACTTGGCGACTATCTCAAGCGCTGGGTGCCGACCCGCATCTATGAGGCGGGGACGATGCCGGCCTATTCGAATTGGGGAACCGCGCTGGCCGCATACATTGTCCAGCGTACCTCAAAAGAGAATTTCAGTGATTATCTGGACCGCCACGTGTTCGGACCGCTTGGTATGCGCAACACCACGATGCATCAGCCGGTGCCTGCCAATCTCACTGCGCAACTGGCGTCGGGCTACCCGAAACCAGGCGAGCCATCACCTGGTTATGAATTCGTGGGTCCGGGACCGGCTGGCGAAGCAGCGGCATCTGGCAGCGACATGGGTCGGTTTATGATCGCCCATCTTCAGAACGGGGAACTCGACGGCCAGCGTATCCTGAAGCCAGAGACGGCTGTCATGATGCACGACAGCCCGCTCGACAAGGTAAACCCCATCTCGGTAATTCCGCCGCTCAACCGGATGGAGCTTGGTTTTTTCGAAACCAATATCAACGGGCGCGAGGTCGTGGGTCATCTGGGGGATACCATCGCCTTTCACACCTCGCTGCACTTGTTTTTGCGTGACAACGTCGGATTTTATGTTTCGTTCAACAGCCCTGGCAAGGGCGGCGCGGTCGGTCCGTTGCGCACCGCAGTGTTCGAGGATTTCGCCGATCGCTATTTGCCCAACGTCGCCGCACCTGACGGGCGGGTCGATGCCAAAACGGCAGCCAAGCATGCCCAAATGATGGTCGGCACCTGGTGGGCGAGCCGTCGTGCCGAGACGACGTTCCTGTCGATCCTTTCATTGGTTAGCCAAACAAACATCTCGGTCGGGCCCAAGGGCGAATTGATCGTCCCAGATGTGAAAAATACCGGAGGACGGCCGCAGGAATGGGTGGAAATCTCACCGTTCCTTTGGCGTGCGGTGAACAGCCATGATCTGCTGGCTGCGCAAGTCGTCGATGGCAAGGTGACACGCTGGAGCTATTCACTTCCCGCACCGTTCGAATTTTTCGACCGGGTGCCTGGGGGGCGGTCGTGGAATTGGATAAAGCTGGCGTTGATCGGCAGCGCGATCGTCCTGCTGCTGACCCTGATTTTCTGGCCCTTCTCCTGGGCCATCCGCCGGCGTTTCAAAACGGCACCGACGGTTTCAGGCCGCGCATTCGGGGTCTATCGCGCAACGCGGATCATGGCGGGTTTAGCACTGGCCGCGCTCGTCGGTTGGGTCGCTGCGCTGGCTACGATGCTCAGTAACCCGTCGAACCTGGCAGGCGCGTTCGATACGCAACTTTGGCTGCTGAAGATTGCGGGCTGCATCATCTTCGTTGGCGCCGTCCTGATCACCGGGTGGAACGCTTGGCTGAGTTTGACCGATGGTCGGAATTGGTCCCGCAAGGCATGGAATACGCTCATCTTTCTGAGCACGCTCGTCATACTCTACGTTACTTGGGCGTTCGGGCTCCTTGCCTTGTCGGTGAATTACTGATGGCGCGGCTTGCTTTGACTGTCGCAACCGAGACGCTCCGGCTCGTCAAGCCGTTCCGCATTTCGGGTTATGTCTTCCAAACATCGGACGTGATCGTCATTAAGCTCGACGACGGCGGACATTGCGGGCGCGGGGAAGGCGGCGGCGTATTCTATCTTGGCGACGATGTGCCGCATATGCTGGCGGCTATCGAGGGCGCGCGTGCAGCCATCGAAGCGGGGCCGACCCGTGACGAACTGCGCGCGATCCTACCACCCGGCGGGGCGCGTAACGCCGTCGACTGCGCGCTGTGGGAACTCGACGCAGCGCACGCGGGCAGGCCGGTCTGGGGACTGTCCGGTCAACCGGAGCCCAAGCCATTGCGGACGACGTTCACCCTGGGAGCCGATGATCCGGCGATCATGGCCGAAGGCGCGCGCGCCTATCGGGATGCGCGATCGATTAAAATCAAGCTGACCGGTGATTTGGACCTGGATTTGGCGCGCGTCGGTGCCATTCGGGCGGCGCGTCCCGACGTGTGGCTCGGTGTCGATGGGAACCAAGGCTTCGCAATCGATGACCTTGATGCGCTGGCTTCGGGGCTGCTCGCGGAGCGCGTTTCGCTGCTCGAGCAACCGCTGGCGCGGGGCCGCGAGAGCGATCTCGATGGCTACCGCTCGGTCGTGCCGATCGCGGGCGACGAAAGCCTGCTATCGCTTGTCGACTTGCCCGGCGCGGTCGGCCGCTTCGATGTCGTCAATATCAAGCTCGACAAATGTGGGGGGCTGACCGAGGGTCTGATGATGGCTGCCGAAGCCCGTCGATTGGGGCTCGGCGTGATGGTTGGCAATATGATCGGCACAAGTCTTGCGATGGCCCCCGCATTCGTGCTCGGGCAGCTGTGCGACCTTGTTGATCTGGATGGCCCAACCTTCCTAGCGCACGATCGCGTGCCTAGCATCACTTACACCGATGGTGACGTCTGGGCGGGGCCGGATGTTTGGGGATCCGGGACGGTGAGCGCCAGGTGACATCGGAAAGTCCATGGTTTGGCCAGCCTCGCGGCCTGACTATCCTGTTTCTCACCAATATGTGGGAACAGTTTTCTTATTACGGCATGCGGGCACTGCTGGTATATTACATGACCAAGGAACTGCTGCTCGGCCAGGCACAATCCTCGTTCATTTATGGCATTTATACCGCATGTGCCTATTTCACGCCGATCTTTGGAGGCGCTATCGCAGACCGTTATCTGGGTAAACGTCGTGCGATCATCATCGGCGCGAGCGTCATGGCACTCGGCCATTTCATGATGACCTTCGGACCCCTGTTTTATGTCGCGTTGGCAACAATCGCATTGGGCAATGGCCTGTTTCTGCCAAGCCTGCCCAGCCAGGTCGGCGACCTTTACAAATCGGATGATCCGCGTCGCGGCTGGGCGTACAATGTCTATTACGTCGGAATCAATATCGGCGGGTTTCTGGCGCCGCTGATCTGCGGGACCGTCGGCGAGCTTTATGGCTGGCACTATGGCTTTGGGCTCGCGGGGATCGGGATGCTTGTTGGCCTGGTGATCTACCTGAGCGGCCAGCGATATCTTCCACCTGAACCCGCACGTTCGGCAACAAATAAAGTCGCGCACGGCAGTTTCGACCGGCAAACACTGCTTGTCCTGTTCGGTATCGGCGTGTCGGTCACGATCTTTCGTGCAGCCTATGAACAGGTAGGCAATACCGTGGCACTCTGGGCCGACAGTGGCGTCGATCGCAGCGTGGGAAGCTGGGCCATCCCGATGACATGGTTTCAGTCGCTCAATCCCCTATTCGTGATGTTCATGACCCCGCCGTTACTTGCCTGGTGGGGCAGGCGCGCGGCGGCGGGATCCGATCAGTCGCCGGCACGACGTATGGCGATGGGCGCGCTCATCGTTGCGCTCGCCTATCTGATGCTCGCTGCGCTCGTTTGGTTCGATGCGGGGCAACGTTCTGGTTGGCTGTGGCTGGTCATTTTCTTTGTAGTCTTCACTTTCGGCGAACTCTTTATTCTGCCGACGGGGCTAGGGCTCTTTGCTCGCTTGGCGCCGCTCAATCTTGGCGCGACGACCGTGGCCTCGTGGTTCCTGATCACATTTTCGGGCAGCCTGTGTGCGGGGTTGGTGGGATCGCTGTGGAGCCGGATGGCGCCCGCATTGTTTTTCGTGATCCTGGCCGGACTTGCAGCATTTGCCGCGCTACTTCTGCGCAGTCTGGAAAGAGCGGTGGAGCAGGTCGATCAAAGACCGAATCAGGTTGACAAGTTTCAGATCAAGACAATATGATCCTGTTATGCCGCAATTTATCACTGCGGCGGGTTAATCAGCGCACGCAAGTATGCGGCGAATAAAGGGAAAGCCATGACAGCACATCGCACCGGACTCCTTCTGTCTTCTGCCGCCGCCGCTTTAGCGGCAATCGCACCAGCATCGGCGCAGACCATGCCTGATGCGTCGAGCACGGACGAAAGTGTGATCATTGTGACCGCACAAAAGCGCGAGCAAACTCTGATTGACGTTCCGCAGTCAATCTCGGTGGTATCTGGCGATCAGCTTCGCGGTCAGCAGGCAACAAGCTTTCAGGATTATCTGAAACTCGTTCCGGGCCTCTCGATCGATCAGGCGACCCCGGGACAGACGCGCTTGACGATCCGCGGTCTCAATACCGGTGGCGTTGCCTCGACAGTAGCGGTCTATCTCGATGAAGCTCCGTTCGGGTCAAGTACGGGCCTTGCCAACGGCGCGATACTCGCTGGCGATTTTGACACGTTCGATGTCGCACGGATTGAGGTTCTGCGGGGACCGCAGGGCACACTTTATGGCTCCAGTTCTCTGGGCGGCGTTTTCAAATTTGTAACTACCGCGCCTGAGTTGGGAAAGTTTGGCGCGCGAGGCCGCGCGGCTCTCGAAACTGTCAAAGGCGGTGACGCGTCTTATGCCGGAAACGCCGTGATTAACGTGCCACTCGGCGAGACGCTGGCGGTTCGCGCGTCGGGCTTTTATCGCAATAACACCGGCTTTATCGATTCGATCGGCACTGGCGGGTCGCGGGTCCGTGACAACGTCAATCGCTCGCGCAACTACGGCGGCCGCGTTGGGCTGCTGTTCAAGCCGAGCGAGACCTTTTCGCTGCGCTTGAACGCGCTTTTACAAAACATTGAGTCGAAAGCGCCGACGTTCGTCGAATCCGACCCCGCCACACTCAGTCAGCGATATGGGCGGCCGACTCAGTCGATATTCGTGCAGCCGTTCAGGAACATAAATTATCGCCTGTACAACGCGACAGCGGACTTTGATCTCGGGTTTGCTACGCTCACTTCAGCGTCCACTTACAGCACGCAGAAGCAGTCTATTCGCGATGACCTGACAACGCAGCTGGGTGGTACAATTGGCTTCTTGTTTCAGGTCCCTGCAGCGGGGGCGACGCCAGCGCGGTTCCTCTCCAACGAACTGTATCTACGGCAGAACACCAATTTGAGGAAATATACTCAGGAAATCCGTCTTGCGTCGTCAAAAAGCGACGTTTTCGAATGGCTGGTAGGTGGTTATTATTCGAATGAAAAAGCACTTATTTTCCAGCAGTATGTAGCTGTTATACCGGGGACCCTGACGCCAATCACGACACTCCCGCCTGGCACTGTTAGTGTTTTGGCGGGTAACGCTCCGGTCACAACGCTGCCGCTCCTGGCCCAGGTCAACCTGAATTCAAAATATGAAGAGGTTGCGGGATTCGCGAATGCAACCGTCCATCTCGGCGATCGGTTCGACATCGATTTTGGCGGGCGGTACAGCCACAACAAGCAAACGGCGACACAGGCTTTAGCCGGTGTTCTGGTCGGGGGCGCATCGTCCTATACTCAACCGTCGTCCGAAAATGTCTTCACTTATTCGGTTGCTCCAAAGTTTAAGTTCGGCGACCGCGCATCGCTCTACGCTCGCGTGGCCAAGGGCTTCCGGCCCGGTGGCCCGAACGCCCTCGGGCCCGGAGCACCGGCCGCCGCGCGCTCGTACAAGTCCGATCAGACGGTTAATTACGAAGTCGGGTTCAAGGCCGAAACCGCAGATCGCAAGCTGTCAGTCGATATCAGTGCCTATCACATCGACTGGTCGCGTATTCAGCTGCTGACGACGATCCAGACTGTGGCAGGACCCTTTAACTTTAACGGCAACGGCGGCAAGGCACGAAGCGACGGTGCAGAATTCACGATCGTGGCGCGTCCGACCCCGGGGTTGGTGGTGTCTGCTAACGGTTCCTACATCAACGCTCGCCTGACTGCCGACGCCCCCGCCGCTAGCGGCCTCAAGGGCGACAAGCTGCCGTTCACGCCCGAATATTCGGTTGGTCTCAATGGCGATTATCGGTGGAATATCGGCGGGTCGACAGAGGCGTTCTTTGGTGGTTCGCTTCGCTTTCTGTCAAAGCAGGTTGGTGGGTTCGATAGGACTTATCGTGGCACCTATGGCCGCCGTTCGAACATCCCGTCTTATGAAGTTGTTGATCTTCGAGCCGGTGTAGATTTGGGGCGCGCAACGGTCGAGGTTTATGCCAAGAACATCACCGACGCGAAGGGGATCACCGCAGTCGGCGCTTTGGGGCAGTATCCAGCAGGAGCGATCGGGGTGGGCGTTATCAATCCACGCACATTCGGTATCGCTCTCACCGCATCCTATTGACCTGATGTCGCTTGTCTCCGCCTTTTCACCCGTCTCGGCCGGTCCAGTGCCGGCCAGCGGGCCGCCGCCCTTGCTGCTGTTCCTTGGTGACGAGGTCGAGAGTGGTTACGCAAAGACCGCTTTTGGTCTGCGTGATTGGGCTGGAGAACGCTGTGTCGGTGAATTGACGCTGCCAGGTGCCAAGGTGACCACCGGATTGCCTACTCTGTCAGTTGTCCAAGCTTACGGACTAGGTGCCCGGGCGTTGGCCATCGGGGTTGCGACGCGTGGCGGGATGATACCTGTTAACTGGATGGCTACGCTGTTGAGCGCGCTTGAGGCTGGTCTCGACCTGATTTCCGGCATGCACGTGCGCTTAACAAGCATCCCGGAGCTGGTGGCTGCTGCCCATCGGTTAGGTCGCCAACTGATCGACGTCCGTGTGCCGCCGCCAGGCATCACGGTAGGAACCGGCGTGCGGCGATCGGGATGGCGCGTTCTGACGGTTGGTACCGATTGCGCACTTGGCAAGAAATACGCTGCTCTTGCGATCGCGCGTGGATTGCAGGACCGTGGCCTTGACGCTGCGTTTCGGGCGACAGGCCAGACAGGAATCCTGATTGCGGGCAGTGGCATGCCGATCGACGCTGTCGTGGTCGATTTTGTCGCAGGCGCGGCCGAAATGTTGAGCCCGTCGGCTCTGCCCGAGCATATCGACGTTATTGAAGGTCAGGGCTCCATCTTCCACCCGTCCTACGCGGCGGTTTCGCTTGGACTCCTGCACGGGAGCCAGCCCGACCGTTTTGTGGTCTGTCATCAGCCCGGTCGTACTGTTATGCTCGGTATGACCGGTTTTGCATTGCCGTCGATCGAAAGCGTCATAGCGCAGACGATCGCGCTTGGGCGGCTGACCAACCCCGACATTGCATGTGCTGGAATTTGCCTGAATACTTCCGCGATGGACCCTGTGGCCGCCGCTAACGAGATCGAACGAATCTCTCAATCGTTAAGCCTTCCCGTTGCCGACCCTATCCGCGGTGGCAGTAGGTTAGAACAACTTTTGGACGCCTGTCAGCAATGAAGCTTTCGCTTGATGGCACGCCGTCAAGCTGGTTCAAGCGCATTGTCCTGCCCGGCTTCGCCTTCAAGGCAGTGGTCATCGGTGGCGGTTACGCCACGGGGCGCGAAATTGCTGAGTTCTTTTTACCGGCGGGGAATTGGGGCGGACTGGCCGCGATGCTTCTTGCAACCGCCATCTGGAGCGGCGTGTGCATAGCCACGTTTTTGTTCGCGCGCGCGACGGGTGCGCGTGAATATCGGACTTTCTTCCAGGCGCTGCTCGGCCGTGGCTGGATCGCTTTCGAGATCGCATATGCACTTTTCGTTGTTCTGATCCTGGCGGTTTTTGGTGCGGCGGCAGGAGCAATCGCGCAGGCGACAATCGGCATTGCGCCGATTTGGGGCACGCTCGCGCTGATGGTGGGCATTGCTGGATTTGCAGCGTTTGGCAACACGTCGGTAGAACGGCTCTTCGCGGCTGTCTCAATCCTGCTCTACATCGTTTACGCACTGTTCTTTGTGCTGGCGCTTACCCATTTCGGCGATCGCATTTCCAGCGCGTTTGCGGTCTTTCATCCCGGAAATGGCAGTTGGGTTGCAGGTGGCGTAACGTATGCGGCCTACAACATCGTCGGCGCCGTGATCATCCTGCCCGTGACACGACACCTGACCAGCAATCGTGATGCCGTGATGGCCGGGATGCTGGCAGGACCGCTCGCGATGCTACCGGCGCTTCTGTTCTTTATTTCGATGGTGGCGTTCATGCCGGAAGTCGCGGGGCAAACGCTTCCCTCAGACTTTTTGCTCAACAAGCTGGGCCAGCCTGCCTTTCACATCCTTTTCCAATTGATGATTTTCTGCGCGTTGCTGGAAAGCGGCACCGGCGCCGTCCACGCGATCAACGAGCGTATCGCCGCCGTTTGGGCGCGGCGGCACGGCACCACGACGAGCCGCCAGGCGCGCGGCGCGGTCGCGCTCGTTTTGCTGATCATATGCATGCTGATTGCCGACCGTGTGGGGCTCGTCGCGCTGATCGCGGATGGCTATCGCGCGCTCGCTTACCTGATCCTCGCCGTCTACGTCGTACCGTTGATGACCTATGGCATCTGGCTGCTTGCCAAACATGATTTGCGTCCAAGGGAGATCGCATGAACAAGTTGATCCTGCTCAATGCCTTTGCCTTTTTCCCTGCCGTTATCGGCCATCCGGCGTTGGCCGCACCACCCGTGGGGTTTGAAGCGCGGATCGAAAGCATTCGCGCCCGGGTCGGAACGCCCGGCATGTCGGTCGTAATCGTCGAGAACGGGCAGACGGTGTTCGCCAAGGGGTTCGGTGTGCGCAAGCTTGGTCGGGCCGAGCGTGTCGACGCCGATACCATTTTTCCTAACGGATCGACGGGTAAGGCATTCACGACAGCAGCACTTGCAACGCTGGTCGATGCAGGCAAAATCGGCTGGGATGATAAGGTTACCGATCGCCTGCCGGGCTTTCAAATGTATGATCCTTACGTCACGCGCGAGATGACGATCCGTGACCTGCTCGTCCATCGCAGCGGACTGGGGTTGGGCGCAGGCGACCTGCTGTTCGTGCCGCGGACGAACCTGTCCCGTGCGGAATCGGTGCGGCGGCTGCGTTACATCAAACCCGCGACAAGCTTTCGCAGCGGTTACGCCTATGACAATATCCTCTACATGGTTGCGGGACAGTTGATCGAAGCGGTTACCGGCCAACGCTGGGAGGATTACGTGCACGATCACGTGCTCGTCCCGGTCGGCATGACGCATTCAACGACGGACGGCCCGGCACGTTTTGCCGAGCCCGACCGCGCTATCCCCCATGCCCGCACGACCCAGGCTGTTCGCGGTGTCGGGCCGCTTGCGCCGCTTGATGAACGCGATGAGCTTGGTCGCAACGCCGCGCCTGCGGGCGGAATGGCTGTGAGCGCAAACGACATGGGGCGCTGGCTCCAGGTCCAGCTCGCAAAGGGTGCACTTCCTGGGGGTGGACGGTTGTTCAGCGAGGCCCAATCCATCGAAATGTGGAAGCCGACGGTAATCCAACCAATCAGCGACCGCGGCGGCGAACTATCGGCGCTCACGCCGAATTTTGAAACATATGCACTTGGGTGGGACGTCCGCGATTATCGTGGTGCAAAGATCGTCAGCCATGGCGGCGCGGTGCTTGGCTTTCAGGCGGCGGTGGTGATGATCCCCAGCAAAAACGTGGGCTTTGCAATGCTGATTAACAGCGAGGACGGCGAAATTTTGCTGGGTTTGCAGAACGAGCTGCTCGATCATTATCTCGGTGCCCCGGCCAACGACTGGCCGGCAAAACTTTCGGCATACAAGGCAACACGCCTGGCAGCGGCGATGCAGCAAGTAAGCGCGACCACTGCAAGCCGCGCGCAGGTTGGTCCTTCGCTGCCAGTCGCGCGCTATGCGGGCACTTACAGCGACCCATGGTATGGCAAAATCGTAATCGGCACCGCGGGTGCTGGCGCGAACGGGGCGCTGACGGTCGATTTCAAATCGACGCCGCGCATGACGGGCCGTCTCGAGCATTTCCAATACGACACGTTCATTACCCGGTTTGACGACAAGACGATCGAGCCAGGATATATGACCTTCAGCCTCGACGCTCAGGGCAATGTCGACCGGATTACGATGAAACCAGTCTCGCCCAACGCGGACTTCAGCTTTGATTATCAGGACCTACAATTCACGCCCGTTCTGAAAGCCGCGAAATGACCCGTCATGCCTTGATTGCCGTGGCGGCGCTGTGGACGATCGCCGCTGCTCCCGCGTTGGCGCAGGATTATGACGCGCGCGTCGCGCGTGTGCTGAAGGCGACGCCGCTGATCGATGGCCATAACGACTGGGCCGAGACGCAACGCAACGTCGCTGGCGACGCCCGCTGGACGCTGGACCTGCACCAGTTGGATCCTGCCAAGTATAACACCGATATTGCCCGGCTCAGGCGTGGCAAGGTTGGCGGCCAGTTCTGGTCGGTGTTCATTCCGGCCACTCTGCCCGGGCCCGAACAGGTCAAAGAGACGCTTGAACAGATCGACCTTGTTCACCAGTGGGTCGTGCGATACCCGGACACGTTCGCACTCGCACGAACCGCCGCCGATGTCCGCCGCATCCACGCCAGCGGCCGTATTGCGTCGCTGATCGGCGTTGAAGGGGGGGGCCAGATCGACAAAAGCCTGTCGGTCTTGCGCACCTACCATGATCTTGGCGCGGGATATCTGACGCTGACTCACACGCGCACGATCGAGTGGGCGGATTCGGCCACCGACGTGCCCCAGCATGGCGGATTGACCCCGTTTGGCGAGGCGGTCGTGCGCGAATTGAACCGACTTGGGATGCTCGTTGACCTCAGCCACGTCGATGAGGACACGATGCGCGACGCTTTGCGCATCAGCAAGGCGCCGGTAATTTTCTCGCATTCCAGTGCGCGTGCCCTTGTCGATCATCCCCGCAACGTTACCGACGATGTCCTTCGGTTGGTCGCGGCGAAGGGCGGGGTCGTCATGGGCAATTTCGCGCCGCCCTATATTTCCGACGCCTATCGTCGCTGGTCGGCCGACCTTAATGCTGAACGCGCACGCGTCGGCACGCCGCCCTATGGCGGGCTGTTCATCGGTCAGCCTGAACGGGCGGCAGCGGCGATCGTGGAATGGCAACGGGTGCATCCAGAGCCGCGTGCAACGCTGGCGCAGGCTGCCGATCATATTGAGCATATCGCGCAGATTGCCGGGCACGATCATGTCGGAATCGGCGGCGATTTCGACGGGCTTGGTGATATTAAATTGCCTGAAGGATTACCCGATGTCGGTAGCTATCCCGCGTTGCTCGCCGAGCTGATGCGTCGGGGATGGAGCGATGCTGATATTGCAAAGCTTGCCGGTGGAAACATCCTGCGGGCAATGGAAGCCGCCGAACGCGTCGCCGCGAGCATGACAGGTGCAAACGCGGAAAACGCGGTTGTGCCGACGTCGCAGCCATCGACAGTTTCGTCGGGCAATTAGCACGTCGAAAACCAAGGGTCTTCGTACCCGCCAAACGCTTGGAGCAAATATGAAACGCCTGCTGGCCCTCTTGCTTGCCACTCTGCCGCTCCCCGGACTGGCGCAAACTGTCGTGACCGCCGACACCGCCGGCCAGACAGCCGAAGGCGCGACTTTCGTCCAACCCAAGGACTGGGCTGTCACGACCCGAGGACCTGCAACGCTGTTCTCTTCGCCCGAAGGAAATTTCACGGTTGCAATTGTCGCCGTCGGTAGTGCCGCGAACGCCAATGAAGCGGCGGCAAAAGCCTGGTCGCTTTACCAGCCCAACGCGAAACCGGTGCTGCGCCTTACAAGCCCCGACGCGCCAGCCTCGGGCTGGGACGAGCGCGTGGCGCTGTCGTACGAGACTCCGCCGACCGCAAAATTGGTTAACTCGGCGCTGGCGTTGCGCCGCGGTGCGGCCTGGACAGTCCTGATCGACGATGGCTCGGAAGGAACGGCGTCGAAACGGCTCGCGGCAATATCCCTGCTACAACAAACCCTGCGTCCGAAGGGCTATCAGCGCGAGACATTTGCGGGCCGCAAAGCGCACCCGCTCGATGCGGCGCGAATTACAGCGCTCAGGGCATTTCTGGCGCAATCGATCCGCGATCTTGAAGTTCCCGGTGTCGGCGTCGCATTGATCGATGGGGGCAAGGTCGTGTGGGAAGGCGGTGTCGGCGTCAGGCGTTTGGGATCGACGGAGCCGGTAACGGCACACACCAAGTTTATGATCGCGTCGAACACCAAGGGGATGTCGACCTTGCTGCTGTCGCGGCTCGCCGATGAGGGCAAGCTGCGCTGGGACCAGCCGGTGACCGAGCTCTATCCTTCCTTCCGGCTCGGCAACGAAGCGACGACAAGGGCGACTCTCGTGCGGCATCTCGTGTGCGCCTGTACCGGCCTACCGCGTAAGGACTTGAGCTTTATCCTCTCTGCGTCGACGGCGCCTGCCAGCGACACCTTCGTACAGCTGGCGGCGACCCAGCCGACGAGCGGTTTCGGCGAGCTGTTCCAGTACAACAATCTCATGGCGTCGGCGGCGGGCTATCTCGGCGGGCATCTGGCCTATCCCGGCCTCGAGCTCGGGGCGGCCTATGACCAGGCAATGGAAACGCGGATCTTCGGGCCGCTGGGCATGCGCGACAGCGGGTTCGATACGCCGCGCGCGATGACGGGCGATTTCGCGACGCCGCACGGGCGTGATGTCGATGGCCGGGTCGTGACGATGTCCAACGCCTTCAATGCCACAGTCCATCCTTATCGCCCCGCCGGCGGAGCCTGGTCGTCTGCCGACGACATGGCACGTTACGTTCAGCTCGAATTGTCGAAGGGACTTGGCCGCGACGGCAAACGAGTCATCTCCGAGGCCAACCTGCTGGAGCGGCGTAAACCTGGCGTTCTTGTTGGGGAGGATAAATACTACGGCATGGGGCTGTTTTCCGAAACCGATTACGGGGTGCCGGTGGTGACGCACGGCGGCACGCTGCTGGGCTTCCGGTCGAATTTCTATGTCTTGCCAGAAGCGAATGTTGGCGCCGTGCTGTTGACGAACGCCGACGATGGTGCGGCGCTCACGCAACCCTTCCTGCGCCGCCTGCTCGAGGTGCTTTACGACGGCAAGCCTGAAGCCGCTGCCGATGTCGCCGCAGCCGGGGCACAGGCGCGCACGGCCGCGCAGGCTCGCCGTGCGCGCCTGACATATCCGGGGGACCCCAAAGTGGTGAACGGGCTTGCCGCCAACTACCGCAATCCCGAGGTCGGGCCACTGACGATCCGGCGCAAGGACGGGGTGCTCTGGATGACCGCAGGCGCAATTGACGGGTCGCTGGCCACGCGGCGCAATGCCGATGGCAGCGTGTCAATCGTCAGTGCGGGTCCCGGTGCAATTGGGGTCGATGCGCTGGTCGGGGGCAAGCCCGGCGCGCGCACGCTGATGATCAGCGACGGGCAGCACGACTATCTTTACACTGAGGAGCGCTAGCGGGCGCGCGCCGCTTTGCTCAGGCAGCACTGCCGACAGAGGGAGGTTGCCGCCAGTGGTGCAGCGGGGAGCCCGGAGTCGTCGATCAGATGATCTCGGCCAGTGCTTCGACAGTGCGATCTACCTCGCCGATCGTGTTGTAGTGACACAACCCCAGCCGCAGCAGCCCGCCCCGATCCGTCAAGCCAAGGCGCTCGACAGCCTCAGCGGCATAAAAACTTCCAGCCCATGCGTAGATATTGCGCGTGGCGAGCGCAGTCGCCACGGCGTGTGGATCGTGGCCTGCAATGGTCATCCCAAACGTCGGCACCCGTCCCGCCATTGTCGGTGGTCCCCACAACTTTATCGCCGGAAGCGTTGCCAGCCCTTCAAGCAACCGGTGACCGAGTTGCTCCTCATAGCTAATGCACGCTGCCATCGTTTCGGCGAGGCGACCGCGTCGGTCGTTTGCAACAGGACAAATGCCGCCGCCTAGTGTCTCCAGATACTCTATCGCGCCCGCCGTGCCGGCCTGCCCCTCGAACGATGGCGTACCCGTTTCGAAGCGTCGCGCTGCGGGATAGTCGGGGGACGGTCGCAACTTATACGGTCGTATGCGCTCGAGAAGTTCGCGGTGCCCCCATAAAACCCCCTGGTGCGGTCCAAAGAACTTGTAGGGTGAGCAGACGAGCAAGTCGCAGCCCATCGCCATTACATCGACCGTGACGTGAGGCACCGATTGCACGGCATCGACGAACACGAGTGCGTTGCTGAACTGACGGACGATCTTGACGATTTTGCCAATGTCGTGGAGCGTCCCGATGGCATTGCTCGCATGGCCCACCGCGACGAGTCGGGTCTGTGCATTAATGAGGCTCGGCAGCGACCCAATATCGAGTTGCCCGTCTCGAGGATCGAAATCGAGCCAGCGAACCGTCATGTTGCGGTCGGCGGCTACCGCGAGCCAAGGCGCTACGTTCGCGTCGTGATCCAGGCGCGTTACCACCAGTTCGTCGCCTGGCTGCCAGTCGCGCGCCAATGCTCGCGCAACGGCAATTGTCAGTGACGTCATATTGGGCCCGAATGCTATCTCGTCAGGCCCGCCGCCCAGCAGGTCCGCCATCGCTGCGCGGGCGGCGGCTGTCGTTGCGTCGGAATTTTGGGACGTCGCGAACGATCCGCCGCTGTTGGCAGTACCAGCCTCGAAATGCCGCGTGATGGCAGCGATTGCGGGCGCGCAGACCTGGGTGCCGCCGGGCCCATCCAGATAAATGCGCGCAAGTCCGCCGTCGCATGCCTGCAATGAAGGAAATGCAGCCCGGACTGTCTCGATCGGAAAGGACTTGGCAGGATTTACTAAAATTGCCGAAAGCGCCATCCGCACGTCCTCAAATCAATAACGAAAAGCCACGTTGACGTTTTCGTATCCGGTCCATAGCATCCTAATTGGAAAAAGGGAGGTCATGTAATGATTTCGGTAACTCGACGCAATGTGCTGACCCGCGCTGCCGTTGCGGCTGTCGGGTTTCCGATGATCGTGTCGGGCCATTACCGACTGAACGCCGCGGTTCCACGGGCTTACTCAAAGCGTGCAGTCGATGTGGTCCGTCAGTCGCTCGTTATTGACATGCTTGCCCCGTTAAAGATCGAGGCCGATCTGTCTTTTTCGACCGCGCCCATCAGTGCACGCGACGCTCGGGAATTCTTGTCGAGCGGCATCACCGGTTTTCACCATTCCTCGGGTTTGGGCGGCCCCAACGCTTACCAAGATGCGCTGACTTATTTAGCCACCTGGGGCAATTTTGTTGCGCGCAATCCGCATGTCTTCTGCGCAATCGGCAGCGTCGCCGATCTTGTGCAAGCCAAGGCGGATAAGCGCTGCGGCGTGATTATGGGGTTGCAGAATGCGGAACAGTTTCGCGGGCCTGACGACGTAAAAACTTTTTATGAAATAGGTTTGCGGTGCGCCCAATTGACTTACAACAGTCAGAACCTGATCGGATCGGGATCAACCGATCGGGTTGATGGCGGCGTCAGCGATTTCGGCGAGGCCATTGTCAAGGCCATGAACAACACTGGCATGCTGATCGACGTATCGCACAGCGGCGACCGTACGACACTCGACGCAATTGCCCTCTCACCCAAACCGATTGCCGTTACTCACTCGAATTGCCGTGCTCTGGTCGATCATCCGCGTTGCAAGACAGACGAGGCGATCAAGTCGTTGGCAGCAAAGGGCGGCGTTATGGGCATCACAGGCGTTCGCAACTTCGTTAGCAAGACAGAGCCGACCAATGTCGGCACCATTGTCGACCATATCGACCACGTCGTGAAACTGGTTGGTATCGATCATGTTGGCATTGGTTCGGACGCCGACCTGAACGGCTATGACGACACGTCTCCGGCGTTCAACAAACGCCTGCGAGAGTCGTATAAGGCAAGTTACGCATTCCGCGATCGGATCGACACCGATGGATTCGACCAGCCCCTCAAAATTTTCAACCTGACCGAAGAACTAATCCGCCGAGGATATTCCAACGCCAATATCGGCGCGATCCTTGGCGGCAACTTCCGCCGCCTCCTCACCAGCACCTGGGGTAGTTGATGCGGCAGTTATGCTGACTGGAAGGGAATGGGTAACGCTGTCGTTGCCTTAATGTCCGATAGTGCCACTGTTGAATTTATTTCCTGGACACCCGGGATCTGGCTTAGCGTCGAGAAAAACAGGCGCTCATAAGCATCGATGTCAGCCGTAACGATACGAAGCATGAAATCTACTGCGCCCATCAGGACATAGCATTCCATGACTTCGGGAATGGCCTGCACGCGCGCTGCGAATTCGTCGAGGTGTTGGCGGCCGTGGGCAGTCAATTTTACCTGCGCGAACACCTGCGCATGAAGTCCAACCTTGCGCCGGTCGATGAGCACGACCTGAGCTCGGATAATTCCGGCATCTCGCAATCGCTGAATACGCCGCCAGCACGGTGACGGGGACAAACCAACCCGTTCGGCGATCTCCGCGGTTGAAAGCGTGGCGTCGATCTGGAGTAGTGAGATTATCTTCAACTCGAACTCGTCCAGATCGCAGGTCATATTTTTCTCCAAACTGCTAAACCATGGAAGATTTTGGCATTAGTAGGGCTTCTGGAGCAAAACGCGCAAAGATAATCCGTTCTGAAGGCGCTAATTGTCTGGAATGGAAACCACGCACACGTTAACGCTGAGCATCGATAGCGATCTGAATGTCGTGATCCGCATACTCGATCTACTGATCACGCTCGATGTCGCTCTGCCCGACGTGTCGCTCCGCGCATCAGGCGAGGCCAAACTGGTGGTCTCGAACCTGTCTGTCTCTGAAGCCCGGTTTGCGGTTCTCAAGCGTCGTGTCACTCAGATACCCGGCGTTCGGTTCGTCGCGCCATGATGATATCGGGAGCCGACTATCTGCTTGAAACGCTCGCAGAACTGGGGGTCGAGGTCATTTTCGGCTATCCTGGTGGCGCGGTCCTTCCGCTTTACGACGCCCTTATCCGCCAGGATCGGATTCGGCACATTCTGGTGCGCCACGAACAGGCCGCGGTGCACGCCGCTCAAGGCTATGCACGATCGAGCGGCAAACTGGGGGTTGTTCTTGTGACGTCGGGACCGGGCGCAACAAACACGCTCACCGGACTGGCCGACGCCCTCATGGATTCAGTGCCGGTGTTGTGCATTGCCGGACAGGTTAATCGCGCTCTCATCGGAAGCGATGGCTTTCAGGAGGCCAACATTGTTGCGATGTCGCGCGCGGCGACAAAATACAACGTCTCCCTGCGCGATCCCGCGATGCTCGACGGCGTGCTGCGTCGGGCATTCGCGATCGCCATCGCGGGACGACCGGGGCCGGTTCTGGTCGAAATTCCTAAAGACGTTCAGGGTTTTTGTGGCAGTCCGGCTGCCTTTCGGTCCCGATCGTTTGCGGTCACCACAACATCGTCGGCACCGGCACGCCCGGGGGATTTCGTTGCTGCTGCAGCACTCATTCTTGGTGCGCGACGGCCTGTTATCTACACCGGTGGCGGCGTGATAAATTCGGGGACGCGCGCCACTGCGCTGCTGAGGGCACTGGCCGAACGGACCGGCGCACCCGTCACCAGCACGCTGATGGGGCTTGGCGCATATCCGGCCACGGGATCGCAGTGGCTTGGGATGCCCGGCATGCACGGCACCTATGAGGCAAATCTGGCGATGCACGGGTGCGACGTGATGGTCTGTATCGGGGCGCGGTTCGACGACCGTGTCACCGGTCGGCTTGACGGATTCGCGCCCGATGCCCGCAAAATCCACATCGACATCGATGCAAGTCAGATTGGCAAGATAGTCCCGGTCGACGTCGGCTTGGTTGGCGACTGTGGCGACATGCTGGCGGCGCTGCTGGCGGTTCTTGGAACGGGGGACCCGCTCGATGCCTGGTGGCAGACGATATTTGGTTGGCGCGACCGCGAATGCCTTGGCTACACCCCAGATGACAGGGTCATTTTGCCACAGCATGCCATCGCTCGCGTGCACGCGCTGACCGCTCATCTGTCGCCTATTATTACGACCGAGGTCGGGCAACACCAGATGTGGGCGGCCCAATATATCGGCTTTGACAGGCCAGCGCGCTGGCTGACGAGCGGCGGTTTGGGGACGATGGGTTATGGCCTTCCCGCCGCGATCGGAGCCCAAGTCGCGCATCCCGAAGCGTTGGTGATCGATATTGCGGGAGAAGCTTCGATCCAGATGAACATCCAGGAATTGGCGACAGCGATACAATTCGGCCTTCCAGTCAAAGTGTTTATTGTGAACAACGAACGTATGGGCATGGTTCGTCAGTGGCAGGACCGTCATCACGAGGGCCGTCGCGCGCATAGCTATGCCAGCGCGCTTCCCGATTTCGTGGCGCTTGCGGCGGCCTATGGCTGGACCGGCCTGCGGGTTAGTGATCCCGCCAAGCTCGATGCAACCATCAGTCAGATGATCTGCACGCGCGGCCCGGTGCTCGTCGACTGCCGCGTCGCCGCCGATGAAAACTGCCTGCCGATGATGCCAACAGGCGCTGCGCATAACGAAATCGAACTGGCGGCACCGGCGAAGACGGATCTGGCGTGGTGTCGAGGTTCCTGATTGCGGACGGTCGTCGTGGTCTATATTATCGGCGGGGATCAAACGGGAGGGCGGCAAGTGGCAGCGTCGAAACATGATTTGCAGCGCGATCAGTCCAGAGTCTTGTCGACAGCAGCGGTGGGATTCTTCCTCTATTTCATAGCCGCCCTGTTGCTGCTGCATGCGATCCGACCGGATTATACGATCGTCGATCATATGATCAGTGACTATGCGGTCGGACAGTTCGGCTGGATCATGACGACCGCCTTTGTCTCGCTAGCGCTGGGCTGTCTGACGCTCGCGATCGGGCTGTTCCGGGACGGGCTGAAATCGTGGTTGGGCCGGGCCGGTGCGGCGCTGTTGGTCGTGGCGTTCGCGGGTCTTATTGTGTCCGCACTTTATCCGACTGACCTCGAAACTCTCCCATCCACGCGTACGGGTAATATTCACACCATAAGCTTCCTGGTAAATATCGTCAGCATCCTTCTCTCAACGATTTGTTTGGCTTTAAGCTATGCGCGCAACCCGGATTGGCGCCGTCACCGCGCCGTCGCGCTGGCATTTTCCGGGCTTTTGATTGTCGCCTTCGTGGCCCAGTATCTGACACTGCACAAAGGCGCACCGTACGGCATAACCAACCGACTGTTCGTTGCCGTTCTGATAACATGGCTGATATTGAACGGCTTCTGGCTCAGATCATCTGCGAGCAAGGGCCACGCCTTCGGGGCGGATTAAAAAGCGAGGCGTCTTCGAAAAGCCGATGTCAGGGCCGAGCGCTTGCATGCCGCACTTCGATGCAGGCGCCATTGACGCGCGCTCGCCTCGCATATAGTCCTACAAATAGAATTGGCGTAAGCGACGGCGACCGACAGGTTGATCGCGCAGGATCAGGGGAGAAGCGTATTTATGGCCATGCCGCCATCGACGACGGGTAATATGGGTGCGGCCACGGACCAGAAGGGGTTCAGCTATGCCCCCGCGCTGACTCTCCTCGGCACATTGTTCTTTATGTGGGGGTTTATCACCGTCATCAACGGCACACTGCTTCCTCATCTGCGTAGCGTTTTCGACCTGTCCTACACCCAGACGACCTTGATCGAGAGCGTGTGGTTCATCGCCTATTTCTTCGCGTCGATCCCGTCAGCAAAGCTGATCGAGCGGATCGGCTATCAGAAATCGATGGTCGTCGGGCTCGGCATGATGGCGGCGGGTGCGCTCGTCATGGTGCCCGCGGCGCGTATACCCTCTTACGGCGTCACCCTGTTCGCGCTGTTCGTCATCGCCAGCGGCATTACCTTGCTGCAGGTCGCGGCCAATCCCTATGTCGCGGTGGTCGGCAAGCCCGAAACGGCATCGTCGCGGCTGAACCTCGTGCAGGCGTTTAACTCGGCGGGTGCGACGCTGGCACCATTGTTTGGCGGCTACCTCATCCTCGGCCGCACCACATCGGGCACGGCCGTTGCGGGTGCCGCCGCACTGACGCCGGCCGAAAAACTTGCCGATGCACAGTCGGTCGTGCTGCCCTATCTCATCGTGGCGGTCGTGCTGCTGATCCTGGCCGTCGTCATTGCTCGCTTCCCGCTTCCCGCCATGGGGGTCGCGACGCAACGCGCCGCCAAGGCAGAGCGCAAGGGCCATTCGCTGTGGAAGCACCGCAACCTGGTGTTCGGTATTCCGGCAATCTTCATCTACCTGATCGCTGAAATCGGCGTCGGCAATCTTTTCATCAACTTTGTTTCGCAGCCAGAAATCGGTAACCTGACGCACGAGCAGGCGTCGCATTACCTGTTCCTGCTTTGGGGCGGGATGATGGTTGGCCGTCTTGTTGGGGCGTTCGTAATGCAGAAGGTCGATGCCGGCCATGTCCTCGCTTTCGCCAGCATCGGCGCTACCGTGGTTATGCTTGTTGCGGCCTTTACCACGGGCCATGTCGCAATGTGGGCGCTGATATCGGTCGGACTGTTCCATTCGATCATGTTTCCCACGATCTTCACGCTCGGCATCCGCGGTCTGGGTCCGTTGACGGAGGAGGGGTCGGGGCTGTTGATTATGGCAATCGCAGGCGGCGCGCTCGTGGTTGTTCAGGGTTGGCTGGCCGACAGTTATGGTCTGCAGGCGTCGTTCCTGCTGACCACCGCGTGCGAGCTCTACGTTCTGTTCTATGCGCTCTGGGGTTCGCGCCCGACCGAGATGTTGCCGGACCAGATCATTACCTGAGCGGCGCACGACCCCATACGGTCCGTGCTGAGTTCGCCAGACCATAGGAGAACATGATGATCCGCACGCTGCGCGGCCTTGCCGCCGTCATTCTGCTGGCCTCCAGCGCGGTTTCGGGGGCGCAGGCGCAACCGACTGCGGAGCGGGTCCCTGTCGAGACGCCTGTGACGATGGCGGTGCACGGCGACCGGCCCGGTCCGGTTTATGACCGGCGCATCTTTACTCAGTTCGCCGAGCATCTCGGCACTGGTATTTATGGCGGTCTGTGGGTTGGCCCGAATTCCGACATTCCCAACACGCGCGGCTTTCGCAATGATGTGGTTGCGGCGTTGAGGGGCATCGCCGTGCCGGTCATTCGCTGGCCCGGCGGATGCTTTGCGGACGAATACCACTGGCGCGAAGGAATCGGCCCCCGGGCAAAGCGGCCGGTGAAGATCAACACGCATTGGGGCGGGGTGACCGAACCCAATACGGTCGGCACGCACGAATTCATGGACCTTGCCGAACAGATCGGGGCCGAGGCCTATATCGCGGGGAACGTCGGCAACGGCACGCCGCAGGAAATGGCCGAATGGGTAGAATATATGACCGCGCCCGCTGGCACCCTTGCCGACGAACGCGCCCGGAACGGCCGCAAGACGCCCTGGGCCGTGCCCGTTTTCGGCGTCGGCAATGAACTGTGGGGCTGTGGCGGCAATATGCGCCCCGAATATGCTGCCGACGTGACGCGGCGCTATGCCACCTTCATCAAGGCACCCAAGGACACGCGCATCCTGAAGGTCGCCAGTGGGGCCAATGTCGACGATTTCCGCTGGACGGAGGTCATGATGCGCGAAGTGACGGGCCAGGTTGATGCCCTGTCGCTGCACTATTACACCGTCCCGGGCGGCTGGCCGCCGCGCGCTTCGGCCACGCTGTTCGACGAAGCGGGCTGGGCAGAGACAATGTCCGAGGCGCTGCGCATGGACGACCTCATTACGCGGCACAGCGCGATCATGGACAAGAGCGATCCGAACAAACGGGTATGGCTGGCGGTCGACGAATGGGGCACCTGGTATGCCGGGGACAAGGGGACCAATCCGGGCTTCCTGCGCCAGCAGAACACGTTGCGCGATGCGCTGGTTGCGGCGGTCAACCTCAATATCTTTGCCAAACATGCCGACCGCGTGAAGATGACCGCGATCGCGCAGATGGTGAATGTGTTGCAGGCCATGATCCTGACCGACGGCAAGAAGATGGTGCTGACGCCGACTTATCACGTCTTTGCCCTGTACAAGGGTTTTATGGACGGCACGGTGCTGCCCATTGACATCAAGTCGCCCCCTTACAGCAAGGACAAGTGGACGATGCCCGCGATCAGCGCGTCGGCGGTGCGCGGCAAGGACGGTAAAGTGCGCATCGCACTCGCCAATCTCGATCCGAACCTGGCGCACACGGTATCCGCGACGCTGCCCGGCCTGACCGCGCGGAGCGTGTCGGGGCGGATACTGACCGCCCCACAGATGAACGCGCTCAACAGCTTCGACGCGCCCGCGACGGTCGTTCCGATCGCCTTTACCGGCGCGACGCTGAATGCGGGCGTCCTGTCCGCAAAGCTGCCGCCGAAATCGGTGGTCATGCTCGTGCTGGAGTGATGACGAGACCCAAGGCTTATCTGTTCGCGATGGCGCTGCTGGTTTGTGCCAGCAGCGCCTTGACGCCGGCCACGGCGCAGCAAACGCCAACGCTGAACAGCCGGCTGAGCGGAGATCTGGTGCCGACGCACGATCCGGTAATTGCACGCGAAGGCGATACTTATTACGTTTTCGGGACCGGCATGTCGGCGCGAAGCTCGCGGGATCTGGTTCACTGGACGCTCGGCAAGCCATTGGTGGACAATCGGCTACCCGAATGGGCCACCAAGGCGGTGCCCGGCGCCAAGGGCATGTGGGCGCCCGACATTTCGTTCGCGAACGGCCGGTGGCAGCTTTACTATGCGGTCTCGACCTTCGGCTCCAACCGGTCGGCGATCGGGCTGTTCACCAGCCCGACACTTAACCCTGCTGCACCCGGCTACGGCTGGCGCGACGAGGGGATAGTGCTGATGTCCACCGCGCAGAGCGACTTCAACGCGATCGATCCCAATTTCATCGTCGATCGGCAGGGGCGGCACTGGTTGTCATTGGGCAGCTTCTGGAGCGGACTGAAGCTGTTCGCGCTGGATGCCAAGACCGGCAAGCCGACGGACCCGACCGCCACGCCCACATCGATCGCACGCCCCCCCGCACCAAAGGGAGCGCCCGCGCCGGTCGAGGCACCGTTCATTTTCGATCATGGCGGCTATTACTGGCTGTTCGCCTCGTACGACTATTGCTGCAAGGGTGTGAACAGCACCTATTACACCGTGGTCGGTCGGTCCAGGGCGATCACCGGGCCCTATCTCGGCAAGGATGGCAGCGCCATGATGACGGGCGGGGGGACCATTTTCCTGCGTGCCGACCTGCCCGAAAAGGACCGCTTTCGCGGGCCCGGCCATGTCGGCTTCCTGCATGACAGGGACGGCAACGACTACGCCGTTTACCATGCCTATGATCGCGACAATCAGGGCGCACCGACGCTGCGGATCGCGCAGGTGAAATGGGCTGCGGACGGCTGGCCGCAGGCGGAGAATTGATCATGCACAATTTTACCCGACGTGGTTTCGTGGCTGGGGCGGCAGTATTGGCAGCGACCCCGGCCCTCGCCCGCAGGCCAGCGAACAAATCCGTTATCACCAATCCGCTGGTGCGTCAGCGTGCCGATGCACAGGTGTTCCGCCATACCGACGGCTGGTATTACATGACCGGATCGGTGCCTGAATACGACCGGCTGGTGCTGCGCCGTTCGCGCACGCTCGCCGGGTTGGCGACGGCCAACGAGCGGGTGTTGTGGCGTCATCTGTCCAGCGGGCCGATGTCGGGCTTTATCTGGGCACCCGAACTGCATCTGATCGACGGGCAATGGATCATGTATTTCGCCGCCGGTCCCAGTGGCGGCGGCGAGGATGTATTTCGCATCCGCACCTATGCGGTGACGTGCAACGGGCACGACCCGATGACCGGCACCTGGACCGTGCTCGGCCAATTGCAGACGGGATGGGACAGCTTCACGCTCGATTCGACCAGCTTCGTGCATCGCGGCACCCGCTATCTCGCCTGGGCGCAGCGTGAGGACGGGATCGACAGTAATTCGAATCTGTATCTGGCACCGCTGGCGACGCCGCTGACCCTGGCGGCCAAGCCCGCGCGGCTGACCGTACCAACGCTCGCGTGGGAAGTGCGCGGCTTTAAGGTCGCCGAAGCGCCAGCCTTTCTGGCGCGCAACGGGCAGGTGTTCATAACCTACTCGGCCAGCGCGACCGATTCGCGCTATTGTATGGGGATGCTGCGTGCGAAGGACGATGCGGACCTGATGGAGCCGGCAAGCTGGTCAAAATCGCCCGTGCCGGTTTTCAAATCCTCGCCCGAACACAAAGTCTGGGGACCGGGGCATAACAGCTTCACGGTGGATGAGCGGGGCGGTGACATGCTAGTTTACCACGGTCGCGATTATGAGAAGATCACCGGCGATCCGCTGTTCGATCCCAACCGGCATACCCGGGTGCAGCCGTTCCGCTTTGCGCCGGACGGCAGCCCTGACTTCGGTGTGCCATTGGGCAACGGTCGGCTGTAGGTCGTCGATCAGGCCATTAGTCCTACAACCACCGGGCAATCACTGGCTGGGTGGGCCTCATGGCCCGATCAGTGCATACCATTTTGATAAACTTTAGGCCGAATAATCAGGCGCGCCGATGCGGCTCCAACCTGAACTGTACCCCATTTGCAACAAAATTCATTTCTCCGACAAATGATCTTGCCTGCACGTTGCTAAAATTCTAGCAGGAAAAAAACGCCCGGAATATCGATGGCGTCGTGAAGGGGAGAGGCTGATGACAACCAAGTCCATATTAAGCGCGTCCGTGGCAGCATTTGCGCTGGTCTCGGCGCTGTCGCCGCTGGTGGCGCAAGCCAAGCCAGCAAAGCGGGTGCCAGACGCACGGGAAGCGCCGAAGCCAGCGGCCCCATCGGACCTGAGCATCAATTCGGCGTCGCCCGCGCCTGCGGTTCAGGATGAGCCCGCCGAGGGTGGCGACATCGTGGTCTCCGGCCTGCGTCGCAGCCTCGAATCCGCGCAGAACATCAAGCGCCTGTCCGACGGGATCGTCGATGCCATCGTCGCCGAGGATATCGGCAAACTGCCCGACACCTTCGCGTCCTCGGCGCTGCAGCGCGTGGCCGGCGTGTCGGTCACGCGTGGCGGCGGCGAATCGGCCGGCGTTACGGTCCGCGGCCTGCCCGACCTCACGACGACCTATAACGGGCGTCAGATTTTCACCGCTGAGGGTCGCTACGTCCAGATTCAGGACTTTCCCGCCGGCACCGTGGCGGCGCTGGAAGTGTATAAGTCGGGTCTCGCGCCGCAGATCGAGGGCGGCATTGCCGGATCGATCAACGTGCGCGGCCGCAAGCCGTTCGATTTCGCCGGCTTCGAACTGTCCGGTTCGGCAAATGCCGTGCTGTCGCAGCAGTCCGAAAAAATCGTGCCCAATGCCAACCTGCTGATCAGCGATCGCTGGAACACGGGCATCGGCGAGATGGGCCTGTTGCTGAACGTTTCCTATGTCGGCATCAACTTTCTGGATTCGACGCGCGAACAGTCGCTCGTGATCGGCAAGACCGATGCGAACAACGCACCCGGCGTCCAGCCCGGGCTGCGCTTCCCCGACGCGCAGGGCAATTTCCTGGGTTACGGCGAGCGTTACCGTCCGTCGGCCAACGCCGCTTTCCAGTGGAAGCCCACGCCCGAACTCGAAATCTATGCCGACGGCCTGTACCAGGGTTTCCGGTCAAAAGATTATAACCGCTATATGTTCATCCCGATCTTCGGCGACATCAAGCTGTCGAACGTGACGGTCATTCCGGGCACCGACCAGATCTCGACCGCGACCGTCACCAATGCAGTGCGGCCGGACGGCTTTAGCGGCTCATTCAACGGCAAGACCGACACCTACCAGGCTGGTGGTGGCGCGATCTGGACCAAGGATCGGCTGAAAATCTCTGCCGATCTGGCCTATACCGACAGCAAGTTCACCGCCAACCTCGTCAACGTGGATTATGCGATGGCCAGTTCGCCGGTGCGTAATGTCCAGTTCGATGTGGCGAAGTATGGCGGTGCGTCGCAGAGCTACGTCAACTTCAACATCACCGACCCAGCCAATTACATCAGCCGCGGCCTGTATCAGGAGCTGACTGTGGTCAGTGGTCAGGATTGGCAGGCGCGAACCGACCTTTCCTATGAACTTGACATGGGTTTCCTGAAGCGGATCGAGGTTGGTGTGCGCTATGGCGATCGCAAGGCCGCGCGGGACTTCGGTAACATCTACCGCAACAATGAGGGACTGCGCATTCCGCTGACCTCGCTGCCTGGCGCGGACGTCAGGGCGACACTGCCTGGCTTCACCTATAATGATGCCCAGCCCAACAAGACCTATGCCGCGATCACGCGCAACAGCATCCGCGACAATCTCGTCGCCCTGCGCAGCTTCTTTGGGGAGCCGGCCGGTCTCCCTGCCTTTAACCCTAGCGACAATTTCCGCGCCAACGAGAAGTCCTATGCTGCGTACGCGCAGGTGAAATACGGCTTCGACCTGGGCAACATCGTGGTCGATGGTGTCGTCGGCCTGCGGGCGATCAAAACCAAAACAAAAATCAATGGTTTCTCACGCATTGTTCTAGGTTTGAATCCTGACGGCAGCGAAATATTATCATTCCCTGCGATTTCGGCAAACAGCAACTATACAGATTATTTGCCGAACGTCAGTTCGCGGATCGCCCTCAGTGACAAGCTGCAATTGCGCCTCGCCTACACTCAGACACGCACGCGGCCGAATTTCAACGATCTTCGTCCGAATACGTCGCTCGGGCAGCCTGTGATCCTCGCACCCGACAGTCCTTGCCGCGTCGACCCAACCACACCGCAGTGTGTCGAGCAGTTGCGTCGGGGCGGCTCGGCAGGCAATCCCAACCTGAAGCCGCTCACGTCCAACAATTATGACGTAAGCGCTGAGTATTACTTTTCACGGACCGGGTCGTTTACTGCGGCGGTCTTCCGGCACGACGCGCAGGGCTTCCTCGTGACGGTGGACGATCGCTCCGCCGCTGGTCTACGCATCGCGCGGCCGGTGAACCTGGGCAAGACCCGGCTGCAAGGGGCGGAGGTAACGTTTACCAGCTTCCTCGATATCGATAGCCTGCCCGACTGGGCAAAGGGTTTCGGCCTTCAGGCAAACGGCACGTTTATCGACGCGAAGGGTGATCTTCAGCCTAACTTCGCCGCTTCGCGCAACAGCAAGCAGGGAGACTTTCCGGGCGTATCGAGATGGTCGTACAACCTGGTCGCGCTCTACGAAAAGCCGATGTTTTCGGCGCGTGTCGCCTATAACTATCGATCGAAGTTCGTGTCTTACTACAGTCTCGAACCCCTTGATCCGATCGCCCATGCCGTCATCGAACGGGGCCGTGGGCAGGTCGATTTCTCGACCTCGGTTACCCCAACACCCAACGTCACGATCGCGTTCGACATCATCAACCTGCTCGGCACTCCACTGCAGCGCACGCGTCAGTATGACACGGGCACCTACACGCGGCAGACCATCGACCTCGAGCGGGCCTATTCGCTCGGTGTGCGCTTTCGCTTCTGATTAGAGGGCCAACGATGATGCGTTTCGTTCTGCTTGGCGCGGCGGCACTAGCCGTGCCGCTGGTTGCCGCGACGGGCCAGACGCCCGCCCCGGCGACAGCATCGGCACCCCGGTCGGCGGAGGCTATCTTCGCCGACCGGCTTTCCAACGATCCGCGTGCCGAATCGCTGCGCCCTTATGGTCAGCGCATTCCGCCCGAGGTCCGCACCGACAAGACCGTCCAGTTCGGCAAGGCGCTGCGCATCCCGATCAGCGGCGCGATACCTGAGTTCGGACGCATCGGGGTGGTCACGCCCACGTTGAAGCCAGTCAGAAAGGGCGACCGGATCGTCATCGCGTTCTGGGCCCGCGCGCAACGGACCGAGGGCGATGCTCCCGGCAAGATCTGCCGCAGCCAATTGGAAGCGACACCGGTCGTGCGCACCATCTTTGAACAGCCGTTCGACATCACGCCCGAATGGAAAATGTACAAGTTGATCGGCAAGGCCGACCAGGCCTATCCAGCCGGTGGGCTGAACGCCGCCTTCCATCTCGGCTGTGCCAAGCAGACGATCGATATCGGACCCGTATTCATTCTGGATTATGGCCAGTGAAGCGCTTTTTGTTCGCCGTCGCTCTCCTGCTGGCGACGGTGCATCCGGCGCTGGCCCGCAACCCGCAATTTCAGGGTGCCGACCCGCACGCAATGTATATCGGCAAGGAATTGTGGGTCTTTCCGACCGGCGGGCCCGGCGGTAGCTGGGTCGCCGATCGCTTCGGGGCCTTTTCCTCGACCGACCGAAAGCACTGGAAAAGTCGCGGCGAATTGATCCGGCGCGACAGCATCGCCTGGATCGGCGACGATCACGCAAAAGAGCATTTCCTGTGGGCGCCCGCCGTCGCAACGCGTGGCGGCAAATGGTATCTTTATTATTCGGTCGGCCCGCAGAACCCGACGCCAAGCCGCATCGGCGTCGCGATAGCGTCGCGCCCCGAAGGACCCTTCATCGATAGCGGCAAGCCGCTGCTGACCGGCGAACTGGTCAGGGACGGTCGGGGTTTCGAGGCGATCGATCCGATGGCATTCGTCGACCCCCGATCGGGAACCGCTTATCTCTACGCCGGGGGCAGCGCGGGCGCGAAGCTGCGCGTCTTCGAACTGACCCCTAACATGATCGGCATCGCGCGAGAGGTGCCGGTCGAAACGCCGCCCCAGTTTACCGAAGGCGCGTTCATGCACGAACGCAACGGCATCTATTACCTGTCATACAGCCATGGGCACTGGAACGGACCCGACTATTCGGTGCACTACGCTACCGCCGCGTCGCCTATCGGGCCGTGGACCTATCGTGGCGTAATCCTGAGCAGCGACCAGCGGCATAAGGGGCCAGGCCATCACAGTTTTGTGCGCGACCCGAAAACGGGGCAATGGCTGATCGTCTATCATCGTTGGGAAAAGCCGGTCGGGGGCATGCCGTTCCGGGGCGAGCGGCAGATCGCGGTCGATGTGTTGCGCTATGCACGCGATGGCGCGATCCTGCCGGTGCAGATGACCGATTGAGCAGGCGTCTGTTGACAGTTTCCAGGAAAGGTATTCCTTCATGAACCGCATTTTTTTCGCCGCCACCGCGCTCGCCGCCATCGCGATCGGCACTGCCAGCCCAACGCTTGCCGCAAACGCCAGGAAAGCGAGCTTCGGCAAGCTGCCGGACGGTCGCGACGTGTCCGCGGTAACGCTCACCAACGGTCGCGGCATCTCGGCAACGGTGATCGCACTGGGTGCATCGCTGCAAGCACTGCTGATGCCCGACAAGGCCGGTAAGGTGGAGGACGTGCAGATCGGCTACGACACGCTCGACGGCTATCTTGCCAAGCCCGAATTCTTTGGCGCAACGGTCGGCCGCGTCGCCAATCGTATTGCCAAGGGGCGCTTCACCCTCGACGGCAAGGTTTATCATACGCCGACCAACGACGGCGCCAACTCGCTGCACGGCGGGACCAAGGGCTTCGACAAGGTGTTGTGGGAAGTGACCGACGTGAAAAGCGGTCCTGCCGCCTCGGTCACCTTGCGCTATGTCAGCCCCGACGGGGACATGGGCTATCCGGGCACGCTGACGACCTATGCGACCTATTCGCTCGACGAGAAAAATCAGCTGACGATTGAATATCGCGCGACGACCGACAGGCCGACCGTCGTCAACATCTCCAACCACGCCTATTGGAACCTTGCCGGTGTCGGTGCTCCGCGTGGCGCGATGGGTCATGTCGTGACGATCCCGGCGGAGCGCTATACTCCGACAGATGCGACCGCCATCCCGACCGGGCAACATGTGCCCGTCGCGGGCACCGTGTTTGACTTCCGCAAACCGCGCGCGATCGGCGACCGGGTGCGCGACGCACGCGATCCCCAGATCGCCTATGGCCGCGGCTATGATCACAATTGGGTGATCGGCAAAGCGGTGACGCCGACGATTCACCTGATGGCGCGCGTTGTCGAACCGGTGTCGGGACGCAGCTTTGAACTATGGTCGAACCAGCCGGGCCTGCAATTTTATTCGGGCAATTTCATGAACGGAACGATCACCGGCAAAAAGGGCCAGATCTATCGCATGGGTGACGCCATCGTCATGGAACCGCAGTTGTTCCCCGACGCGCCCAACCAGTCGGCCTTCCCCTCGGTGCGGCTGAACCCCGGCCAGACCTATCTCAACCTGATGGTCTACAAACTAAACACGCAACGCTAATTTTGGGCACCAGGAGAAAAACGATGAAGCTATTCCTCACGGCGTTGCTGCTGACCTCGACGGCGATCGTCGCCACTCCCGCCCAGGCGCGCGACCGGTGGAGCGAAGCGCAGGCCAATGGCTGGTACGCCACGCAGCCTTGGTTGGTCGGATCAAACTACACACCGGCAACCGCCATCAACCAGCTCGAGATGTGGCAGGAGGCGACCTGGGATCCCAAGCGCATCGACTACGAGTTGAACCTGGCGCAGGGCATCGGCATGAACACCATGCGCGTTTTTCTGCACGACCAGTTATGGCAACAGGATCCCGAAGGGTTCAAGCGGCGGGTGAGCGAATTCCTGACCATCGCCCACCGCCATGGCATCAAGCCACTGTTCGTCCTGTTCGACAGCTGCTGGGACCCCGAACCCAAGCTCGGGCCGCAGCATCCGCCGATCCCGGGCGTTCACAATTCGGGCTGGGTGCAGGGCCCTGGCATGCCCGGGCTGCGCGATCGTGCCCATTACCCGGCCTACAAGGCGTATGTGCAAGGGGTGATCGGTGCCTTTGCCAAGGATGAGCGCATTCTCGGCTGGGATGTCTGGAACGAACCTGACAATGGCGCCGACCAGTACAAGGGGCAGGAAGGCAAGGAGCCGCTGGTGCGCGCCTTGCTGGCCCAAGTGTTCACCTGGGCCCGCGATGCGAACCCCAGCCAGCCACTGACATCGGGCGTGTGGTTGGGCAATGACTGGACGCCGGGAGGCAAGAATTCAGCCATGGAAAAGCTCCAGCTCACTCAGTCGGACGTCATCACCTTCCACGACTATAGCTGGCCCGAGACATTCGAGGGCCGGATCAAGCAATTGCTGCCCTACAACCGTCCGATCCTGTGCACCGAGTATATGGCGCGCGGTAACGGATCGACCTTCGATGGATCGCTACCGATCGCAAAGCGCTATAATGTCGCGGCGATGAACTGGGGCTTTGTCGATGGGCGAACGCAGACGCGCCTGCCATGGGACAGCTGGCAGAAACCCTATGTCCTGTCGGAACCGACGATCTGGTTCCACGAAGTGTTCCGCGCCGATGGCACGCCGTATCGCCAGGCGGAAGTCGACCTGATCCGCCGTCTCGCCGCCGCCCCTAAGGGCGTGGTCCCGCCGGCCCAGCCAATCGCCTCGCCTGCGCGTAAGCGGCGCTGATCGTGTTGCGACGGATCGTCCTGGCGCTCATGCTGGCGGTGCTGGCAACCCCGGCGGCCGCGCAGGCCCCGGGCGGGCCAGTGACGCTCCGGGTCGATCCGACGAGGGCGTATTTGTTGGCGCACATGACCAAGGAGCATTACGGTGAACTCTATTATTCGGTTAGCATCGATGGGTTTCACTGGACGCGGTTGAACCGCGGGAACCCGGTATCGGCGGACTATCACGGCCATGCCTCGATTGCGCAGGGCGGGGACGGGCGGTACTACTTGGTCGGCAATAAGGGCGACGACGATCCGCTGATCCGCTTCTGGGTGTCGGACGACTTGATCCGCTGGACGAGCTTTGGCACCTATCGCCCTGACCTGAAAAACATACCAGACCACCCGCATACGCTGCAGCGGATCGGGGCACCGAAGCTGTTCTACGATGCGCAGTCGCACCAATTCCTGCTGACGTGGCACACACCGAACCTGGACGGCTCGGCTCAGGATCCGGAACGGTATTGGGGTAGCCAGCGCACGCTTTATGTCCGGTCGCCCGACCTGAAAACCTTCGCCGCCCCACCGCGCCGACTTTTCGACTGGAACATGGCCACGATCGACACGATCATACAGCCAAACGGCCGGGCCGGCTATTGCGCTGTCGTCAAGGACGAACGCTATCCATCATATGACTGGCCAACCGGAAAGACGATCCGGACCAGTTGTGCAAAATCGCTGTTAGGCCCCTATCCCTTGCCCGGGCCGCCGCTCAGTCCCAACTTCCGGGAGGCACCGACGATCGTGCGCGCGCCAGGCGGGACTGACTGGCTGCTTTATTATGAGCAATATGCCGGGACCAGCTACGGCCTGTCGATGGCGCCGACACTGGAAGGACCATGGTATCAGGTCTCTGGTAACAGTGGCGTGCCCGAATGGAACCGCTACGAAATGCCAACGGGGACGCGCCACGGATCGATGATCAGCATTGCGCGTCGTCAATACGACGCGATCGTCGCCGCCTTTCCTGCGCGTTAGCCGGTCAGCCGCTCCATTGCGGTGCGCGTATCCTCCAGAGCCAGATCGACCAGCACGCGCATCGCATCGCTTGCCCCTTCCTGATCACCTGCAACGATCGCATCGTACACGCGCATATGGTCGGGCAGCGGATTGCGGGGCAAATTCCGCCCGCGCTGCTTGAACTGCGTGGTCCAGTTGACCGCAGCGCCGATACTGGCGCTGAGTGTCAGCAAGGCGTCGTTGCGCGTTGCCTGCAAGATTGCGGTGTGAAAATCCCGGTCAGCCGCGCGGCCCACTTCGGTGGCCAGCGTATGGCGACGCATACCCACCAGCGCGTCCTTCATGATCTTAAGATCCGCCTTGTCACGGCGTTCGGCCGCCAGCCGCGCGGCCGCGGGCTCGACGATCGCGCGAAGCTCGAACAGGTTGCGCACGAAATCGACGTCGGGCTTGCCGGCAAAGGCCCAGGCCAGCACATCGGGGTCGAGCAGATTCCAGCGGCTGCGCGGCAGGACGCGCGTGCCGGTCTTGGTGCGGCTCTCGACCAGCCCCTTGGCCATCAGCACCTGCACCGCCTCACGATAAGCGCTACGCGATACTTCAAGTTCCTCGGCAAAGGCGACCTCGCCCGATAGCGTGTCACCGGGCGCATATTCGCCCGACAGGATGGCGAGGCCGAGTTTATGTGCCACAGCGCCGTTCAGGCGACGGCCGGTGCCGCGCGCCTTGCGCGGACTTTCGGTTGCGCCCTCAAGGGCAATGCCGTCGCTCATCTTTTTGTTCTCCGGGGGTCTTCCTAACAGCACTGCCGCCAACTCGGAACGACAAATCATTGCGTTCTGGACCTTGGTGCAATATGTCGGAGTAATCAGGAGAATTCAATGACAGCCGATGTTGCCACGATCGTCCGCGCCGACACCTCAAGCTTTCGTTCCATTACTGCCGAGACCGGTGAACCGGATGGAGAGGCGCTTGCGGTTCATGGTTTTGCCGATATGGAGGCGGCCTGCATCGCGGCAGACGCCGCATTCGATGTCTATCGCGCCACCGATCGCGAGGCGCGTGCCCAATTCCTGGAGCGGATCGCCAAAGAAATTCTGGCGATCGGCGACGACCTGATCGTCGCCGCGATGCGCGAAAGTGGCTTGCCGCGCGCCCGGTTGGAGGGTGAGCGCGGTCGTACGGTGGGCCAGTTGAAACTATTCGCAGGCGTGGTGCGCGGCGGCGCCTGGCTCGGCCTGCGTATCGATCCTGCAATGCCCGATCGCCAGCCTTTGCCCCGTCCCGACTTGCGGATGCGCATGATCCCGCTCGGACCGGTGGCCGTATTCGGCGCGTCCAACTTCCCGCTCGCTTTCTCGACCGCTGGTGGCGACACCGCTTCGGCGCTGGCCGCCGGGTGCCCGGTGGTCGTGAAGGGCCATCCAGCGCATCCCGATACAGGGGCCATGGTGGCCGATGCGATCCACCGCGCCGTCGCCGCTTGCGGACTGCCAGCGGGTGTTTTTGCGCATCTGGTTGGCCCGGGCAAAAACCTTGGAAGCGCGTTGGTCAGGGATCCGCGTATTGCCGCGGTCGGCTTTACCGGTTCGCGCGATGGTGGTCTTGCCCTTGTGGCGCTGGCGCAAGCTCGCCCCGTGCCGATCCCGGTCTATGCGGAGATGTCGAGCATCAACCCGGTCCTGCTGCTGCCGGCGGCGCTGAAGGCGCGGGGCGCGGCGCTGGGAACAGCATTTGTCGGTTCGCTGACGATGGGGGCGGGGCAGTTTTGTACCAATCCCGGCCTTGTGCTCGCAATTGATGGCGAGGGATTCGACACATTTGTCGCCGCGGCGGGCGGGGCGCTCGTTGCGGCAGAGGCGGCAACCATGCTGACGACCGGAATCCATGCCGCTTATACCAAGGGCGTCGACGCCCTGGCCAACAGCGACAGCGTAACGACGATCGCACGTGGCAAGCAGGGCGATGGCCCTCGCGGACAGGCGGCCTTTTTCGCTACCACCGCGGAGGCATTCCTGGCGGACAAGGCGCTTGGCAATGAAGTCTTCGGCGCAGCTGGTATATTGGTGAAATGCCGCGACGAGGCCGAGCTTCGCGATGTGATCGAGGGACTGGAGGGCCAGTTGACTGCGACCCTCCACATGGAGCCGCAGGATGAACCCGTCGCGGCGGCGTTGCTGCCCGCGCTCGAACGCCGCGTTGGTCGCATCCTTGCCAATGGCTGGCCGACCGGAGTCGAAGTCGCCCATGCCATGGTCCATGGGGGGCCATTTCCGGCAACGTCAGATGCGCGCACGACTTCAGTTGGCAGCCTGGCGATCGACCGGTTTTTGCGCCCGGTGTCCTACCAGAATCTGGCGCAGTCGATATTGCCGCCTGAACTGCGCGACGACGCGACGGGCGTTCCCCGCCTGCTGGATAGCACGCCGAGGCTCGGCTGATTGCACGAACACAGGCCATAACGGCCTTCGAATTCAAGGGAGAGGTTTCATGGCATTTCGTTTGCTGCAACATCGTGGAGCCGACGGGGTGCGATCGGTCATCGCGGCAACTGCCGAAGGTGTGACCTTTGTGAACGGCGTGACAAGTGTACGTGAACTTGCCGGGCGCGCCATCGCTGATGGCCTCACGCTGGCGCAAGCGGTCGAAACGTGCGGCAAGCGGACTGGGGTCGATCTCGCGGCGGAATATGCCGCGGGGCGGTTGCTCGCGCCGATCGACCATGACGATGATGCGCATGTCCTGCTCTCCGGTACCGGCCTGACCCATCTCGGGTCGGCCGAGGGCCGCGACCAAATGCACCGCCAAGCTGCAGCCACCACGACCAAGACAGATTCGATGCGGATGTTTCTGGAAGGTGTCGATGGTGGCAAGCCCGGCGCTGGCGAGATCGGACAGCAGCCCGAATGGTTTTACAAGGGCGACGGATCGCAGCTGGTCGCGCCAGGCGCACCGCTGACGATGCCTGATTTTGCCAAGGACGGCGGCGAAGAGCCCGAACTGGCGGGTATCTACTTGATCGGCCCCGATGGCACCCCGTTCAGGCTTGGCCTGTGCCTCGCCAACGAATTCAGCGATCACGTGACCGAGCGGCACAATTACCTTTGGCTGGCGCATTCCAAATTGCGCCAGGCCGCACTTGGCCCCGAACTGCTGGTTGGTCCGCCGCCGAGCCATTTCGAAGGCACCAGCCGGATCGTGCGCAACGGGGAAACCTTGTGGGAGAAACCGTTCCTGTCGGGCGAAGACAATATGTCGCATACCATCGCCAACCTCGAGGCGCATCACTTCAAATACGGGCTGTTCCGCCGCCCTGGCGACATCCACATTCACTTTTTCGGCACCGCGACCCTGTCGTTCAGCGACGCGGTGCAAACCGCGGTCGGCGACGTGTTCGAGATCGAGGCGGCACCCTTTACGCTGGCCGTCCGCAATCCCCTAGCGCGCGCGGCGCAGTCGCCCGTCATCGTCCGAGCGCTCTGATGGAGCCGATCCACATCGCCGTCGTCGGCATGGGCAAGATTGCGCGCGACCAGCATCTGCCGGCGATCGCGGGTAACAATGCCTTCGGACTTGCAGCCACGGTCAGCCCGCACGACCCGGGGGTGGAGGGTGTCGTCCACCATCGCAGCCTCGATGCCCTGTTGGCCGAAGGGCCGGCGGTCGACGCCGTCGCGCTCTGCACGCCGCCGCAGGTTCGTTACGATCTGGCGGCGCAGGCGCTCGCGCGCGGCGTCCACGTTTTCCTTGAAAAACCGCCCGGTGCAACGCTGGCTGAGGTGGCTGCGCTCAACGACCAGGCGCGCAAGGTCGGGGTAACCCTGTTTGCCGCCTGGCATTCGCGTTTCGCCGCCGGGGTCGCACCGGCGCGCGCCTGGCTGGCCGAGCGGCGGATTGACCGGGTCGCAATCGTTTGGCGAGAGGACGTTCGGGTCTGGCATCCCGGGCAGGCGTGGATCTGGGAACCGGGCGGGCTGGGCGTGTTCGATCCCGGCATCAACGCGCTCTCGATCGCGACGCATATTCTGCCGCGACCGTTTTTCCTGAAGGCCGCGACGCTGACCATTCCCGCCAACCGCGCCGCGCCGATCGCCGCCGACATCGAGTTTCGCGATACGGCGGGCGCGCCGATCCTGATGGACCTCGACTGGCGCCAGACCGGCCTGCAAAGCTGGGATATCATCGTCGAGACCGATGTCGGGACGCTGAAGCTGTCCAATGGCGGTGCCTTCCTGTCGTTGCCGACCGGCACCGATTATGGCGAGGACAGCGAATATCCGGGCCTGTACGCACGCTTCGCCTCGTTGGTCCGTGCCGGACGCAGCGATGTCGACACCGATCCTTTGCGGCTGGTAGCGGACGCCTTTCTGCGCGGACGCCGGGAAATCACCGATGCGTTCCATGACTGACGCGGAGGGCAGAACTTTTTTGGCGGTCGATTGGGGGACGACCAATCGTCGGGTGTATCGCATCGTCGATGGCCAGGTCGAGGAGACGCAGCGCGATGATCGTGGCATATTGGCGGTGGAACCCGGTAGCTTCGGAGCCGAAGTCGCCGACATCCGGGCACGGATGGGCGATCTGCCGATGCTATGCGCTGGCATGGTCGGGTCTAATCGCGGGTGGGTCGAGGCGCCCTATGTCGGTTGCCCGGCCGACTTAGCAGCACTGGCCGGCAAACTCGTCTGGGCAGAAACCAACCGCACGGCCATCGTGCCGGGAGTCGCGGTCCGCGCGGACGGACGCAGCGACGTCATGCGCGGTGAGGAGGTTCAGCTGCTGGGGGCGGTCGCAACCGGGCTGGCCCCTGCCGACGCGCTGCTTTGCCAGCCCGGCACACATTGCAAATGGGCGACCATGACCGGTGGAGCGATTACGCATTTTGCCACAGCAATGACCGGCGAGTTCTTTTCGCTGCTGCAAAAACACAGCCTGCTCGCCGCGCAGATGACCGGCCCCGTCGAACCCGGCGCGGATTTCCTGCGCGGGGTTCGCGACGCCGCCGGCGACGCGCTGCTCACCCGCCTGTTCGGGGTGCGCGCCGACTTCGTCACTGGCCTGCGTAACGCCACCGGGAGCGCATCCTATGTCAGCGGCTTGCTGATCGGCACCGACGTGCGATCGCGGCTCGACGGGGAAGATCGTGCTGTGTTCGTGCTCGCCGACCCGCAACTCGGTGCCCTGTACGCCGCCGCGATTGATGCGGTCGGCGCGCGCCCTTACCTGATCGACAGTCAGGCCGCCTTTGTCGGCGGCATCACCAGCATCTGGGATAGCTTGTCATGACCATGCCCGTCGACTTCAAGAACGCATTCGACCATTTTCCGCTCGTCGCCATCCTGCGCGGCATCACACCCGACGAGGTGCTGGCAGTCGGCGACGCGCTGGTCGACGCAGGCTTTACGCTGATTGAGGTGCCACTAAATTCGCCCGATCCATTGGTGTCGATAGAGCGCCTAGCCCGACATCTGGAGGGCGTGGCAGTGGCCGGGGCCGGCACCGTCCTGTCGGTCGATCAGGTGACCGCAGTCGCTGCAGCGGGCGGACGCATGATCGTTTCGCCCAACACCAACGGCGACGTGATCGCCGCTTCGGTTGCCGCAGGACTTGCCTCGTTGCCGGGCTGCTGGACCGCGACCGAGGCATTTGCCGCGCTGCACTCCGGCGCCCATGCGCTGAAGTTCTTCCCGGCCGAGGCGATGAGCCCTGGCGTCGTCAAGGCACTGGCGGCAGTTCTGCCGCCCGCCGTCCCCAAACTCGTGGTCGGGGGCATAACCCCCGAAACGATGCAGCCCTGGGTTGCTGCGGGTGCGTCAGGATTCGGCTTGGGCTCCGCCCTGTATAAGCGCGGCGATACCGCCGAGTTGGTCGGCCGGAACGCGCACGCCTTTGCCCTAGCGCTCGCAGCACTCGGGATGGCGCAGGGCTGATGGCGAGGCTGGCCTTGCTCGGTGCGCTCGCGCTTGGTGCGATGCCGACTGTCGTGGCCCATACTGGACGGGCGACGTCCACGATTTCCAACCCCCTGCTGCCCTCAGGCCCCGACCCCTGGATCGTGCGGCAGGGCGACACCTATTTCTACATGAACACAGTCGGCAATCGACTTACGATTCGTAAGACTAAGGACCTTTCGCGCTTGGCGGAGGCTGCGGAGATAACGGTCTGGACCCCGCCCGCGACCGGGCCCAATGCGCAGTCGATCTGGGCGCCCGAACTGCACCGGATCGGAAATGCCTGGTACATCTATTACACGGCGGCCGAAGTCGGGCACGATGACGATGAGCATCGCGGCATCTTTGTTCTTGAAAATCTGAATACGGATCCAACGCGGGGCGCGTGGACCGATCGCGGGCAACTGAACACTGAACATCGCGGTATCGACGGCACGACCTTCGCGTATGCCGGAAAGCGTTATTTCGTCTATTCGCCCTATGTCGGGCCTGCCAGCGACCTGGCGATCGTCGCAATGGCCAATCCGTGGACCCTTGTCGGCAAGGAAACGATCATCGCCCGGCCCGACCTGGAGTGGGAACGCCGTGGTGGCCGCCAGATATTGGAAGGGCCGGAGTTCCTCGCGGGGCCAAAAAGCGACCTGTTTCTCAGCTATTCCGCCAGCGCCTGCTGGTCAGACGATTATGCCATCGGCCTGCTCAGCGCTGGCGCCGGCAGCAACCCGCTAGACCCTGCGGCCTGGAGCAAGGCACCACGTCCGGTCATTGCCAAGGCACCCGAAGCCAGCGTCTATGCACCCGGCCACAACGGTTTTTTCGCTGCCCCCGACGGCGCGACTTGGATCGTCTATCACGCCAACCCGCGACCGGGCATGGGATGTACCGCGGCGCGGGCACCCCGCATCCAGCGGGTCGAATGGTCACTGTCCGGAACCCCGATGTTCGCGCCTCCGACAGATGCGAAGGTGCATATCGCACGCTAGGCTTCGGGAGGCCATTTCCAGCCCTAAATATTTGGCGATTATGTACTTTACAAACCCAAGGGTCTGATGCATAAGTGACGGCAAGGAGTTAAGCCGTCATGTCCGTTCTATCGCAGGCCCATTTTCACGACGAAGCCAAAGCATTCGAGTTTCTCGAAAGCGTCATATGGGCTGACGGCGTGGCTTGCCCGCATTGTGGAGTTATCGGTGGCCGGATTTACGATCTGGCTGGCGTTCGGGGCAAACCAAGCCTGAAAAGCCCCGAAGGCGCTATCCGGTTCGGCCTGAAGAAGTGTGGCGAATGCCGCAAGCAGTTCACCGTGAAGGTTGGCACCGTGTTCGAACACGCCCGTATGCCCCTGCACAAGATGCTACAGGCCGTTCACCTTATCATCAGCAGCAAGAAGGGCATCAGTTCGCACCAGCTTAGCCGCGTCCTTGAGGTTCAGTACAAGAGCGCGTGGTTCCTTGCCCACCGCATCCGCGAAGCAATGCGCTCCGGTGATCTTTCGCCATTCGGTTCGGACGGCGGCATTGTCGAGGTTGACGAGACTTTCATCGGTCGCGTGAAGGGTGCGCCAGTAAAGCGCGCCTTCCACCACAAGATGAAGGTTCTGGCGCTGGTTGACCGTGATACCGGCAAGGCTCGCACGATGGTTGTCGATAACGTCTCGGCCAAAACGCTGATGCCAATCGTTCTTGCCAACGTCGCGAAGGAGGCGACGATCATGACTGACGAGCATAACGCCTATCGGTCAATCGCTACCTACTTTGCCGCCCACGGTACGACGAACCATAACTCCGGCCAGTATGTCGATCTGACCGACCGTCGCATTCACAGCAACACGGTTGAGGGTTATTTCAGCATATTCAAGCGCGGCATGAAGGGCATCTACCAGCATTGCGGCGAGCAGCATTTGCACCGCTACCTCGCCGAGTTCGAGTTCCGTTATAACAACCGGATTGCCAACGGTTGCGATGATAAGGGCCGCAATTTGGAAGTCCTCAAGGGCATCATCGGCAAGCGCCTTACTTATCAGGGGCCTAGTGCATAGTGCGAAACCCGCGCCCAAAAAGCCTTGACATAAAGCACAAAAAAGCAGATTCGATGAATGCAGCCCTTGCTTAGCGAATTGGCCCCTGGGCCTCTTTCATGATAGCTAAGATCGCCAACATGGCGGGTTGCAATTAGTAGTGGTGATTAGCGCCACGCTCCCAAAGATCATATTCTCTGGTTATACGCCTTGCGATCAAATTATAAGATCGCGTGTCGTTCAGTTCCCATTTGCGCTGAATTGCCCATGCGCAATAGTCCGCAACTTGCAAACATGGATCGGCCTGACAGGGCCTAAAATCAACCGCCCACTTCTTGTCTCTCATGTTTTGGGACATAATGTCCTCTAAGGACTCGATGAAAGTGATTTTCTCTTTTTTAGTCCCGATCGAAGCGGCTACAACGGTTATTTCGTCTGCTTTACTTATCTGACCAAGCAAACGGTGTTTGCAGTGAAAATACCAAGGTATTTTATAGAATCGCGACTTTGAAGCGGTGACCTGCGGTTGTGCTTTAGACTTTTCGCA
>NZ_JANXNX010000021.1 GCF_025353885.1 Sphingomonas sp. | reverse complement strand
TGATCTGGAGGACGCCGTCGCACCGGACCGCAAAGCCCTTGCGCGGACCGAGATTGCGGCCTTTCTGCGCGGGTCTGACCGCGCGCTGGACCTGTTCGTGCGTGTCAATCCGCTCGATGGGGGGCTCACCCAACGCGACCTCGATATTGTCGTCGAGGCGCGCCCGACCGGGTTCATGTTGCCAAAGGCGGAGGGCCGGGCCTCCATCGACGGGCTTGTCCGCATGCTTGCCGAACGCGGCGACGACACCAGCGTCATTCTGCCGATCGTCACCGAAACGCCATTGGCGATGTTCCGGCTGGGCGACTATGCCGATGTCGCCGAGCGCCTGGTCGGCCTGACCTGGGGCGCGGAGGACCTGCCCGCCGCAATCGGTGCGATCAGCGCTCGTCATGACGACGGCAGCTATACCGCGCCCTACGAGATTGCGCGCGCGTTCACCCTGTTCGCGGCGACCGCGGCGGGTGTCGCCCCGATCGAGACGGTCTTTCCGACGGTGCGCGACCTCGACGGTGTTGCCCGCTATGCCGAACGCGGGGCGCGCGACGGCTTCCGCGGCATGATGTGCATTCACCCGGCACAGGTCGCCCCGGTCAATGCCGCTTTCACACCCTCCGACGCGGCCATCGCCCAGGCACAGGCGGTGATCGATGCCTTTGCCGCAAATCCCGGCGCGGGGGTGCTGACGCTCGATGGCAAAATGATCGACATGCCGCATTTGACGAAGGCAAAGGCGCTGCTGGCGCGAAGCTAACTCCCTGTCGCAACCGCTTCGTCGAGCCGTTTTGCCATGACGAAATCAGAAAATGCCTCGGAAAACCCCGGAAACATGGCCCGCCCGATCGTCTCGAACCCCCGCGCGCCATAAAAGCGGATCGCCTTTTCATTTTTGGTATAGACACTCAGGACCAGACGCTTTGCCCCGCGCGCAACCGCCTCGGCCTCGACCGCCTCGATCAGCGCGCGCCCGATCCCGGTGCCCTGCCATTTCGACAACATATAGATCCGCTTCAATTCGGCGTCGGTCGCCGGATCGGACCCGGGCAGCGACGCCGCCACCACGATCGCATATCCCACGGGCGCGCCCGCATCGTGCTCGACGATCCACGCCGATGTCGTCGGCTGCCCCAGCAAAGCCTCGTAATAAGCGATCGAATGGTGCGTTTGCGTAAAAGCCACCAGCGCTTCACCCGGATGATCATTCGCAAAGGTTTCCAGGAAAGTCGCCGCCCCGACCAGCGCCAGCGCCCGGGCATCGGCCATCGTCGCCGCGCGCATTTTCAATGTTTTTCGGGTCCAAGTTCGATGCTCAGGTCGCGTGGCCGCACCAGCCGAGTGAAGCGCGCGCTGTTGACCTTCACGTCGCCCCAGTCCGCCACGTCGATCTGCAATTCGGCGACGCTCGCGGTTGGCAGCTTTTCCTCGACCTCGTCGCGAAACGGATTGTCAGGACCATCGGGAACCAGCATCAGGATCAGGTCCTCCAATCCCGGATTATGCCCGCACATCAGGACGTGGTCGGCCTCAGGAAAATCGTGGACGACATCCAGCAATGTCGCGCCTGATGCCAGATAGACGCGCCGGTCCCACACCGGGTGCAACACCTCGCCATAACCATCCCAAAGGCCATCGAGGGTATCGATGCAACGGACCGCAGGCGACGAGACCACGACATCGAAGGCGAGGCCGAGGTCGCGCAAATGTTCGCCGACCAGCCGGGCTCCGCGTTTGCCGCGATCGTTCAACCCGCGGTCGAAATCGCGCGCGACGGGATCGTCCCAGCCCGACTTGGCATGGCGCAGCAACGTAAGTGTCTTCATGGGCACGTTGTGCCGCAAAGCGGTGACCGTTGGAAGACACTCATTCCCAGATGCGCTGGCATCCGAAGACGTCAAGCGCGGTGTCGCAACTGAGGATGGGGATGCCTTCGACCATGGCCTGCGCCGC
>NZ_JANXNX010000086.1 GCF_025353885.1 Sphingomonas sp. | reverse complement strand
CCAGGCCGAGGGGGGCGCCACGAACGTGTGCGGCTGGCGTGACATGATCTGCTTCAACGATTTCTCCGGGGGTGCTGGCAACGTGACGTAACTGAACGCACCGACAAGCCCAACGGGACCGTCTCTAGACAAGATCGTCGCGGACGTCACCTTTTCCGTTGCCCCCAACACCGTCACCCCGGCGAAGGCCGGGGCCTATACGGGTTTCCGAAAGAGGAGCGCCCGACCCGACACCCGTATAGGCCCCGGCCTACGCCGGGGTGACGCGATTTTGGAGGGAACCGCCTCCCTAAATCCTCCCCGTCTCGGAGAGGATCAGAAGACGGGGCCTGTCGCTAATCCTTGTCCGAATTCTGGACCGCTGCCGCCGCCCGGCCCAGATCGTCGAGCGCTTTCATCCGGGCAAAGCTCACGACCTGGTGCGCCAGCACGCCCAGTTGGGCTTTAAGCGCGGCATCGCTGACCGTGCCGTCTTCGGCAAAGACCGGCTGCACTGAATTGACCGTCACCGCCATCGGCGTCGGCCAGCCGCGCAGGGCGTGGACGATACTGCGCAGCGTGGCGAGCGTGGTTCCCGTTGCCTGCCAACCTGCCGCAACCGTGATCAGGCCGACCGCCCGCCCCTCGAAATAGGGGCGCGGATCCTTGGCCATATCCTCGATATAATCGAGTGCGTTCTTGATCAGCCCCGATACCGTGCCGTGATAACCCGGCGATGCGATGACGACACCCTCGGCCCGGCGCAGCGCGGCGATCAACGCTTGCGCCTTGCCGGTGCGCGGTGTGCCATAGCCATACATCGGCAAGTCGAGGGCACTGCCATCGAACAGGATCGTTTCCGCACCCGCCGCCCGACATTCATCGAGCACATGGCGCAGCACGCGTTCGGACGAACTGTTGCTGGTCATCGTGCCGCCCAAACCAACGATCAGGGGCCCAACGATCAGCGGGCCGGCTTTTACGGTATCGGTCAAAATCGTTTATCCTTGCAGGCGCGCGGCGTGCCAGCGCAGGTGATCGACCATGAACGTCGATATGAAATAATAGCTGTGATCATATTCGGGCTCCATCCGCAGCGTCAGGGCGATGCCGGCATCGTCGCACGCGCGCGACAGCAGATGGGGCTTTAACTGGCTCGCCAGGAAAGTGTCGCCCGCGCCCTGGTCGACCATGATCTCTGCGACCCGCGCGCCATCCTCGATCAGCGCGACGGCGTCATAGTCGCGCCACGCCGCGCGGTCGGGGCCCAGATAGCCGCCCAGCGCCTTCTCGCCCCACGGACACCGCCCCGGCGCGACGATGGGCGCGAACGCCGACACCGACCGGAAGCGGCCGGGATTGCGCAACGCGATGGTCAGCGCACCGTGGCCGCCCATCGAATGGCCGGTGATCGACTGGCGCGCCATGTCCGCCGGGAAGTTCGCGGCGATCAGCGCGGGCAATTCGGTTTCGACATAGCTTCGCATCCGAAAGTTCTTCGCCCATGGGGCCTGTGTGGCATCGACGTAGAACCCGGCACCCTGGCCGAAATCATAGGCATCGTCGTCGGGAATATCCGCCCCGCGCGGCGAGGTGTCGGGCGCGACGAAGATCAGCCCGAGTTCAGCGCAGGCGGCGCGATATTCGCCCTTTTCGGTGACATTGGCATGGGTACAGGTCAGCCCCGAAAGAAACCAGACGACCGGCAGCGTCCCCCCGGCCAGATGGTCTGGAACGAATACGGAGAACGTCATGTCGGTGCCGGTTTCCGACGACGCGTGCCGATACACACCCTGCGTCCCGCCATGGCAGCGCACGGTGGAGATGGTTTCAAGTGTCATAACGGACCTGCGCCGGGGTAACGGGGCGATCCGCAGCCGATCCTAGTGGAAAAACAGCCAGAGCAGCAGGATGATGGGGATGGGAATACCGATCAGCCACAACAATAAACCCTTGCCCATGTCGATCTCCTCGCGTCGCCCGCATCGGTGCGGTCGTTACGTCGGTATAACAAAGCATCGTCGTCGTGGTTCCAGCCATCGCCGACGCTTAGCCATGCCGCCCGCTCGTGTCTTCCACTTATCGTTGGGATGGCGTGATCGCTGAAAGCCGATCACCCCCACAATACCGTCACCCCGGCGCAGGCGGGGCCCTATTCGGCTGTCGGGACGCGCGCCGCTCTTTCGGACGCCCGTATGGGCCCCGGCCTGCGCCGGGGTGACGATCGATGGGAGTTCACCCTCGAACCAACCATCAGAAACTCTTGCGTATGCCCCCGAAGAACCCCCGCCTTGCCCCGAACTGCGGCGCGCCCACGCCGACCCCCGAACCGTCCCGGATCAGATATCCTTTATCGAACACGTTAGTGACATCGAACCGCACCGACAGCCCCTTCAACACGCCCGGCCCATCGAAATTCTGCGCGATTCCGAAATTGGCGGTGACATAGGATTTCAGCTTGCCGCCGTTCGGCACCGCGCCATCGGTCCGCAACCCGTCACCGTACAGAAAATCGGCGGTCGGGACCAATGTCCCCAGCCCGTTCCTGATCGTCACGCTGCCGCCGCCCGACGCCGTCCATTGCTGCGAATGATCGGTGTAAATATATTGGCTGGCAATAGAGTTCAGCTCTTCGCGCGCGAAAAAATACTGGCTCGAAATGATGTTCTTGCCCTTTTCCTTGCCGCGCGCGACGTTGGCATACAGCGACAGCGGGCCGTGCGTATAAGCGCTGCGCAGCTCGACCCCCCAAGCATAGCCCTTGGCATAGTTGAACGGAGACAGCACCAGCGACGATCCGAACTGCCCGTCATCCAGCAGGTTACGCTTGATCTTGTAATAGGTGTCGAGGCCGACGGTCAGCCCCGGTGCCAGCGTCTGCTGCACGCCGGCGTCGAAATAATGTTCGCGCTCGGCCCGAACCGGATCGCCTGTCTTGATCTCGGATTCGCGCGTGGTGCCGTCGAACTGCGCCACTTGGGTCGATCCGATCAGCTCTTGTGGGGGCGGCGTGAAGTTGCGGGCATAGCCGATGTGAAAGGTCGTGCCCGTCGCTGGTTCGAACACCAGATTGGCGCGCGGGCTGACCTGCTGCTCCCGGGTATAGGCCCGCACCGCGTCGAAGCGCACGCCATAGTTCAGCGTCAGTTGCGGCGTAATCGACCATTCATCCTGCAAATATACTCCGTAAAGCTGGCCGTTCCTGCCCCCGCGATCGAAGATTGTGGTCGGTTGGTCGGTGGTCTGGTCGCCCTTGCCATCGACCGGGAACACCAGCGACGTCACCGTCGACCGCGTCCGCTCGTTCTGGAAAAACACCCCGAAGCGCAGCGTATGGGCGTCCGACAGCTTATAACTGCCATCGGCCTGAACCCCGATGGCCAGACTCGACAGGCGCGAACGGTCGTTCGATCCGTTAAAGATGATGTCGCCACCCTGCGGGTCGGGCGTAAAGCGCGTCTGCGAATAGCGGGCGAACGGCGCGACCTGAAAGTTCAGCCCGTTGCTGCCGGCATATTGATAGGCCAGGACCCCGTAATGCGTTGTTTCGCGCTGGTTCTGGTCCAGTTGCGCCGAATCGAACGTGTTGCGCCCGTTCAGTGTGAACTGCGGGTCTTGGCCAGGCACGTTGGGGATCTGGAATTTGCCGATCGCTGTGCCGCCGAACGCGGTCAGGCGGCTGCTTTCCGACAGGATGGTCGAGAGATAGGCAAACGCGCGATACTGGCGGGTGCGGTCGTGGATGGCACTGCGCGTCCCGATCGGATTTTCGACGCCAAGGTCGTTCTGCAAATAGCTTCCCGAAAAGAAGTAGTTCGTGTTGCCGGTCGATCCGTGCAGCGTCGCGCTGGGCTGGATGGTGCCGTTGCTGCCGCCGTAAAAGCCGACATCGCCACCGTTTTCAAAAGCACCCGAACGGGTCGTCAGGTTGATGACGCCAGATGTGCGATATCCGTATTGCGCGGGCAGGGTGCCCGTGATCAGCGAAATCGAATCGGCAAGGCGCGGGTCGAATGTCTGGCCAAAGCCCGAGATGCTTTCGGGGACGATGACGCCGTTCAGCCGGTATTGCAGATTGCTGTGCTCGTTACGGACGTGGATTGCGCCATAGCTGTCCTGGGTAACGCCCGGTGCCTGCAACAGCACCTGCGTCAGATTGCGGTCGGCACCGCCCACCTGGTTGTTCAGAACGGTGCGGTCGAAGTTGAATTCGCTCGCACCGAGCGAAGGCAGAATGTCGTTGCGTGCCTCGTCCAGGCGGCGGGCGGACACGACGATCTCACTTTGCGATGTATCGGCTGCCGGACTGGCGGTCTGGGCGAGGGCGGGGGCCGACAGGGCAGCCGTGGCGAACAGGACAAAACGACGCATGATATCTCCGGGTAACGAAACTCCCGGCGTCGCTTTAACGTAATGATATAATGTATCAAGAGACTTGATGCGGCTATCAGGGTCTGGCCATGTGGCCCTGTTGGAGCGTGAACGAACGGCGAAGACGATTCGAGCATCATAGCGAATCTGCAACGGCGTTGACTGCGAGCCGTTCTCCAACACAGGCCCGTCACCCTGCCTTGTCGTTACCCCGGCGAAGGCCGGGGCCGATACGGGTTTTAGAAAGAAGTGCGCCAAATCCCACAGCCGTATAGGCCCCGGCCTGCGTCGGGGTGACGATCGATGGGCCCCGCTTATGCATTGATGACCACAGTGTATGGTGATGTGTCGCTGTGTCGTCCGTCATCGTGTTGCTGCTCTCACTAAACGAAATGTCTGTTCCAATTCCAGTCATGACAAGATCAGCGGTAAGTAAAAGTTATCCGTAACATGAGCGACTTAAATTCAAACTAGCTGAACTCTTCTGCAGATTTTGTGCTTGGGGGAACGAAATGCGTAAAGTTTTACTGGTCATTTTGACATCGATGACGGCTGCCTGTGGCGGCGGAGGCACGAATTCCGCGGGATCGATGCCACCACTCCCGCCAGCTCCGCAAACACCGACGGAAGTAGCGCGGCAGGTTCCTGTCAATTCCTCGTTCGATGCCTTGACCGTGGCTGAAACGTTCAACACAGTGGCATCCACGGCACGGGCCAACCTTGATGCCAATGGTGCCGTTACGGGAATTGCTACAACCCAGGCAGGCTTCAAGTCAGATGTAACGATCGCCTATAATCCGGCAAATCAGAGCTACACTGTCTCCACCGCCCGAGGAGGCATCAATAATCAAACAACGTTTACCTCGGCCGACAGCGATTCCTCACCCGCTGGCATCCTTACATACAGTAAGTCGATCTCGCCAACCGAGGGCGCACAACTTTTGCTGACGAAACCGTCGGGTCTTCATTATTCTGCTCTCGGCACCTGGACGGATGGAAGTGAATCATCGAGCGGTGCACTTGTGCAGGCGAGCATTTTTGCATTTGGTCAAGAAACGGCTTTCGTTTCACTTCCTAAAACCGGGAGTGCGACCTATCAGTTGTTAGTCGCGGGCATTGGCCGAGAAGGGGCAGTCCCATATGGGATCGGCGGAGTGGGCACGGCAAGCGTAAACTTCAGCAACGCTAGTCTGGCCGCCGATCTCCGCGCTGGGCTTTATGACGGTAATGGAAACATTGTATCGACACAGACGCTGACCGGAACAGCGACTATCGCTTCCGATTTTGCGCGTTTTGCTGGATCTCTCCAAGGTACAGTGAATGGCACGCCAGTTACAGGACCCATGAACGGAGCGTTTTTCGGTCCGGCCGCCGAAGAAATTGGTGGCTCATTCAAGGTAACGGGCGGGCAGTTTGAGGCAGTCGGAGGGTTCGTCGGCGTAAAGTGAGCGCTTATGCCTTTGTGCCGCGTGGTATTTGTTTTGGCCTCGCCTGCGTCCTGTCAAGCTTACCGACCGTCTCGCGGGCAACGACGGCGCAGTTGAGCCCCGAACAAATCGTTACCTTGGCCGAACAATTCCTCGGCCAAGGTCGGTTGAACGACGCCGCTGTGCTTTTGGATAGTCTTGCTGGTCAGAACGACGGCGGTCCGCAGCGCGTGTTTCTACAAGGTCTGCTTGCGTTGGAGCGAAAGCAGTATCGCGAAGCAGCGCGTTTTTTTCGAGAAGTGCTGCGCGATCGGCCCGACTCGCCGCGCGTCCGCCTGGAACTTGCCCGGACCTTGTTTCTTGCCGCGAAGTGGTCGGCGGCCGACTATCAATTCCGGCTGGCAGATGTAAAAAATCTACCCCCAACGACGCACCGGATCATCAATAGCTTTCGCCAGCGAATTCGCGAGCAACGCCGCTGGACCGCGACACTTGAACTTGGGCTGGCTCCCGATACCAACGTCAATCAGGGGAGCGAGAGCGACATTGCCATTATCTATGGTCGTCCTTTCCAACTCAGCGATGACGCACGAAGACGCTCCGGCGTGGGCCTGACCGGTTCCACAAGTGGTGAGTTCCGTTTCCTGCGTCGGCCTGGCAGCGCGATCGTCGTCAGCGGCTTTGCAAACTTTGTTGAATATGATGGGCCACTGTTTGATGACTATCTGGTGGGGGGCGCTGTCGGCCGACAGCAGGATTTAGGGCAGGGCAGGCTAACAGTCTCGGCCACGGGGTTCCATCGTTGGTATGGCCAGCGGCCATACGCGATCGGTTACGGGATACGTGCGCAATATGGAGCTCCTGTCGGCAAGTGGCAGCGCACGATGCAGGTTGCCGTTCAGCGCATCACCTATCCGCGATCCCCGGTTCAGACTGGGCTTTCGCTATCCGCAACACTGGGGGTCGGGCACTCACTTACGGCCAGCAGCGCCGCAACCGCCCAACTGTCTGTGACCCGCCAGCAGGCGCGCGATGCGGGCTATGCGTTCATCGACGGTGGGCTGAACCTGGCTTATTACCGCGAGCTTCCTGTCGGGCTTTCGATGGCAGTCGATCTGTCGGTTGATCGGACGATTTATGATGCTGCCATCACTGCCTACGGGCCTGCGGCACGGCGCCAATGGCGGGGCCGCACCAGTATATCGCTCGCCAAACGTGATTGGCTCTTCGCGGGCTTTGCTCCGGCGGTGAAGGTCACACAAGCGCTCCAGCGATCCAACATCAGTCTTTTTGACTTCGCCCGACGTAGAATTGAGCTGACGGTCACGCGGCCCTTGTAATGACCGTCCGACCATGGGGGCCCTGCAGCAGCGTGAACGACATATCGAACGTCTCCGCCAGCGCCTCGGCGGTAAATGCCTCGACCGTCGGACCGGCCGCCACGATCCGGCCGTTGCGCAGCATCACGATGTCGTCGGCCGCTGCCGCCGCGTTCAGGTCGTGGAGCACGGTCACGACGCCGCACCCCGCCGCCGCAGTCTGCGCCATCAGCGTCAACATCCGTTGCTGATGACGCGGGTCCAGGTTGGCCAGCGGCTCGTCCGCCAGCAGCCATTCGGGCTCGCCGGCAATCACCCGCGCCAGCAGCACCCGCGCGCGCTCTCCCCCCGACATCGCATCCAGCGGGCGGTCGGCCAGGGCCTCGGTATCGGTCGCCACCAGCGCCGCCGCGATCGCCGCTGTGTCGCGCGCGTCCGGCCCGGCGAATCGCGACCGATGCGGCAGGCGACCCAGCGCCACCAGCTCGCGTGCCGTGACATTCCAGACGCCCTCGGCAGTCTGCGGCAGATACCCGATCCGCCGCGCCCGCGCGCTGGCGGACAACGTGCTCAACTTCACGCCGTCGATGCTCACCGTTCCCGAGTCAGGGACAAGAACTCCGCTAACTATCCGTAATAGCGTCGTTTTTCCCGACCCGTTCGGCCCGATCACGGCGGTCACCCGACCTGCTCGAAACGCGATCGAAACATTGTCCAGCGCTTTGACACCGCCCCGATGGGTGTAAACGAGATGCTCTACCAACACGCTCATACCCGCATCCGGCTCAACAGGAAGAAAAAGAACGGCGCCCCGATCAACGCCATCGCGATGCCCAGCCGGACCTCGCCCGCGCCCGGAGTCAGCCGCACCAGGCTGTCCGCCGCCAGCACCAGCGCCGCGCCGCCCAGCGCGCTCGGCAGCAGGATCGCAGACGGGCGCTCCCCCACGAACCGCCGGGCGATATGGGGGACGATCAGCCCGACGAAACCGACGATCCCCGACACCGCGACCGACGCTCCGATCGCCAGGCACAGGCCAGCCACGATGACGCCCTGCAGCCTTGGCATGTCGATCCCCAGACTGCGCGCGGCATCCTCGCCCAGCGTCAGCGCGTCGAGGCTGCGGCCCGTGGTCAGCAACAGGATCATCCCCACCACGATCAGCGGCACCGCGCGCATCGCGTCGGCCATGCTGCGATCGGTCAGCGCCCCCATCAGCCAGCCGATAATCTCGCTCGTCGCAAACGGGTTCGGCGCGATCGAAATCAGGAAGGCGGTCAGCGCGCCCGACAGGCTCGACAACACCGTTCCCGCCAGGATGAAGGCCAGCGGGCTGCTGCCCCGACCCCCCAGGGCTACCAGCAGGATCACGGCTGCGCCCGCACCCGCCATCGCCGCGCCAAAGACAATCACCGGCGACACCGCCGCCCCGAGGAAGATCGCCCCGACCGCCCCCAGCGCCGCCGTCGACGAGATGCCGACGATCGAAGGATCGGCCAGCTGGTTGCGAAGATACCCCTGCAACACCGCCCCCGACAGGCCTAGGCCCGCGCCGATGAACAGTGCCAGTATGGCGCGCGGCAGGCGGAGGTCGAGGACGATCCACGCCGCCGGCCCCGCATGAAAAAAGTCGGCGGGCGGCAGCCATACCTTGCCCGCCAGCAACGACAGCGCGAACAGGGCCGCGACCAGTATCGCCAGCCCGGCCTTCACAGCCCCGCCCTGACCTGCTTTAACCGCGCCATCACCCGGATGATCGTTGGGCCGCCGCAAAACAGCATCGCTTCGGGAAAGTCCGCGACGATCGTCCTCCCCTTCAACCGCGCGAGGGTGGCATGACGCTGCACCAGATCGCGCGCGCTGCCCCCTGGCGACAGGATGACGCGCGGCGGGTTCAGCAGCACCGGTTCGAGGGGCAGGTTGCCCCAGCCAACCATGCCGTAGGTCACGCCCATGTTACGAAATCCTGCCAGGCCGAGCATTTCGCTTGCGAGCGAATCGCGACCGGGCACCAGCCCGCCACCCTGCCAGATCAGCGCGGGGATGCGATCCGGCGCCCGCGCATCGCGCACTGCCGTGTCGATCCGCGCGACCAGCCCGACGCCCCCCGCCGGGTTGCCGACGGCGTTGGCGATGGTCATGACCTGCGCGCGGCTTTCGGAGATGGTGCTGGCGACCCCGATCGAAATGGTGCGGATGCCGGCGCGCTTGATCGCCCAGCTGGTCGCTGCCGGAGTGGGGCTGCCGGTGAGGAACAGGTCGGGGTGCATCATCAGCACTTCCTCGGCGGTATCGCCGATCGTCGCGAACCGCCGCGCCCAATTCAAATCGACCGAAGTCGACCGCGGACCGATAGAATAATGGCTGATCGCCGCGATCCGGGAAGGTGGTGCGACCTCTGCCAAGATGGCGTCGATGCAAGGGTTGTTCGAAACGATTCGTCGGGGAAGGCCGGGCCGTCGGTGAAACAACGTTGGCCCGACGGCAGGCGAAACCGGCGCGCTCGCCAGCAGGAGGAGCGCGCCGATCATCGTCAGATTTTAACCCGCACGCCGACATGGGCGTTGCGACCGAACGTGCCGTAGCCCGATACGATTTGATATTTCTCGTCGAACAGGTTCTCGACCCGGCCGAAAATCTCGAACCGGTCACCGATGGGCACCGAAGCCCGGATGCTGGCGACGACATAGCCATCGAGGCTGGTCGTAGTGAAAGTCCGGAAATCGCTGTCGTCGCTGTCACTGACAGTTTGGACGCTGGCCCCGAGATTGACGCGATCCCAGGCATTCCAGTCGATCGCGGCGTTCAGGCTGTGCTTGGGACGACGCAGCAGCGCCGCTCCAGTCGGGCGGTTCTTGGCCTCGATCAGGCTGTAGTTTGCCGTGAACGTCAGATGCGTGGTCGGACGCGCCTCGACGAACAGTTCAACGCCCTTGCTCCGCGTGCGGTCGAGGTTGTTGTAATAACCGCCGAACGGTCGTGTGGCGCACAGCGAATCGAGGTTCAGGTAGCACGACACGAAATTGATCTGGTTCCGCGTGTCGCGCAGGAATGCCGTGGCCCCCACCTTCAGCGTGCCGTCAATCACCGACTGTTCGATGCCGACATCATAGCTGCGGGCTGTTTCGGGCTGCAAGGGCGACGCGCCTGCCGGTGTCCCGTATTCGCTATAGATTTGATACAGCGTCGGTGCCTTGAACCCCTCGCCATAGCTGGCGCGGATTACGGTGCCGCTGCCCATGCGCCATGCGGCATTGCCGCTGAACGTCACCTTGGTGCCATAGGTCTTGTGATCGTCCACTCGGACGCCGCCGGTGATGGTCAGCGTGGCAACCGGCTTAACGATCGCCTGAAGATAGCCGCTTTCGACATTGGTCTGCTCGCGGAATGCCCGGTCGCGGTAGCGTGAGTTTTCATGTTCAAGGCCGAACACCGCGCGCACGCCTTCTGTGACGGTTGCGTCCCCCTGATATTCATAGCGCTCGACCCTCCCCCGGTAGGACAACGAAGAACGCGCAACCGATGGCGCGGCGAAGCTGTCGCGATCGGTGTCGTTCAGCGTGAAGGCAAGGCGGTTCTTTAAGGCGCCATCGAAAAGGGCGACATTCAAGCCCGCGTAGCCGAATATCTGCCGGGTCTTCGAATAGTTCAGCGTGTCGGCGAATTCATAAAACGGCGGGGGAAAGCCGTCGAAATTCACGCGGCTATCGGCATAGTTGGCGCGCAGATCGAGGCTGACATTTCCGCTGAACTGGACTCCAAGCCGCCCGTTTGCGGCATATTGGCGGAAGCCGTCGCGCTCGGTACCATCCTTGTAGGCCGAGATGCCGTCGTCATCGAAATACCCGCCTCCGAGCGAAGCCGAAAAGATCCCGAACCTGCCGCCGAGCTCGCCGACGACCTGCTTGCTATTCTTATAGCCATATTCGGCGCGCAGCGATCCGCCGAGCGTTTCTGGCACCGGCGCGGTTACGATATTCACGACCCCGCCCAGCGCCTGGCTGCCCCATGGCACCGAATTCGGTCCGCGTAGCACTTCGATATGGTCGATATTGCCCGTCAGGAGATTGCCGAAATCATAGGCTCCGGCAGGGGACGTCGGATCGTTGACGCGGACGCCGTCGATCAGGACCAGCGTCTGCGCGTCCTCGGCACCCCGAATACGGACCGCGGTCGGCTGGCCGTAACCACCGTTGCGCGTGACGGTGACGCCAGGCGTGGTCGACAACAGGTCTGACACGGCCTGGGTCTGGCGTGTTTCGATCGTCGCCTTGTCGATCACGGTAATAGCCTGCCCCGAGTCGTCGGCGTCCTGGGCAGCGCCGGTTGCCGTCACGACGATCGTCGATGCAGCATCGGTATCGGGAAGTTCGGCAAACGCCGAGACGGGCAGCAGCGCGATGGCTGCAACAGCATGTTTGAAACGGATCATGAGAGATTTTCCTTTGCATTGACGACACACGAATGTCGCCACGCGAAGGAAATCCTTCGTTCGCCCGCGTCTTCCCGCACGGCCGAAGTACGACTGTGACAGGCAGGTCTCCTGGCTCCCGGGTCAATGCTGCCTCTGACGCCTTCCCAGTCGGCCGGTTTCCCGGTTTTCCAGTGGCATGTGCCAGCGCAGCTCGCCGGTTACAGTTGCGGGAACAGCGTCGGGTTCAAACCGACTTCCCTATTATTCTCCTTTCGGAGAACCTGTCACGCCGCGGCGGGTAGCGCAGGTTATGCTGCATTGCAAATCGACGGGGCAGAGCATGGCGATCGCAGACCTTGTTAACCGTCACGATGTAGAGTGGCATGACCGTCTGGTGGGGACCGACGGCACACTGTCGCGAAAGGTGTTCGAGTGTTAAGTCCCCGTCCCCGTTTCCGCCCTGAATTGGCAAAATCGGCAAGGCCCATCCGCCAGCGTGCGCCGCAGGCGCGACTGCCGGACGACAGCTATACTGAACTGGTCACCATGTTGATCGATGGCCGGATACCCATCGCGGTCATGGCGCTGACCATCGTCGCAGTTGTCGTGCTGGACCAGATCAAGGAATGGGATAGCTGGACCCTCGCGCTGGCCTGCGGGATCCTGGTTCTCCTCGCACTGCGGGCACTGGTGGTGACCCTATTCGTGAATCGATCGCGCGCACACGCTTTTCCGGTCGGGCTCGTCCAGGACTGGGAGGTCCGCTATGTCCGCGTGATCCTGCCCTATGTGACGCTGTTGGGTCTTTTTAACTTTCATCTCGCCATCACCGGCGGAGAGGGGGTGCGCCTGCTGGTCGCGGTCGACACATTTGGCTTTTGCGCGGCGACGGTCTCGCGCGGCTTCGTGCGGCCGCAGCTTTGTGCCCTAATGGTGCTGATCGGGGCGTTGCCGACGGCGGTCGGATTTCTCTTCATGGCGGCTGCCAGCGAGGGCGTGGCGGCGGTGGCATTCGCTACGGTCGGCGGCCTGACGACGATCTATGCCGTGTCCAGCCTCGAAACCGTCCGTCATCTGTATCGGGCGATGCTGGCACAACTGGCCACCAAGCGCGAGCTGGCGGCCTTTGCGCGGGTCGATCCGCTGACAGGACTGGCAAACCGGCTGGCGATGCGCGAAACGCTGGCCAGGGAAATCGCGCATGACTGTGAGTCTGCATCACTGGCCCTCCTGATGATCGACCTTGATGGGTTCAAGGCGGTCAACGATCGTCTGGGCCATCCGATCGGGGATCGCCTGTTGTGCGAAATCGGTCGGCGGCTGGGCAGAATTGTCAGGGAGGGCGACCTTGCCGTGCGGCTGGGGGGTGACGAGTTTTGCGTCATCCAGACCGGTATCGCGTCATCGTCCACTGCCGAGGCGCTGGCCAACCGGATCATCAAGACGCTGGCCGAGCCATTCCTGTGCGATGGCGACAGCGTGCAAGTCGGGTCGAGCATCGGCGTTGCGCTGGACGACGGGTCGATCGCCGACATCGATGACCTGATGGAGCGGGCGGACAGCGCCCTTTACCGGGCCAAACGACAGGGCGGCAACACGTTGCGCTTCTGGCGCAGCACGGCGAAGCTGACACTAGCGGCATAGCGAACGCGAAGGACGGCAATGGTGGGCGCGTCGGGACTTAGCATTATCCGCAAACTCAAGTACTTAAGTTTGGCTAACTGATCACAAATGATAAATCGAACCCCCAGTGAGGCGATATAACTGGCTAACCGATTTTTCTATCTTCTCGTCAGAAAGCGAAGGTCGTTGGCCAGCTGTCTTCATAAACCTGTGGTCCCACTTTTGGAAAGGGCAACATGTTTCTCCTGATACCAGGGAAATCATAAAAAGGAGAACGGAAATAATGCGCTTAAACTTGCTGGATTGGGTGTTCGCAGTTCCAGTGAAATCCGAAAACTATGTTTTCTATTAAATACAAATTAATTAGAGCCTATGTGCAGTGCAACGCTTTACGGATGTTCGGGTATTTCGTAGCTTAGGCTATTAAGCGGTGGAAGGCTA
>NZ_JANXNX010000082.1 GCF_025353885.1 Sphingomonas sp. | reverse complement strand
ACCTGCTCCAAGCGGCTATCTTGGAGGCGAACCGTGACGATCGGGTGATCGCCATCGATATCGGGTCGTGAAGAAAAGCCGACCACCGTTCCTTTTTCGTTGACCGTAGCTCCTGACTGGCTGACGACGATGACAGCGACTATGGTGGAGACGAGAAGTATAACGGCGAAAATAGCTCCTGCTTCGCGCCGTAGTGCTGACCTCACTTGTTGCATACCCCCATCATAAGATCGGCCCCAATGCCCGCCAGTGGGCGAAAGCCGTCACCCTGACGCCAAGGTTTGTGGTCGGGTTAGAGACTGATGATGTCTGGCGCAAAGCGGTTGTTTAGAAACCCGCAGTCGCAGTCGCCTGCTGCGTGACCAACTGCCAGCGACCATCGCGTCTCACCCACACGTCCGTGAATCGTAAATACATTTCGCTATAATGGCCATAGGCGGTGCCGCCGAGATGGTCGACGCCGGTGACGACGGCTTTGTTGTCATAAGTCGTGATGTCGAGCGGGCCATGATCGATGAACTTGGGCTTGATCCTGCCGCTGGCGAACATCGCGATATCTGCGGCGCGGGACTGCACCTTGCCGTCCATCCCCTGAATACGCCGGTAGTGAGGCGTGCGCAGGCGCTCGATGCGTTGGATATATTCTTCAGCAGCGGTCAGTTTGACGGAGGCCGGGGCCTTTCCGGCTTTCCCCCAGGTGCGGGCTTTCTGACAGTCAGCTAAACCTAGCTCACCGAGAGTGACAAGATCCAGGCCGCCACGCCAGCCAACAAAAAACCCGGCCTGTTTTCACAGACCGGGCTCCTGTTGCACTAAACCCAATTCAGAAACGGCTTACTGAGCCTGCCCCGGAACCAAATTAACCGCAGCGTGCTTGCCGCGACGGTCGACTTCGAGTTCGAATTCGAGCCGGTCGCCTTCGTTCAGCGTGGTCATTCCGGCGCGTTCGACGGCGGAGATGTGGACGAACGCATCAGGTTGTCCGTCATCGCGCTGGATGAAGCCGAAGCCCTTCATCGCGTTGAAGAATTTGACCGTGCCGCTGGCCTTTTCACCGGTCAGCTCGCGTTGTGGTGCGCCACCGAAACCGCCGCCAGCACCACCGGCGCCACTGCGTGGCGCAGGCGCCGCGTCGCGATCGCGTGGCGGACCACGGTCGGTGACGGCCATTGGCTCGCCGTCGATCTTCAGGTCGGTCGCCGAAATGCGGCCGCCGCGGTCGACGAGCGTAAAGCCCAGGGGCTGTCCCTCTGCAAGTCCGGTCAGGCCGGCCTGTTCAACCGCAGAGATATGGACGAAAACGTCCTCTGCGCCATCGTCGCGGACAACGAAGCCAAAGCCCTTTTGTCCGTTGAAGAATTTTACGACGCCCGTGCCTTCACCGACAACCTGAGCTGGCATGCCGCCACGCGCACCGCCACCAGCGCCGCCGCCGGCAAATCCGCCACCGCCGCCGCTGCGGAACCCGCCGCCGCTGTTGCCGCCGCCGAAACGATCGCCGCCGCCACCGCCGAAGCGATCACCGCCGCCACCGCCGCCGAACCGGTCGCCGCCGCCAGCAAATCCGCCGCCGTAGCTGCTGCTGCCGCCGCCTTCATCGCCACCGAAGCTGTCGCGTTTGTCGCGTCCACGTCCGCCGCGTTCACCGCGACCACCTCTATTGAAACCCATGCCCTGCCGTACTCTTTCGAAAATATTCGCCCGCTTGCCGTATCGAGAACGCTGCACCGGACGGCGGGCAGCAGTTCCCCGGCGCGAATCCATTAAGCGCCAGCGAGTCGCAATACGCTAGTCATGCAAATCCTGCGAGCGATTTTGGATCATCCGGGAAAATGTGGCGATTAAAAGGCCGATTTTTGCGTTTAACGCCTCAGGTGTGACCGATACATCACTTGCCGCCGCAGTAGGCGTCATGCAAATGCACACGCATGACCGATCTCATCACGCTTTTTTCCGATCCGGCCGTCTGGGCCGCCCTGCTGACCCTGATTGTCATGGAAGTTGTGCTGGGGATCGACAATCTTGTCTTTATCGCGATCCTGTCGAACAAACTGCCCGTCGAAAACCGCGACCGTGTCCGGCGGATCGGCATCGGCCTGGCACTGGTCATGCGGCTGGCGCTGCTGTCGATGATCGCATGGATCGTCGGGCTGGTGCATCCGGTCTTTGACCTCGGCATCACGGGGACACTCGATCAGCACGGTACGCCCAGTTTCGAGACGGCGTTTTCGTGGCGCGACATCATCCTGCTGGTCGGTGGCCTGTTCCTGATGTGGAAGGCGACGACCGAGATTCACCACAGCACCGACGATCATGACAGCAACGATATGCTGGACAAGAAAAAGGGGCCGGTGATGCTCGGCATGGGTGCCGCGATCGTCCAGATCGTGATGCTCGATATCGTGTTCTCGGTCGATTCGATCCTGACGGCGGTCGGTATGACCGACCATCTGCCGGTGATGGTGATCGCGGTCGTCGTCGCGGTGGGCCTGATGCTGGTGGCCGCCGGGCCGCTGGGCAATTTCATCAACCGCAACCCCAGCGTTGTCATGCTGGCACTGGGTTTCCTGCTGATGATCGGCATGGTCCTGATCGCCGAAGCGCTGGGCGTGCACATCCCCAAAGGATATATTTACGCGGCCATGGCATTTTCGGGCGGAGTCGAGGCGTTGAACATGCGACAGCGCAATGTCCGCGCCAGGAAAAGCCCCGAGGAAACACTTTGACTGTCCATTTTCACGAGGAAGACCTGCCCGCCGACGCGCTGGGCGCGGGTGCCGTGGCCGTCGATACCGAGACGATGGGCCTGCATCCGGGCCGCGACCGGTTGTGTCTCGTCCAGATTTCGGACGGTGGCCCCGACGAGCATCTGGTGCGATTCGGTCCTGACAGCGACTTTGCGGCCCCCAATCTGCGGGCCGTCCTGACCGATCCTGCGCGAGTGAAGCTGTATCATTTCGCGCGCTTCGACCTGGCATCGATCCACGCCTATATGGGGGTCGTCGCCGGGCCGGTGTTCTGCACCAAGATCGCGTCGCGGCTGACCCGCACCTATACCGACCGTCACGGGCTGAAGGAACTGGTCCGCGAGATGCTGTGCACCGAGATTTCGAAGGCGCAGCAATCGTCCGACTGGGGCGCGCCGGTACTGACCGACGCCCAACGCGAATATGCCGCATCCGACGTCCGCTATCTTCATCGACTGAAGGACCAGTTCGAGGTCCGGCTGCTGCGCGAAGGGCGCACGGCGCTGGCCCAGGCCTGTTTCGACTTCCTCCCTGCCCGCGCGATGATCGACCTCGCCGGCTGGGATGATGTCGACATCTTTGCGCATATCTGAGTCGTCGCGACCGGTGTCCGAACTCGCCCGCCAGAACCAGGACGACCGTCGCCAATGGGCCGCGCCGGGCAGCCGCCACGACAGGATCATCCGGGTGGCCATGGTGATCCTGCCGTCGGCGATCGGCGCGCTGGCCGCCGTCCTGCTGATCGTGCCGCTGCTGGCGCGGAGCGAGGTCAGCTTCGTGCTGGACAAGGACAAGGTTGCGCTGGCGAAGGAACGATTGCGCGTCAGCGAGGCGCTGTATCGCGGTCAGGACAACAAGGGGCAGCCATTCACGCTGCATGCGGGCGGCGGGGTCCAGCAAACATCGAAGGTGCCCGTCATCCAGATGACCGACCTGTCGGCGCGGATGTTACTGGACGATGGCCCGGCGGTGCTGACCACGGTCCACGCAAATTACAACATGACGACCGAGAACATCCGGGTGCCGGGCGAAGTGCAGTTCAAATCGCAGGGCGGCTATAGCCTGACGACGAGCGGCGTCGGCGTCGATATGAAGACCCGCAAGATGGCGAGTGACGCGCCGGTTGCGGGCACGATGCCGCTCGGCACGTTCAGCGGCGACCGGATGCAGGCCGACCTGAACGGTCGCGTCGTCCGGCTGGACGGTCGCGCACGCTTGCATATCGTGCAGGGTGCGGCCAGAGCGAAACGATGACGATGCGACCGCTTTTCGCCCTTGGCATGATCGTGGGGGCCGCCCTGTCCGCAGCCCTGCCTGCGGGGGCGCAGGCGTTGAAGAATCACAACACCGATGCGCCTGTCGATTTCGCGGCCGACCGGATCGAGGTGCAGGATAAGGCCAATCGCGCCGTGTTTTCAGGCAACGTCCATGCAACGCAGGGCAATATGATCCTCGACGCCGCGCGCATGACCGTGGCCTATACCAACCAGAAGTCGGCAGGGAACCCAAGCGTCCAGCGCGTCGATGCGTCGGGCGGCGTCACCGTGCACAGCCCCGACCAGACCGCGCGCGGTAATTTCGGGATCTACGATCTGAACCGCCGGATTATCACCTTGCTGGGCGCGGTCACGCTGATCCAGGGGTCGAACACGGTGCGTGGCGGACGGCTGGTGATCGACCTGAACTCGGGCCGGTCGGTGATGGACGGCAGCGCGGTCGCGGGCGCGGCGGGCACGACGACCAGCGCCGGTGGGCGCGTCACCGGGCGGTTCACGGTGCCCGAGCGGAAATAGGCTGACTGTTGTCCGCCACATCGGACACGGTTGCTTCCACAAATCCTGCCAATTGTCGCATAGGCCATTTGCCGCATAGGGAAGGTTCGGGTAATACCAGGCCTGTCACGCGATGCTTAACATCTCACGGGAACCAGATGGCCGATACCGATAGTCTCGTCAGACCCCGTGGCACCTTCGTCCCCGAGATTCGGCTGGATGACGGGCTGTCGGTGGTCTCGATCGCAAAATCCTATGGCGGGCGTACCGTCCTGTCCGATGTGTCGCTGTCGATCGGGCGCGGCGAGGTGGTGGGCCTGCTGGGTCCCAACGGCGCGGGCAAGACGACGTGCTTTTATTCGATCATGGGGCTCGTAAAGCCCGATTCGGGGCGCATTCTGCTGGACGGGGCGGACATTACCGGGCTGCCGATGTATCGCCGCGCGGTGCTGGGACTTGGCTATCTGCCGCAGGAAACGTCGATCTTTCGCGGGATGACGGTGGCGGAAAACATCATGTCGGTGCTGGAACTCGCCGAACCCGACAAGGAAACGCGGCACACGCGGCTGGACGAGTTGCTGGGTGAATTCCGGCTTGACGGCCTGCGCGATTCGAACGCTACGGCGCTGTCGGGGGGCGAGCGGCGGCGCTGCGAAATCGCGCGGGCGCTGGCGGCGAACCCGTCGATCATGCTGCTCGACGAACCGTTCGCGGGGATCGACCCGATTTCAATCTCCGACATTCGCGACCTGATCATCCAGCTGAAAAAGCGGGGCATCGGGGTGTTGATCACCGACCATAATGTCCGCGAGACGCTCGACATCGTCGATCGTGCCTGCATCATCTACGACGGCCAGGTGCTGTTCGCTGGATCGCCCGAGGACCTGGTGGCCGATGAAAACGTGCGCCGCCTGTACCTCGGCGAGGGCTTTTCGCTTTAAGCATGAGCCCGTCCTCACCATGAGTCTGGGGCCACGCCTTGACCTGAGGCAGAGCCAGTCGCTGGTGATGACGCCCCAGTTGCAGCAGGCGATCAGGCTGCTGGCGCTCTCAAACCTCGAGGTCGAGACGTTCCTGGCGGAGGAAATCGAGAAGAACCCGTTGCTGGAGGGGGGCGGCCCCGAAGACAGCGACGCGCCGGTCGAGGCTGCCGCCCCCGCGGAGGCCGAACCCGTTGCCGATCTGGGCGAACCCACACCCGACGACGCTGACTTCTCAGAGGAAATTTTTCACCATGATGGCGCGAGCGACAGCGCGGGCTCGGGATCAGGGTCGGCGAGCGAGGACGGCATCGACTTCGACAGCTTTGCGGGCGCTGCGGAAACGCTGGCCGATCATCTGGTTGCGCAGGCGGGCGAGGTATTGGACGGAATCGACCTGGCCATTGCCACCCAGTTGATCGACGCTATCGACGAAGCGGGGTATCTGACAGTGACCCTGTTTGATGCCGCACAACGGCTGGGCGTGCCGACCGGCCAGGTCGAGGCGGTGCTGACGGTCATCCACGGCTTCGAACCGACCGGCGTCGGTGCGCGCAGTCTGTCCGAATGCCTGAGCCTGCAGGCGCGGGAGGCCGACCGCTACGACCCGTGCATGAAGGTGCTGCTCGACAATCTGGAGCTGCTGGCGGGCGGACGGATCGCGCACCTCCAGAGGCTGTGCGGTGTGGATGACGAGGACATGGCGGACATGATCCGAGAATTGCGCGGCTATGACCCGAAGCCCGGCCTGCGGTTCGGATCGGCCCCGGTCGTCGCGGTGACACCCGACCTATTCGTGAACCGGACCGCCAAGGGCTGGCGGGTCGAAATCAACAACGCCACCCTGCCCCGCGTGCTGGTGGACCGGCGCTATCATGCCGAACTGGCGCGCAGTGCCAGCGATCGCGAGGGGAAAGCGTGGCTGTCCGACGCACTGGCGAGCGCAAACTGGCTGATCAAGGCCCTCGACCAGCGGCAGCGCACGATCATCAAGGTCGCGACCGAGATCGTGAAGGCGCAGGAGGGTTTCTTCCTGCACGGCGTCGCGCACCTGAAGCCGCTAACGCTGCGGACGGTCGCCGATGCGGTGCAACTGCACGAATCGACGGTGAGTCGGGTGACGAGCAACAAATATCTGAGCTGCCCGCGCGGCACTTTCGAGCTGAAATATTTCTTTACCAGCGGTATCGGGTCGTCGGACGGCGGCGAGGCGTCGTCGGCGCTGGCGGTGAAAGCGGCGATCAAGACGCTGATCACGAGCGAAGCGGCGGATGCGATCCTCTCGGACGACACGCTGGTCGACCTGTTGCGGGACAAGGGTTTTGAGATTGCCCGGCGAACGGTCGCGAAATACCGCGAGGCGCTGGGCCTGGGATCATCGGTGCAGCGACGTCGTGCGCGCGCGATCGAGACGAAAGCGGCTTAGCAGGCGGGCAACCGCCGCCCCGGACACTGTCCTGGGGCGGGGCGTACAATCCAGCGATCAGATCTTGCTGAGGTGCGCCGACAGATACTTGTTCATTTCGAACATCGTGACCTTGTCGCGACCGAACACAGCCTTCAACTTGTCGTCGGCAACGATCTCACGCTTGTTGGCGGGGTTCTGCAAGTCGTGCTTCTTGATATATTCCCAAATCTTCGAGACCATCGCGCCACGGGTGACGGTGCCATCGCCGATCACGGCTGCGAGTTCCTTCGAAGGTTTCAGCGGTGTCTGAAGTGCATTGGGCTTCTTTTCGCCAGCAGGCTTCTTGTCTGCTGCTTTTTTTGCTGGAGCTACGGCCATGGAAATTTCCTCCCTGAAAAATGGCACTTTCATGTGCTGGCAGAGGGATGTCGGGCTGTCAGTGCTTCGTCAAGCACTACAGAGGGAAAAGCGGTATTTTTGGGGTGTTTACGGGTGATAAGGACCAAAATCAGCGATCAGCCCCCGCTCCGCCACGAAAATGCTGCGCCGCAACTCGTGAAAACCTGAAGCTCAGCGTCCCGCGACCGCCTGCTCGATGACACCGAAAATCGGACGGTGCCGGTCGTCGTCCATCCAGATGCGGACGGTGTCGCCCCCCTTCAGGAACGGCGTGGCGGCCGCGCCGTGCAGGATGGTTTCGACCGTACGAAGCTCGGCAATGCAGGAGTAGCCGAGGCCGCCCTCGCCGATTGACTTGCCCGGGCCGCCGCCACCATCGCGATTGGAAACGGTGCCCGATCCGATGATCGTTCCTGCACTCAAACTGCGGGTCTTGGCCAGATGCGCGATTAACGTCCCGAAGTCGAAGGTCATGTCGACACCAGCATCGGCCCGTCCGAACGGCTGGCCGTTCAGGTCGACGTTGAGCGCGCCGTGGAGCTTGCCATCGCGCCACCGGCCCCCAAGGGCGCTGGGGGTTACGAAAACCGGCGAAAACGCGCTCGCGGGCTTCGACTGGTAAAAGCCGAACCCCTTGCCAAGCTCCGCCGCGATCAGATTGCGAAGCGACACGTCGTTGGTCAGGCCGACCAGCCGGATCGCGGCCAGCGCATCGTCTCGGCTGGCCCCCTGCGGCACGTCGCCGGTAACGACGACAATTTCTGCCTCCATGTCGCAACCCCAGCTCTCGTCGGCCAGCGGTATGACATCGCGCGGCCCCAGAAACCCGTCTGACCCCCCCTGATAGACGAGCGGGTCGTGCCAAAAACTGTCGGGCATCTCCGCATTGCGTGCCTGCCGGACGAGCGCAACATGGTTCACATAGGCCGAACCGTCGGCCCACTGGTACGCGCGCGGCAAGGGCGCCGCCGCCAGCCGTTCGTGGAACCTCCGCATCGGGATCGCTTCATGCGCGAGATCGGTCGACAGCGCCTCCAGCGACGGTGCCAGCGCGTCCCAGTCGTCGAGCGCGGCCTGTAGCGTCGGGGCGATATGCTGTGCCTCTGCATACCAGGCAAGATCGTCCGACACGACAACCAGGCGACCGTCGCGTCCATGTTTCAAACTGGCAAGCTTCACTTTATTTTCGCTTTCGGAAAGTCGGCCCAGGCCGCGTCATAGTCGGGCTGTGCGGTTTCAAGGGCATGGGCGGTGGGACGGAAGGGCCAGCAGCTTTCGACCATGAACGCCATTGTTCCCTCGATCTTGTGCGGCGTCAGGTCCGCATCGGTTGCCGCGCGCCAGCTGACCGCATCGGGGCCGTGCGCGTTCATCATGTTGTGCAACGATAGTCCGCCGGGTGCAAATCCTTCTGCCTTGGCATCATAAGCGCCGGTGATCAGGCCCATTGCCTCGGACATGATGTTGCGGTGAAACCAGGGGGGGCGGAAGGTATTTTCAGCGACCATCCAGCGCGGCGGAAAAAACACGAAATCGGCATTGGCGCGGCCCGGCAGATCGCTGGGGCTGGTCAATACGGTGAAAATCGACGGGTCGGGGTGGTCGAAGCTGACGGTGCCGATGGTGTTGAAGCGGGCAAGGTCATATTTCCAGGGCGCGAGGTTGCCATGCCAGGCGACGACGTCGAGCGGGCTGTGGTCAAGAGTCGTCGTCCAGAGCGATCCCATGAATTTCTGTATGAGTTCGTGCGGGGTGTCGTCGTCTTCGTAAGCAGCGACGGGGGTCAGGAAATCGCGCGGGTTGGCGAGGCCGTTCGAACCGACGGGCCCCAGTTCGGGAAGGCGAAACAGGCTGCCGTGATTTTCGGCGACATAGCCATAGGCCGTACCGTCGGGCAGCAGCGCCCGAAAGCGGACGCCGCGCGGGATCATGCCGATCTCACCAGGCGACAGGTCGATGCGACCCATTTCCGTCAGCAGCGTCAGTCGGCCGTTTTGCGGAATGAACAGCAGTTCGCCGTCAGCATTGAAAAATGCGCGCGTCGTCATATCGGCGTTGGCGCGGTAAATGTGGACCGCCACCCCCTCCAGACTCGACGGATCGCGGTTGGCCAGCATCGTGGTCATGCCGTCGACCAGGTCGGTCGGCGTGTCCGAAAGCGGCAGCGGCGACCAACGTAGGCGGTTCGGAGGAAGCGGGTCGTCGATCGTACCGGGAGCAAATTGCTGCGCAGCATGATACGCAACAAAAGGGCGGTGGGCGGCGCTCGGACGGAGTCGATATACCCATGAGCGGCGGTTCTCGTGGCGCGGCGCGGTGAACGCGGTTCCCGAGATTTGCTCGGCATAAAGGCCGAACGGGGGACGTTGCGGCGAGTTCTGCCCAACCGGGAGTGCGCCGGGGATTGCCTCGGTCTGGAAATGATTACCGAAGCCGGATTGATAGTTTTGAGTCACGGCACTCTCCATTGATAAGCAAAACCTGCTTCCCCGTGCGAAGCGAGGGGCCCTGTCGAGCAGAGCGAGACCCCCTGATAAACAAAGCAATCTCGCTGCGCTCGATAGTGCCCCTCGCTCCGCGCGGGGAAGCGGTTAACCTGATTGGACGAAAGACCAGCGTCAGGCAGGTTCTTTCATCCCCGGAATCACACCGCGACGAACCTGATCGAGCTCAAGACTTTCGAACAGGGCCTTGAAATTGCCTTCGCCGAAACCGTCATTACCCTTGCGCTGGATGATCTCGAAAAAGATCGGCCCGACCATGTTCTCGGTAAAGATCTGGAGCAGCAAGCCACCGCCGGTTTCGGGTGCGCCGTCGATCAATACCCGGCGTTTGCGCATTTCGTCGACATCATGACCATGGCCGGGAAGCCGCGCGTCGATCATGTCGAAATAGCTTTCGGGACTGTCCTGGAAACGGATGCCGTTGGCACGCAGCCGGTCTACCGTTGCAAAGATGTCGTCGGTGGCAAGCGCGAGATGCTGGATACCCTCGCCCCGGTAGTCGCGAATGAATTCCTCGATCTGGCTGTGTTCGTCCTGGCTTTCGTTCAGGGGAATGCGGGTCTTGTCATCGGGCGCGGTCATCGCTTTTGAAAACAGGCCGGTCGATTGACCCTCGATGTCGAAATACCGGATTTCGCGAAAATCGAAGATGCGTTCGTAATAATCGCCCCAATAGGCCATCCGCCCGCGCTGAAGATTGTGCGTCAGGTGATCGAGGGTGTGCAGCCCGACGTCATGATCGGCCGGCGTTGCACCCGCCACCGGTTCGAAATCGATGTCATAAATAGAAGCGCCACCGCGCCTGTCGACCAGGTACAGGTTTGCACCGCCGATGCCCTCGATCGCCGGGATGTTCAGTTCCATCGGGCCGACGCGGCCCTCGACCGGGGTAGCACCGCGTTCGACCGCCAGCTTCATCGCGGCACGGGCGTCGGCAACCCGGAACGCCATCGCGTTGGCCGACGGGCCGTGCTTGCCGCGGAAGTCGGCAACCTGTCCAACCGGTTCCATGTTGAGCAGGAAGTTGATGTCCCCCTGGGCATAGCGCCGGACATTCTTCGAGCGATGCGTGCCGACATGCGTAAAGCCCATGGCAACGAACAAACCGGCAAGCGCTTCGGGTTCGGAACTAGTGAACTCGACGAATTCGAAACCGTCGAGGCCCATGTGATTGACGGCAGGTGTCTTTGTAACCGGCGTGGGATCGTTCATGTGAGTCTCCTATACCCCTGACTAGCAACTTGGCCTACGGGGTTCAAATTGCGTGGCTGAAACAAGGACGAGTGGTGCCGAAATTGCTGTTGCTGCCCGGGGACGGGATCGGCCCCGAAGTTTGTGCGCAGGTGCGCCGGGTCGCGGCGGCGCTGACCCCCGACATCGCGATTACCGAGGCCATCTATGGTGGAGCCAGCTATGACGCGCACGGCACCCCGCTGACCGATGACGTGCTGGCGCTGGCGCTAGCGGCCGATGCGGTGTTGCTTGGGGCCGTGGGCGGGCCGCAATGGACCGGCGTTGCACGGGGGTTGCGGCCCGAGATGGGGTTGCTAAAGCTGCGCAAGGAGATGGCGGTTTTTGCCAACCTTCGCCCTGCCCTGTGTTTCGACGCCCTGGCCGATGCATCTTCGCTGAAGCGTGAGATCGTGGCCGGTCTGGACATTATGATCGTCCGTGAACTGACCGGCGGCGTTTATTTCGGCGAGCCGCGCGGGATCGAGACGCTGCCGGACGGCCAGCGGCGCGGGTTCGATACGCAGGTCTATACGACGAGCGAGATCGAACGCGTGGCGCGCGTTGCGTTCGAACTGGCACGCGGGCGGAATAACCGGGTGACGTCGTGCGAAAAGTCCAACGTCATGGAATCGGGCGTTTTGTGGCGAGAGGTCGTTACCGACCTGCATGCGCGCGAATATGCGGACGTCACGCTAGAGCATATGCTGGCGGACAATGCCGCGATGCAACTGGTGCGGCGGCCGACGCAATTCGATGTGATCCTGACCGACAATCTGTTCGGCGACATATTGTCCGATGCGGCGAGCCAGGCGACCGGTTCGCTCGGGATGCTGCCGTCCGCTGCGCTGGGTGTGAAGGGGAAACCGGGCCTGTACGAACCGATCCACGGATCAGCCCCCGATATCGCGGGCAAAGGGGTGGCTAATCCCCTGGCCGCGATCCTCTCGTTCGAAATGGCATTGCGCTGGTCGTTCGGGCGCGGGGACGTTGCCGACCGGCTGTTCGCCGCGGTGACGAGTGCACTCAACGACGGTGCGCGGACGGGCGACGTTGGCGGGACGATGACAACGGTCGCGATGGGCGATGCCGTGCTGGCCGCGTTGGGCTAGCCCCGCAGCTTGAAGTTCAGGAAGTCGGGCAGCGGGCCGTTCCAGCCATCGTCGGGTTCATCGTCCGAAACTAGAGCTTGGCGCGGTGCCGGGCGTGGTTCCCGCTCGGGCCGCGGTTCACGTTCCGCACGCGGTTCGCGCTCGGGCCGTGGCTCGCGTTCAGGCCGTGGTTCGCGGGCTTCGCGCGGGGGGCGCGGCGCGCGCGCTTCGGACGTGGCAGTTTCGTTTGGCTTGGCACCCGGACGCTTGCGCGCGCGGGTCTTTTTTTCGACCGGGGCGTCGGCTTCGGTCATCGCAGCAGGTGCGGGCGTCAGATCGGCCTTGCCGACGCGCGGGATCTTGGTCGAAGTCAGTTTTTCGATGTTGGCGACCGCCTCGGCATCCTCCGGGGTAGCGAGCGTGAACGCCTTGCCGGTCGCGCCAGCGCGTCCAGTACGTCCAATGCGGTGGACATAATCGTCCGGGTGCCAGGGCACGTCATAATTGACGACATGGCTGACCCCCTTCACGTCCAGACCGCGGGCGGCCACGTCGGAGGCGACCAGCACCGTGATCTCGCCTGCCTTGAAGCGGTCGAGTTCCTTGATCCGGTCACCCTGATCCATGTCGCCCTGAATCTGGCCCGCCTTGAACCCGGCGCGCGCCAGGCTGGTGGCAAGGTCGCGGACGGTGGTCTTGCGATTGGAGAATACGATCGCCGTCGTGACATCCTCGGCGCGCAGGATTTCCAGTAGCGCATCCTTTTTGCCGCGCGACGAACATTCGACGATGCGTTGTTCGATCTGGAGGTTGGCGCTGGCAGGCCGCGACACCTCGATCTGCTTAGGGTTGGACAGAAACTTGTCGGCCAGCTTCTTGATGACCGGCGGCATCGTCGCCGAAAACAGCAATGTCTGGCGATTCGCGGGCAGCTTGGTGCAGATTTCCTCGATATCGGGAATGAAGCCCATGTCCAGCATCCGGTCGGCCTCGTCGATCACCAGCAGCGAACAGCCGTTGAGCATGATCTTGCCGCGATTGAACAGGTCCATCAGGCGGCCAGGCGTCGCAATCAGGACGTCGACGCCCTTTTCGAGCGCGGCCAACTGGTCGCCCATCGAGACGCCGCCAATCAGCAGCGCCATCGAAAGCTTGTGATATTTCCCGTATTTCTCGAAGTTCTCGGCAACTTGTGCTGCCAGTTCGCGCGTCGGTTCGAGAATGAGCGAACGCGGCATGCGCGCCCGGCTGCGCCCCTCCGCCAGAATGTCGATCATGGGCAGGACGAAGCTGGCAGTCTTGCCAGTGCCTGTCTGCGCGATCCCGATGAGGTCGCGCATCATCAGCACGCTGGGAATGGCGCTCGCCTGGATCGCCGTCGGCTCGGTATAGCCGGACTCGTTCACAGCGCGGAGCAGCTGGTCGGAAAGGCCGAGATCGGCAAAATTCATGCTGGGTAGGTCATTCTGAGGCTGGTCACTATACTGTCCGGTGGGAAGGCGCTCTGGCGTTGTCGGCGGACCCGGTGAAAGTCAAGCAAAACACCCCGATCGGCACCACGCAATCGCGCGAGGATCGTCTTAGTGTTCGGGCACCAGTGTCCTGATCCTGACGATCTCGCACTGCCCCCCAGCGCGCGAGTGGATCGGATCGCGTCCCACGCAAATCTGTCCGTCCTCGGTCGGGCGGATGTAGAACCCGGAATAAAAGGCGATCGACGGGCAGGCATCCTCCAGATGCGCGCGATAGCGGCCGCCCCCTTTCAGAAAGAGGTCGATGCTGTCGGGCGTGGTGATCGCAAAGCCGCCGAGGCCCGTGGTGGCAATGCACTTGGGACCCTTTTTCTCACGCCAGCGCGGTCGAATCTCGGGTGGGGGCGCCGGGATGATACGGGTCGGAGGGATGCGGATGAAGATACGCCGCTGGATCGTCAGTTGCGCGTATTCCGCACCTTGCGGGTCGGCGGCAGGCGCGGGTTCGCGGCCCGTCGGCACGGTGCTTGTCGCCAAAGCGAGCAGGGCGTAGGCAAATAACGTCAATCGCGGGATCCACTCCGGCTGAGGCGCATGGGGTGTTATGGTTGAACAGGCGATTAATTCCGTCATTTCGGCGGCAAGACAAGTGCTGGGTCCACGGGGGCTCATCGAAGCTGCCGAAGACATCGCACCGTGGCTGACCGACTGGCGCGGACGCTATCACGGCGCGGCGGCGGCAATCCTTGCGCCCGCCACGACGACAGAAGTGGCCGCCATCGTCAGGCTGGCCGTTGAACACCGTGTCGCGCTGGTGCCGCAGGGGGGCAATACATCGATGGTGGGCGGGGCAACGCCGCCAGCCGATGGATCGGCGCTGATCGTGTCGCTCCGGCGGATGAATGCGATTCGCAAACTCGACGCGAAGGCTAACATCGTCACCGCAGAAGCAGGCGTGATCCTCGGCAATCTGCATGATGCCGCAGCAACGCAGGGTCGACGGTTCCCGTTGTCACTTGGCGCGAAAGGATCGGCGACGATCGGCGGTCTGGTCTCGACCAACGCGGGCGGCACGCAAGTATTGAGATTCGGGACGATGCGGTCGCTGGTGCTGGGGGTAGAGGCGGTCATGCCCGACGGATCGATCCATGACGGGCTCGCCGCGTTGCGAAAGGACAATCGCGGCTATGACCTGAACCAATTGCTCGTCGGGGCCGAGGGAACGCTGGGCATCGTCACCGCGGCGACCCTGCGGCTGGTGTCCGCGATTGTCGATCGGGCGGTCGCCTGGGTCGGGGTCGACGATCCCGCGATGGCGCTGAAACTGCTGCGCCTGATGGAAGACCAAGCGGGCGATGCGATCGAAAGTTTCGAAATACTGCCCAATGAGTCGCTGGCCGCAGTGCTGGCGCACATCCCCGGCACCCGCGCACCGCTTCAGGGGCAGCACGCCTGGCACGTCTTGATTGAATATGTCGGCGAAGGAGCCACCAATGCGCTTGCCGCACTGTTCCAGCACGGCCTGATCGAGGATGTTGTGGTATCATCGAACGAGGCGCAGGCAGAAGCTTTTTGGCGGATTCGTGATTCGATTTCAGAGGCAGAGCGGGCGACCGGACCGGCGATGCAGCACGATGTCTCGGTTCCCGTCGACGCCATGCCCGCCTTCATGATCGACGCGGCACAGGTGGTCGAACGCGCTTTTCCCGGCGTCCACGCCAGTGCATTTGGCCATCTTGGCGACGGCAACGTCCACTTCCATGTTCGCGCGCCGCAGGGGGTCGACGCCGGTTCGTGGGGCGCCACGGTGGGCGAGGCCGCAAGCCACATGGTTCACGACCTGGTCACAGCGGCCGGCGGGTCGATCTCTGCCGAACACGGTATTGGCCAGATGAAGCGTGAGGAACTGGTCCGCCTGTCACCGCCGTCCCGCATCGCCATGTTGCGCGCGATCAAGGGCGCAATCGACCCCCTGAACATCATGAATCCAGGCAAGCTCCTTTAACGTCGCGGACTTGCGCGCAGAGCCCCGCCGACCTAGGGCGGCGCCGATCTTTCGCCACAGTATCCGGAGCATGCCGATGGCCAGCCAGGCCCCACAGAATACACTGCCATTGTTCTATAAGGACTTGGTTCCGATTTCGTCGCAGGAACACGGCAGCTGGCGCGCGCGTCCGCTGGCCGGTGCCCATTTCGTCCGCAAGGAACATGCGATCCCAATCACGATCGACGAATTTGCGGTGGCGCAGCGTTTCTACCCGATCATCTTTGCCACCGGCGACAACCCGGTCCCGCTGGCGCTGATGGGACTGAACGAAGGCGTGAACACCTTTTTCGGCGAAGACGGCATGATGGTCCAAGATGCCTATTTGCCCGCCTATATTCGCCGTTATCCCTATATGCTGGCGCGCCTGCGTCCCGACACCGATGAACTGTCGCTGTGCGTCGATCCGACGGCCGAGGCGATCGGACCGTTCGAGGAGGGTGACCTGCTGTTTGACGGCGACCAGCCGAGCGAAGCCGTCAAGTCGATCCTGGCATTCTGTGAACAGTTCGAACAGGCCGGTCAGCGCACCGCTGCCTTCGTGGCCGAGCTGAAAGAGCTGGACCTGCTGATCGACGGCGAAGTGACGATCCAGACCGAAGAGAACGCGCAGCCCTTCATCTACCGCGGATTCCAGATGGTCGCCGAGGAAAAGCTGCGCGACCTGCGTGGCGATACGCTCCGCAAGATGATGAAATCGGGGTTGTTGCCTCTGGTCCATGCCCATCTGTTTTCGCTTGGCATCATGCGCGAGATATTCGGGCGGCAGATCGCTCAAAATACGCTGCCCGAGAATATTACCGCCTGATCTCAAGCATTTCCGGCAGTACGGCATTTTTGTTGAGTTGCTGCTTGAAACGAGATTACGACCGACCTATCTTGGTGAGGACCGGCGCTGCGTTCCCCCCCTTTCGCGGCACGGTTGGCGCATCCGAGGATGCGCCTCCTCCCTGAACCTGGCCACCCTGCACGCAAGTGCAGGGTGGTTTTTTCGTTTATGGGGGCCGCGGTTATGGCGTGCTGTGAATTATTCGGCGGCAATGGCCGTCGGCACCGAAAGCTGGGCGACCAGGGTTTCAACCAGACGACCGATGACAGCCTGCAGGGCGGCCAGACCCTGCCCCGGCTTATCGAGTGCCGCATCGAGATACAGTGTGCGATCGACCTCCACTTGGAGGGCGTGGACGTTGTTGGCACGGTTGGCGTGGCGCGTAATGATATGGCCGCCTGCATAAGGCGCATTAGTGCCAACGCGATAGCCCGCTCCGGCAAATACGGCTTCGGCAAGCGCGCTCAATTGGGGGGCACAGGTTGCGCCGAAACGATCACCCAGCACAATCTGCGATTCGCCATACCCCACCAGCGGCGGCATCGAATGAAGGTCGACCAGCAACGCGACGCCGAACCGGGCTTGGGCGCGCGCCAGCATGGCGGCAATCATTGCGTGGTAGGGGTCGTAATGCCCGGCAATCCGGCGCGCGACATCCTCGCGAGTTAGCGCGGCTCGCCAGATTTCGCCAATGGTCCCGAGGCGGCGCGGGATCAGCCCCAGGCCGCCGCGCATACGCGACGTCGCCGTCTGCGCGCTGCCATGCCCGCCCACGACCATCCCCGGATCGAGGTCGCTGGTCGCACGGTTGAGGTCGATCCACAAGCGGGGCAGCCGCGCGATAATGGCAGTGGTGCCTGCGGCGATGGCGCGTTCGGCCAAGCGATCGGCATGGCGATCCTCCAGCGCGCGCAATCGTTCGACCGGGTGGCGCAACAGTCCTGCAGTATCGGGATAATCGCGTCCGGCGTGTGGCACCGACAGGACGACCGGGCTGTCAAGAATCGCAAGGCCATGAATGTCGAAGGACGAGACGGTCATTGTTGGCTACGATAGGCGACGGAATGTGCGCGCGACACTGGAAAATCTTAACGGGTAGGCGCATATCGCCGGTCACGGGTGGCACGGACGGCCACTTCGGGGACTATGATGATCCGCATATTGCTGGCCGAAGATGATGATGCGATGCGTGTGTACCTGGTGCGCGCGCTGGAAAAGTCCGGGTATTCGGTCGTTGCCTGCGATCGGGGAACGACGGCGCTTGCCCATGTCGAATCGGGGCAGGCATTCGATTTACTGCTGACCGATATCGTCATGCCCGAAATGGATGGTATCGAACTGGCGCAGAAAGTCGCGATCGCCGTGCCCGAGATGCGCGTCATGTTCATCACCGGGTTTTCAGCGGTAACGCTGCGCGCGGGCCAGGCCCTGCCGCAAGCCAAGGTTCTGTCAAAGCCTTTCCATCTTCGCGACCTGGTAATGGAAGTCGACCGGATGTTCGAGGACCGGGCCGTCTCCGAACTTTAACCGGGTTGCAAGCCGGACAGGCTCCGGTTAGGAGCACCGCAGCGTGGGCGTGTAGCTCAGTGGTAGAGCACTGTGTTGACATCGCAGGGGTCGCAAGTTCAATCCTTGCCACGCCCACCATTTCCCGGTTTCTCGTGGTTGGTTGATCATCAGATTGAGTGGCTCCGACGGCTTATGGCCTGTCAATTATTTACAAATTTTCAGCCAGAAGTTGATGGCAGTGACACCACGACCTCTTTTGTCGCCTGCAAGACGTGTAAAACCTGTCGGTCTTGTCTACTTGCAGTGCAGCAACAGGCAGGAAGATTATGACTTACCAAAACGACATCGGCCGTCTCACCACATTGATCGGCAGCAAGAGCGGGACCTGGGACGGCATCGACGCTGAGGCGGTTTCGCGGATGCGGTTGCAAAACCGGTTCCAGACCGGGCTCGACATCGCGCGGTATACTGCCAAGATTATGCGGGCGGACATGGCGGCCTATGATGCCGACGCTACCAACTACACCCAGTCACTGGGGTGCTGGCACGGGTTCATCGCTCAGCAGAAAATGATTTCGATCAAAAAGCATTTCGGCACGACCGACCGTCGTTATCTGTATCTGTCGGGCTGGATGGTCGCGGCGCTCCGTTCCGAGTTCGGCCCGTTGCCCGACCAGTCGATGCACGAAAAGACGTCGGTTCCGGCATTGATCGAGGAGCTTTACACCTTCCTGCGCCAGGCCGACGCCCGCGAACTGGGCATGATGTTCCGCGACGTTGATGCGGCGCGCGCCTCTGCCAACCAGATCGAGGAGCAGCGCCTGTTGCAACTGATCGAGAATTACCAGACGCACGTCGTTCCGGTCATCGCCGACATCGATGCAGGTTTCGGCAATGCCGAGGCAACCTATCTGCTGGCGCGCAAGATGATCGAGGCGGGCGCCTGCGCGCTTCAAATCGAGAATCAGGTTTCGGACGAAAAGCAGTGCGGCCATCAGGACGGCAAGGTCACCGTTCCGCACGAGGATTTCCTCGCGAAGGTTCGCGCCTGCCGTTACGCTTTTCTCGAACTGGGCGTCGAGGACGGTATCATCGTCACGCGCACCGATTCGCTGGGTGCCGGCCTCACGAAGCAGATCGCGATCAGTCATACGCCGGGCGATCTGGGCGACCAGTATAACGCGTTTCTCGATTGCGAAGAGATCACCGCCGAAAATGCAACAAACGGCGACGTCATCATCAATCGCGACGGCAAGATGATGCGGCCCAAGCGCCTGCCCAGCAACCTTTACCAGTTCCTTCCCGGCACCGGTGAGGATCGATGCGTGCTGGACAGTATCACGTCGTTGCAGAACGGGGCCGACCTGTTGTGGATCGAAACCGAAAAGCCGCATATCGAACAGATCGCGGGCATGGTCGACCGGATCCGTGCGGTCGTGCCGAACGCGAAGCTGGTGTATAATAACTCGCCATCGTTCAACTGGACACTGAACTTTCGCCAGCAGGTCTTCGATGCATGGACGGCTGCGGGCAAGGATGTGTCACACTATGATCGCGCCCGCTTGATGAGTGTCGATTATGACGCGACCGACCTGGGGGCGGAGGCCGATGAGCAGATTCGCACCTTCCAGTCCGAAAGCGCCAAACGGGCGGGCATCTTTCATCACCTGATCACGCTGCCGACTTATCACACCGCCGCGCTGTCGACCGACAATCTGGCCAAGGAGTATTTCGGCGAGGCGGGCATGTTGGGTTATGTCCTCGGCGTTCAGCGGCAGGAAATTCGCCAAGGCATCGCCTGTGTCAAGCACCAGAACATGTCCGGTTCGGACATCGGCGACGACCATAAGGAATATTTTGCCGGTGAGGCCGCGTTAAAGGCAGGCGGCGCGCACAATACGATGAATCAATTCGCGGCCTGATGCAGGTTGAGGAGGCGGCCCGGTAACGCCGGGCTGCCTTCGACGAACCGGGCATCTTGCGCGATGAATAAAATAAGTGTCTGATAGCCGACGGTTATAAAACAGCCTTTGGAGAGGCGCCTTGGAAACAGTTACCGACGACGTGAGGCTGTTCGCGCGCAGGCGTACATTCGATGACCTGATCTCTACCATTTCACGTGTCGGCGGGATTGCCGCCTTCTTCGTTGCGCTGGCAACCGTCGTCTATCTGGTCCTCTGAACGCTTGCCGACGGCGAGTGGCGGCAGGTTCAGTAGGCGTTCCGATGGACGAGCACCTTGAACGTGCCCACCAGGATGTTCACGTCGCGCCAGATCTGCCAGCCCTCGATATATTCCAGGTCGGCCTGAAGCCGGTTCGTCAGGTCGAGCCGCTCATGCGTGGCGCCACGATAGCCGCGGATCTGAGCCAGGCCGGTAATGCCGGGCTTCAAGCGATGCCGATGCCAGTAAGTCTGGTCAACCTCCCAGAACAGGTCCGTTCCCGCCAGTGACCCCAGCGCGTGGGGACGTGGCCCCACCAGGCTCATTTCACCCAGCAGCACGTTGATTAGCTGCGGCAGTTCATCGACGCTGGTCTTGCGAATGAAACGACCGACGCGCGTGATGCGGCTATCCGACCGCTCGGTCGAGCGCGCGCCGGAGCTGTCACTCTCCTCGACCCGCATACTGCGGAACTTCAGCACTTTGAACATCCGGTTGGCGCGGCCGACGCGATCCTGCTTGAACAGGACGGGGCCCGGCGTATCGAGCTTTATAGCGAGCGCGACGATCGCGAATACCGGGATCAGGCCGATCAGCACGGGCACCGCGACGGCCAAGTCGAGCACCCGCTTTTTCGCCCGCTGCCGGAGGCTGAGTGCACGGCGCGACACCAGCACCGTGTCGAAACCATTGAAATCCGAAATGCCGATCGCGCCAATTTCGTTGAACTGTTCGATCAGGATTTCGCCGTCGACATCGGCTCCTTTCAGCAGCAGCGCCCAGGCTGCACGACGCTCCGGATCGCAGTGCACGACGACCCGGTCGAACCCTTTGGTCAGCGTGCCGAAGCGATGCAGCATCTTGGGATCGAGCGCGTCGGGCCTCAGCTTCAACCGGGCAGCGTCGACGACCAGCGTCTGCGCGCCATGGACCGTGTCGACACCATCGGTGATGACCAGCTCGTTCACCAGACGCCCCTTGGTCAGCGAGCGGACATGACGCTGGACGACCGCGCGGCCAGCGACCAGCAAGATCGCGCTGAGGCAAGCCTGAGCAATGAAGGTCAGGCGTGAGAGCGTGTCGCCCGCCTTCAGGAAAAAGGCGACCAGCAGGATCGACAGCATCGCGAGCGTCAGGGCCATCAACGCACGGCGAACACCCTCATGCGGCCGTCGCAGGACTTCGATTGTGTACGCACCATTGTTCAAACCGAAAATCGCGAACAGGGGCAGCAGGGCGAGCGCCGCTCCAAACCCGCTGTAGCGCATATGAAAAGTGCCGAGCAGGACCCCCGGCACGATCGTCCCGACGATCAACGCAAACCAGTCGGTAATCAGGAGCTCGGAATACAGCAGCACGCGGATCGACTGACGCGACTCATTCCCCACTGGGGCGGACCGGGTGGTCGTCGGAACATCCATTTCAGCAACGTCCTGGTAGGCCGACATTTCGATACAAGCCTTTGCAACGAGCGCGGTTCCATCAATACACGAATAAATCGCAGTGCAGCAATTCAGTCAAACCGATTTGTGTGTCTATGCCAAAACAAGGTCCTTTAACAGACGAGGCATTCGGTTGCTCCGCCATGACGGCCCATTTCGGGTCATTTTTATGAGTGCTGTCCTACACCGCGCGACTCGGCATAGGGAACATTTCCAGAACAGGAAAGGATTCCGATGCCTATTGCACCAGTCTTGGCTCCCGCGGGCTATGTCCCTGAACACGCGGTCGCATTCGGTTCGCAGGACGGCCCGGCGATTCCCGTCGACTATGCCAACCCGTTGCCGACGGCACTCACCGTCGTCGCGGCGACGTCGGTGGCGATTACCGGAACCAGCGCCGCCAGCACAACTGTCGGGCCCCTCTTCCCCCAGCTTGGGCGCGCCATCTGGCTGACGCTTGGCGGAACATGGACCGGAACGGCGCGCCTGTTGCGCTCGATCGACGGGGGCACGAACCGCCTGCCGCTGACCATCGGGGGCCAGGACTGGGCGCTGTTCACGGGCAATTGCAATGAGGCGGTCGCGGAGGAAACGGTTTCCGGCGCGACTTACTACCTGTCCCTCACGATCGCTTCGGGCACCGTCGCCTATCAGGTGTCGCAATGAGCACGGACACCGTCGCCCGTGGCCTTGCGGTCCTCGCCCGCCAGCTTGCGCCGCGCGTGCCGATCGCGATCTGCATCAAGGGCCAGTCCAACGAGCGTGGCCAGGTCGATCCGGCCGAGCTGATCGGCGGTGTCTCCTCGCTCGCCGCCTATCCGCAGGCCTATCGCTCGCTGCGTAACCCCGGCCTGTCGTATCCGGTCGGCCCCGCCGTGACCAAGCAGGGCGGCCTGTGGTTCAAGCTGTACGATGATTTGTGGGACTGGGGATACGATGCCCAGATGATCAACCTCGGCATCGGGTCGGCCAGCTTCCTCGACGATTTTGCCGGGCGCGTGAAAAGCTGGATCGCAAGCTCAGGTTATCGCACGCGTCGTGCCGCCGTGACGGGATCGTGCGACCGCGGCTTTACCGGCGACCTGATTGTCGAAAGCGCCCGGATATTCCAGTGCGAGACCGGCAACAGTGCGCTGGCGATGCACAATGGTCCGGGTCCGGTGCCGGGTGGCCTTGCCGTCAACCTCGACTATCTCAACACGATTGGAGCGGCGGCGACCGGCGCGACCAAGCCCGCCGGATTTGCCACCGCGAATTTGGGCGATCTGATCCCCGATGGCACCGTCGTCTGGCGCTGCGTATCGATCACGCCGACGTGGAACGGGCTGAGCTATGCCAGCGGCCAGATCATGTCAGAAGGTCGCATCGGTTTTGGCTTCGATCCCTATGGCCTGCTGGGTCGCGCGCACGAACTGGTCCAGCAGGTCCGCAACGCCCGCGTCAAAATCATGATCTATCAGCAGGCGCAGTCGGACGTGTCGGCGACATCGGCGGACTACGGCACCGCGCTGCAGAACATGTGCGGCTATGACCTGCAACGCGGTTATTATGTGATGCCGGGCCTCAGCGTCTATCAGCCGTCGGTCGGCACCGGCCCCTATAATACGCTGACGACCGGGGTGAACAGCGCGACGGCGGCGCAACAGGCCGGTGCGCTGGGGGCGTTCGTGAAGCCCGGTGCCAACCTGTACACACTGCTGGGATCGGCCGGGAACATGGCCGCCGGCGGTGCCTATTTCGCCAAGGATGTCGGGCAGGACAATATCCACCTGAATGCCCGGGGTGCCATCGCGGCGGGCGCGGCCGTCGCGACGACGATCAAGGCTTGGCTGCCACAGGTCGTGCGCTAGGGCGTTAAGGCGAGGGCGTCAGGCTAAACGTCGGACGCCCCGCCACGCGGTTCCGCAACCTCGATCGATGACGGTGATGTCCGTGACCGCATCAGCGTCATGGCTGGCTTTTCAACAAGATGCCAGCTGACCCAGCCAAGCAGGATCGCGCCGAGCCATGTCAGCAGCCCCAGCCATGCCAGCGCGATCGCAGGAAACCACCAGAGCAGCACTTTCGTTATCGGGAACGCATAAAGATAGACGCCATACGAAATATCGTTGCGATTGTTGATTTGCATGAGCGGGCCGCCCGCGCCGAGCCGGGCGACCGACAGGATCAGGAATGTCCCGAACAGCGCAAATGCCAGGGTCACGGTCTGGGCAAGCAACAGTCCCAGGACGAGGGCGACCGCCGCGATCACGGTGCGCCGATTGTTAAAGGTCACTTCCTGGCGAAACAGGGCGAAGCTGGCCCCTGACAAGAAGATCGATGTCAGAGCCAGATTCTGTTCGATGTTGCCGAACAGAAAATCCGAACGCGGCAGCAGATGGTCACCCGCTTGCAGGACCGACGGCGGGACCATGGTCAGGATCAGGGCCAGCAGGATCGCCAGCATTGGCACGACCCAGCGATGCCGCAGCAGGCCGGTCAAACCCAGGAAAGCGACCAGCAAATAGCAGCGGAACTCATAGGCGATCGTCCACATCGCACCGTTCACCACCGGATAGGGCGTCCCGACAAAGCCATTTTCCACGACCGGGCTTTGCAACATCAGCATCCGGCCGATCGTCAGCACGATACGTTTGCCTGAAAGCGGAAATTCGCCTCCACCGAGCGGTCCGAAAACCAGCACGCACGCCAGCGACGCGACGATAAACCCCGGATAGATGCGGGCGACGCGTTTTATCAGATAGGATTTCAACGAAGCGCTGCGGAGATAGCTTTCGGTGATCAGGTAACCGCTGATCGCAAAGAAACCATACACGGCAAAATCCCCGAAGATCAGTGTGCCGAACACCATCGTGAGCGGCTCGCGCAGGCGATTGCCGTCGGCAAGTTCGGGCGTGTGCGAAACGATGACCAGCGAGGCAAGCAACAGCCGCAGGAAGCCGAAGGCGTTATGATGCTCTTCGAAATGCGCGCTTTTTTGCGTTGATCTCATTACGGTTCCCCGCCTGCGGCAACTTGGGAATCCTAGCCCCTCGCAAAGGGTACCGAAATGGCGTCCAAGTTCCTCCTGCCCCGCGTTATTGTCCTGCTGCCTACTCTTCGGCTGCTCGCCGCGACGAAATAGCCAGTGGCGAGAAAAATTATGGAAAGGGTATCGGTGATCGAAAGAATCACGAGACCGGCAGCCAGGGCAACGACCATTCCCACGCAAACTGCGTGAATGCTCCGCGCTGTCGGATCGGGCTCACGGTAAGAAAGACGCGCGCCCTTCAACGTTGCCGCAAAGAGAAAAACGATCAAAATGATCGCGCCCGAATAGCCCGAGTCAACTGCGGTCGACAGGTAATAATTGTCGACCGAGGGCGCACTTTGTATGCCGCGCGTACTGGCTATGCTTGCTGCATTGCCATCGCCGTAACCGGTTATCGACCGTGACATCAGGGCTCGGGTTCCTTGTTCCATTTGTCGATCCCGCGCGGACGAACTCATTGCTTCTTCCGAGGTGCGACCCGAGGCAACCTGAAAAAATGCTCCTGTAGCGACGGGAGCGACGACGAGAAACGTCAGCACCGCCCACAGCAAAATGAACATCTTTGTTCCGCTCTTGGGATCAAGGAAATATAATGCAAAATAAACCGCACTACCTGAAAAGGCGACAAAATATGGCGATCGGGCATTGCAAATAGAGATGGACACCACGATGCACGCCCCGAGAATAACACCAAGCAGTTTAGATAATTTTTTGCTTTGTAACAAAAAGTGAATCGCAACCGGACTCATAGAAGCAAGTATCTGCCCATAAACGAGAGGATGAGAATATAGCGATCTGATCCGAACCATCGTGCCCCGCATCAATGTGCTGTTAATGTCGCGAAGCATGTATTCATCGCCTACTGCGAAACTCGAAAACCCCAAAGTATTTGTCAGCGTCGATCCGGTAGAAAGTTCGATAAGTCCGAAAATAGTAGCGATAATACCCGAGAACAAAATGATATACGGTAGCGCTGATCGGAGTTTGCGATCCGCGAATAAAATTGCGCCTGTAATAGTCCAGACGCCCAGATATCCGAAGTCCAGGATTGTTATTCCGAATGATCTTTCGGGCGACACGCCGACATAATCACATCCAAGTCGCCATGCCCACCATAGGACGAACAGACCCAGCACCGCTTTCGACTGCGCGATTGATGAAGCAAATGACTTCAGACGTTCTGTCGAAGAAAGAAGCGCCATCATGGCCACGGGGAGGAGAAAAAGAGCGAAGAACGTGAACCCGCTCACGCCCTTTCCGGCGACAGGGATGAAAAAATAACGGGGCCACAGATACAGCATAAATATGCCGACGATCGACAAGCGGCGCGCGACAACCAAAATCATATTTTAGATTGGACGAACATCAGCCGCCATCCCTTGCTTGCAAACCTGAACAACAGCCTTCTAGCCGTCAGTCGTCATTTGTCTCATTTAAACACCTACCCTGCCAAGCCCAGCGGAGAACATTTCGTGCTGCCCTGCAACATTTTTGCGATGGGGCGCATTGCCGCAGGGCCGCTTGCGCCTTACACCAGCCACCTTCTGCAAGGAGCGATCGATTGCGCAAGGGTATCATTCTGGCGGGCGGGTCGGGAACGCGGCTCTATCCGCTGACCAAGGGCGTATCGAAGCAGCTGATGCCGATCTACGACAAGCCGATGATCTATTATCCGCTGTCGACGCTGCTGCTGTCGGGCATCCGCGACATCATGATCATCACGACCCCGCATGACCAGCCGGGGTTCAAGGCGCTGCTGGGGGATGGCAGCGACATGGGGCTGGCGATCGAATATGCGGTGCAGCCCGAACCCGCCGGGCTGGCACAGGCCTATCACATCGGCGCGGACTTCATCGGCACCGATCCTTCGACGCTCGTGCTGGGCGACAATATCTTTTACGGCCACGGGCTGGTCGAACTGCTGGCACGGGCCAGCACGCGCGACGACGGCGCGACGGTGTTCGGCTATCACGTCAGCGACCCGAAGGCCTATGGCGTGGTATCTTTCGATGCCAATGGCCGGGCCGAGACGATCGAGGAAAAGCCCGAGTCGCCCAAATCCAACTTTGCCGTCACCGGGCTGTATTTCTACGACGGCGACGCGGTCGAGATGGCGCGCGGGCTTAAGCCTTCGCCACGCGGCGAGCTGGAGATCACCGACCTCAACCGGCTGTATCTGGAAGCGGGCAAGCTGTCGGTTGAGATCATGGGCCGCGGCTATGCGTGGCTCGACACCGGCACGCACGCATCGCTGCTCGATGCCGCGCTGTACGTCCAGATTACCGAGAAGCGGCAGGGCCTGAAAATCTGCTGTCCTGAAGAAATTGCGTGGCGGCAGGGGTTCATTGACGACACCCAGCTTGAACGGATCGCCGCACCCCTGATCAAGAGCGGCTATGGCGAATATCTGATGGGCCTGCTCCAGAATCGGGGCGTTCCCGCATGGAGCTGATCGCGACCGCCATTCCCGGACCCATGATCATCGAACCGCGCGTGTTCGGCGACGACCGGGGCTTTTTCCTCGAAAGCTGGAACGCCGATAGTTTTCGCAAGGCAGGGCTGGATCTGGCTTTCGTGCAGGACAATCACAGCCGGTCGGCCAAGGGGGTATTGCGCGGCCTGCATTTCCAGAAGCCCAATCCGCAGGGCAAGCTGGTGCGCGTGGTCGCGGGCCGCGTGTGGGACGTCGCGGTCGATATTCGCCGGTCCAGCCCCTTTTTCGGGCAATCGGTCGGGGTCGAGCTGTCGGCGGCGAACAAGCGGATGTTCTGGGTGCCACCGGGTTTTGCCCACGGCTTTGTCAGCCTGGAGGACGGCACTGAATTCCTCTACAAATGCACCGCGCCTTATGATCCGTCAGCCGAACATTCGTTGCTGTGGAACGATCCGGCGCTGGCCATCGACTGGCGCCTGGCCGGTATCGAACCGCAGCTTGCCGCGAAGGACAAGGCGGCGTTGAAACTGTCCGAGATCGAGGCGTTCGAATGAAAGCGTTGATCGTCGGCAGCAAGGGGCAGCTGGGCAGCGCGCTGGTCGCCACGGCCCCCGCCGACGTCGCGCTTTTCGCCTATGCCAGCGATACGCTGGACATCACCGACGCCGCCGGGGTCATGGCCGCCGTCCAGGTAGCGCAGCCGGATGTCATCATCAACGCCGCCGCCTACACCGCCGTTGACAAGGCCGAGAGCGAGGAGCGCAAGGCGTTTGCCGTCAATGCGACTGCCGTCGGCACGCTGGCCGATGCGGCCCGCAGCGTCGGTGCGCGCTTCGTCCATGTCTCGACCGACTTCGTTTTCGACGGGATGGCGGGCGTTCCCTACGCACCGACCGCCGCGACCAACCCGGTGAGCGCCTATGGCCGCACCAAGCTGGCTGGAGAGGCGCTGGCGGGCAGCGATGCACTCGTGATGCGGACCGGCTGGGTCTATGGTCCCCAGGGGGGTAATTTCGTCCGGACGATGCTGCGCCTGATGGCCGAACGGCCCGAGGTGCGGGTGGTGGCAGACCAGATCGGCACCCCCACCTATGCGCCGGGCCTAGCGGGCGCGCTGTGGAAACTGGCGCGGCAGGCTGTGCAGGGTATCCATCACTATTCCGATGCGGGTGCGGCAAGCTGGTATGATTTTGCCGTTGCCATCCAGGAAGAGGCGCTGGCGCTGGCACTATTGAAAAAGGCGGTTCCGGTCATCCCGATCGGGACAGCCGACTTTCCGACTCCCGCCCGGCGTCCGCATTATTCGGTGCTGGACAAGGGCACGACCTTTGCCGCGCTCGGCAGCCCGTCGCCGCACTGGCGAACCAGCCTGCGCACGATGTTGAGCGAGATAAACACCCATGGCTAATCTGATCGTCACCGGCGGCGCGGGCTTTATCGGCGCCAACTTCGTGCATCACTGGCGGCGCGTGTCGCCCGACGACCGCATCGTCGTGCTCGATGTGCTGACCTATGCCGGGAACCCGGCAAACCTCGATGGGCTGGACAATGTCGAACTGGTCGTCGGCGATATTTGCGATACCGAACTGGTCGGCACGCTGCTGGCCGACCACCGGATCGACACCATCGTCCATTTCGCCGCAGAGAGTCATGTCGATCGGTCGATCACCGGCCCCGACGCGTTCGTCACGACCAATGTCATCGGCACGCACAGCCTGTTGAAGGCCGCCAAGATCGCCTGGCTCGACAAGGGCACCGGCACGCCGCACCGGTTCCATCATGTCTCGACCGATGAAGTCTATGGTTCGCTCGGCCCCGACGACGCGGCCTTCAGCGAAACGACGGCCTATGCGCCGAACTCGCCCTATTCGGCGTCGAAGGCGGGATCGGATCATCTGGTGCGCGCCTATCACCACACCTTCGGACTGGAGACGACGACGAGCAATTGTTCGAACAACTATGGCCCCTTTCAGTTTCCCGAAAAGCTGATCCCGCTGTTCATGCTGAACGCGCTCGCCGGACGGCCTCTGCCGATTTACGGCGACGGCATGAACGTCCGCGACTGGCTTCACGTCGAGGATCACTGCCAGGGTATCGAACGCATCCTGCGACAGGGGCGGATCGGAGAAACCTACAATATCGGCGGCGGCCAGGAACTGCCCAACCTCCAAGTCATCGAGGAAATCTGCCGCGGCATCGACGCGAAGTTTGCCGCCGACCCGACGCTGGCCAAACGCTATCCCGACGCGCCTGCGGCCAGGGGTCGTGCGACGGCCGAGCTGAAAACCTATGTCAAGGACCGCAAGGGGCACGATCGTCGCTACGCCATCGACGAACGCAAGATCCGCGGCGAACTCGGCTATGAACCCGCGCGCGACTTTCGCCAGGGATTTGCCGAAACGCTCGACTGGTATCTCGACCGCGAGGATTGGTGGCAACCGCTGATCGAACGGGCGCGCCTGGCCGCATAGATGGCGGACGGTCATAAATTGGCTGGGCCACGCATCCTTTGCGTCCATCAGGGCGCAGAGCTCTACGGTTCAGATCGCAGCTTTCTGCAAACCGTTGTGGCTTTGCGAGAGGGTTGGCCGAACGCAAACATCAGGGTCGTGCTCGCGGTTGATGGTCCGTTGCGCGCGATGCTGGCGCAGGTTGCCGACAGCGTGACGGTTCGCGACCTGTGCGTGTTACGGCTGGTCAATCCAATGACGACGGGATTGAAGGCGACGATTGCCCTGCCCTGGTATTTGCTGGCGGCGATCCGCGACATCGCACGCGCCGATTTCGTTTACATCAACACCACCGTGATCGCCGATTATATGCTGGCCGCGCGGGTTGCCCCGCGCCGCGCGGTCATTCATGTCCGCGAGATACCGAAACCAAAGGCCCGGTCGGTCATCCGGGGCCTCTGCCGGGTATCGGGCGCGCATATCATCTTCAACTCGCACGCGACGCAGGATGCCTTTGCCCTGCCGCCCGCGCAGCCGCAGGTCGTAATTCACAATGGCGTGGATTTCGTGACCGGTCCCGACCCGCTGGAATTGCCCGATGCCTTTACCGTGGCGCGCCCCCTGCGGATGGCCATGCTGGGCCGGATCAACGACTGGAAGGGGCAGGACCTGCTGGTCGAAGCCGTGGCGACACTCCCTCCCGAAGATCGCGCGCGGGTCCGCGTCCGTATCGTCGGCAGCAGCTTTCGCGACGCCGCGGAACCGGTCACCATCCTGTCAGACCAGATTGCGGCGGCGGGGCTGGGCAGTATCGTCACGCTCGAACCGTTCAAGGACGATCCCGACGAAGTGTACCGCTGGGCCGACATCTGCGTGGTCCCGTCGCGGATGCCCGAACCGTTCGGGCGAGTCGCGATCGAAGCGATGGCGCATGGACGTGCTGTCATCGCGGCGGCACACGGTGGCCTGACCGAAATCGTCCATGACCCTATTTCGGGCTGGCTGTTCCCGCCGAACGATGCCGGGGCGCTCGGCCGCATCATTGCCGAAGCCATCCGCCAGCCAGGCGCCGTCGAACGCCGCGGCAAGGGGTCCGAAGCGCGCTTCTCCGAACATTTCTCGAGCGTCACGATGAGCCGGCGATTCCGGGAAACACTGGCACGCTGGATCGTTGCGTTGCGGTAAGGCAATCTGGGATTCCTATGAATTTTTGTTCTCGCAATGCCGCCTGTTTGATCCCGTTTACGCTTGGCCTGGTCGTGCCCGCACTGGCCGACCCGACCCTGATCGCGCGCACCGACGACGATGTGGTGCGCCAATTCGCCGACTATAAATACACGGGGGCAGCGCCTTTGCCGTTGCGGGTCGCGCGTGAGGATTGGCCGGGGGCGCGTCAACGGATCGAGAGCGACCCCGACCTGGGCAAATGGATCGCCGGACGTCGCGCCAGGATGGCAGGCTGGATCGCGAAATATGGAGACAATTCCGACTGGGTCGCAGGCTGGGGCCATGACATGGTCGACCCGGCAACCGGTGTCCCGCTGAACTGGTCGTGGAACATGGCCGAGCCACCCACGGATACGGCGGCGCAGAAACGGTTGCATGGTGCGTGGGTCTATTACCGCCGCAACGCCAATATCGAGAATGTGCGAGAGGCGGCGCGCCTGTTTCGGCTGACCGACGATCCCCACCTGCTCGACTGGGTCGCCGCCCAACTCGACCTGTATGCGAGCAACTATGCGCGGTGGCCGCTGCAGCACTTCAGCGGCCAGTCGCAGATGATGGGGCAAAGCCTGGACGAGGCGGTGGCAGCAATTGCCCTTGCCGACGCCAGCCGACTGATCGCGCGCCAGGTCACTCCCGATCGCCGGGCACGCTGGGACGTCGGCCTGTTCCTGCCGATGCTCAGGAATATCCAGGCATCGAACCGTGGCGTCAACAACATCTCGGTCTGGCAGGCCAGCGCATCCGCCATTCTGGCGCTTACGCTTGGCCAGGACGCCGACTACCGCGCGGCGATCGACGGCGCGGGCGGCATCAACGACATGGTGACGCGCGGCGTAACCCCTGACTATCTATGGTTTGAACCAAGCGTTGCTTATGCCGCCTATACGCAACGCGCGCTGGCAGAAGTGTTTATCGCGGCAAGCCTGGCCGGGCGCGAAGCATCGTTGCGCCGGTCGATGCTGATGACGCAGGATATGATCATCGGGCAGGCGACGATGCAATTTGCGGACGGGACGCTGCCCGCGACGGGGGATTCGCCGCCGGGTATGCGGGCCTCAGATCCAGCAGTCATGGCGCTGACCCAGCGCACGATGCCCATCAAAGGTACGGGAAGAACCCTGTCATGGGAGGCGCTGATCGATCCGCTTGCGCTCTCCCCGTCCCCGGCCCTTACGGAAACCGGGTCGCGACAGTGGGACTATTCGCAATCGGCAATGCTGCGCGATGCAGGCTGGGAACTGTACCTGCAATATGGGCAGCGAACCCGGTCGCACGCGCAATTCGACGCGCTATCCTATCAGTTGCGCTATCAGGGCACGGTCATTACCGCCCCGCCGGGGACCGCCGCCTATGGATCGCCACTGTTCCTCGATTATTTGCGGCGGTCGGTGGCGCACAATATGCCGATGATCAACGGGGACGGGCAAACCAGGATCGGTCTGGGGCAGGCCGGGCCGTCGTCGGCAAACAGCTTTACCGCGACGCAGGCCGGTTTTTCCGATGGTGCCGTCGTGACGCGGACGGTTGCTGTCAGCGCGACCGCGATGGCTGAAACGACGAAGATCACGCTGCCGACCGGGCCTGTTCAAAGATTGGGCGAAACCTTCAACACCCCGTGTACCGTCACTTCCGGCGCTATGATGAACGCGTCGACTGCGCCTGTGGGAACGGGATTTTCCTACTGGCACGATACCCGTGCGGCCACCGCAAAAGACTGGGCCGCGACCTTGTCCTGCGAGGGCAAACGGTTCGGCTTTTTACTGAGCGCAGACAAGCCTGGCAGGGTTTTTGTTTCGAAAGCACCCGATCGCACCGGCCAATTCACCAACACGACCGTCTATTTCGAAAGCCTCGGCACCGGCCTTGAAATGAAGATCAGGATCATGCCGCTTTAATCCGGTTCGACGTTCGCAACCTCCGCAGGCAGGCGCGTACCGATAATCCGCGCAGGAACACCGCCGATGATCGAATAGGGGGGGATTTCGCCGCGAACGACCGCGCCCGCCGCGACGACACATCCGCGACCGACCTTCGATCCCGCCAGAAAGGTTGCTTTTACCCCGACCCAGCAATCATCCTCGATGACGATCGCGGCGCGGCGGACGCCCTGCGCGATGATCGGTCGTTCCAGATCGGCGTGAAGGTGGTTCTCGGTATGAAAGCTGACGTACTGACCCATGATGACATTGGCCCCGACGGTGACGCCGCCCCCGCATCCGACAAACGAAAACTGGCCGATCCCGCTGTTCGCCCCGATGGCGAACCCTTCGCCCAAATTGCGCATCACGCTGGTCGGCATGACGATCGTGTTGGCGCCAATGCTGACCCCCCGGCCGATCGTCACGCCAGTGCGCGACAACCCTTCGATCACGACATGATCGCCGATCGTCGCACCCGTGCCGATCCGGATTCTCTTGCGCGTGCGCAGCCGAACGCCCCGCCCGATAAACGCTGGACTGCCCGAATTGCGCGCCAGGAACGGCCGGGCCAGCAGATAACGCAGCGCCGCGACCGCGCGGGTCGCGGCAAAGGTGACAAGCGCGGTGGTGGGCAGGTCGGGGTCGATCGTGAACACATCGCCTTTCAGCCGCCGTCCGACGACCAGGATAACCGCCCGGATCAATGCACTGCTCCTGTCGGCAACACCGTAGCGAGTGCATCTGCGACGGCGGCCGTTCCGAACACCGTCGCGATCAGCGTGGCACGGTCGGCGACGACCTTCCCCGCACGGCCAGCGCGCACGGCGCTGACCGCCGCGTCGGCAAAGGCATCGGGCGCATCGGCGACAACCAGTTGTTCGACGATCTCTTGCGGAAGCCCCCTTGCGCCCTTCGTAGTGGTAACGACGGGCTGGCCAGTGGCAAACATGTCGACGGTCTTGATGTTCACCCCGCTGCCATGGAGAATCGGGTTTATCATGACATGCGCGCGACCGAACAAGGGTGCCGCGTTCACCGGGTCGGCGATCAGTTCGACCCCGATTTCGCGCGCGCGCCGCACCAGGTCAGCAGGCGGCTTGCGACCTGCGATCACCAGTCGAATATCGTTCATGCGGGCGACGATAGCCGGATATATCGCGTCGAGAAACCATTTCAGCCCAGCGATGTTGTTGGGGCTGGAAAGACTGCCGACGAACAGCAGGTCGATATCCCGCGACTGACCACCCGCTTGCGCCAGAATATCCGGGTCGGGCTGGGGGGCCAGCCATTGTCCATTCGTAAAGCCCTTGTCCCGCCAATAGGCCAGATCGTCTGCGGAAATATCGAACACATGGTCGGCGGCGGTATGAAGCGCGTTTTCGGCACGCGCCAATCCCCACGTCCCGGCCCATAGCGCCAGTTTCTGCCGGGTCGATCGCGCCAGTCGCGCTTGTTCGGACAGGTAGCGATGCTCGATATTATGCGCGCGATAACACAGGGGAATCTCCAGCCGCCGGTGAATTTCCAGCGCCAGCCAAGATGGATGAATACCCTCGACCCAGACCAAATCGGGTGCAAACGCCGTCACCCCTTCGATCAGCGCCGCGCTGGCCCCCGGCGTCGGGATCCGGGCGGCGATATAGGATGGATGAGTCCGCAGGTTCCAGATCCGGCGCAACCGGGTCGCGGGGTCAGCGGCAATCTCCAGCAGTTCGACTTTACCGGCAGATTGCGCCAACCGCGCCAGGTTGGCGGGTGAGGGCTGCTGTCCATCGGGCACCCAGGCGATCACCAAAACCTGATGGCCGAGGGCCGCAAACGCCTCTAGCCGTCGGGCCATGTCGCACCGGATCCCGCTGTTCGCCGGATAGGGAAATTCATGGAGTATGTGGACGATCCTCACGGCTTCTGGCGCGCCTCGACCGGGATTGCGACGCGCCCGGTCAGCGCCCGCAACGCTGCGCGCGCCCGCGCCGTCCGCCCGCGCGCCAGTCCACGCAATCCTTCATCGATCATGCCCCAGACCACGCGCGGCATCGCCGCCGGTGCAAAGCGCCGGGCAATCCGCAGGCGGCTGCGATAGAGATAGCCGACCGACCGGGCCGACAGCCCCTGTGGCGTCGACCCCGCCGCCGCGCCGATCTTGTGATAAACGATGCTGTTCCGCGCGAACGCCAAGGTGAAATCAGCCTCGCCGCGCAGCACCCAGTCGGCCTCCTCGTAATAGAGGAAATACGCTTCCTCCATCAGGCCGACCTGGGCGAGGAACGCGGCGGTGACCAGGATCGAGGCACCGATCGGATAGATCATCTCTCCCCCGCGCGGCGGGTCGGCGGCTTCGGCGGCGACCACGTCGGCGGCGGCGCGGCCCGCTCCCAGATGGCGTCCGCGAAAGCTTCGACGGTCGATTGCCGCGGCGTAGCCCTGCAGCACGGTGGGACGATAATATTCGACCATCGTCGATCCGCAAAGGCCGACCCTGGCGTCGTCGCGGCATTTCGCGACGAGATGTGCCAGCGCATCGGGGGGGACCACGGTATCGTTGTTGAGCAACCACATATAGTCGAAGCCGCGCGCCATCGCCCAGCGCAACCCCACGTTGTTGCCGCCCGCAAAACCAAGGTTGCCGCCGGTCCGGACGACCAGCAATTCCGCGCCCGCGCCATCGTCGCCACGTTCGGCCGCTGTCCGGTCGAGCACCACGACTGCGTTGGGCAATCGTGGGCTGGGAATCTTTACCGGACTTGCCGGGTCGCGCGCCACGGGGCGCTGCCCCTGCGCCCAGGCGACCACGGCCTCAACCGATCCGTCGGACGAGCCGTTGTCGCACAGGATGATCCGCGCTCCCGACGGTTCGAGCGCCAGGCAGGATTCGATGCAGGCGACGCTGTCTTGCCAGCCGTTCCAGTTAACCAGGATAATCGCGACCTTCGCCACCAGATCGTCAGGCTTTGGCATAAGCGATGCCCGCACCCGTTTTCAACAGGCGCTCATATTGGTCGAGGATCGCGGGCCAGGTAAACTCCCGTTTCCACCGTTCGCGTGCCGCGGCACTCAATCTGGTGCGCAAGTCCGGACTGTCCATCAGGGCAGAGATACATGCGGCCGCCTCTTCGATATCGGCGAAATAAAGCCCTGCATCGCCCGCGACCCAGCGATTGAACTTGTTGTCATGGGCGATGATCGCATTGCCCGCCCCCAGCGCCTCGACCAGCGAGGGGTTGGTGCCACCGACCTGGTGACCATGAAGATAGGCAATCGAATGATAGCGCAACGCCGCCAATGTCGCGCGGTCGTAGATTGCACCGGTAAACACGACATCGCTGCCCGCAGCGGCGCGAACCGCCTCGTGATAGGGGTTGGTCGGGCAATAATTACCCAACAGCGCCAGCTTGGCATCCCGCGGCTTTTCCGAAAATGCCGTGACGATTTCGAGCACCGAATTTTCCGGCTCGGGCCGCGCAATCAGCGTGAAGAACCGGCCCGGCTCCAGGCCCAGACGCGCGAGCGGCGCGGGATCGGCATCCTCGACCGAGTCGGCGCCATAGGCAATCATGGAAATCCGCGACCGGGCGGTCCGCGTGGCCAGATGGTCCGCGATGGCCGGATGATCGGCGATCAGGCGATTGCCCGACCAGGCGGCCAGCCGCTCGTTGATCCACAGGTAAAGACGCGGCCAGAACGCATATTTGGCGCGCTTCCATTCCAGCCCGTCCATGTTGATATAGTTCATGCGCCCGCACAGCCGCAGCCATGCGCACAGGAACCCGGTATTATACCCCAGCGTCAGGATCATTCCCGGACGTTTCAGGGAGTCGCGCGTTGCCTTGATGTCGAACTCAATCGTCCCCAAAGCGCCGTCCTGCTTTACCGGTAGATGGATACGATCGATGCCCTCCCAGCGATCCTCATACCGTTCCCCGGTCTCGCTGCCCTGCGAATAGACGGTGACTTTCCAGCCGCGATCGCGCAGCCAGAGTGCGAGGCGTTCGGCGAATGTCTCGAACCCGCCGTGCGCCGCCGGTATGCCCCGGATGCCGAGGATGATCAGGTGCGGCACCGATCAGACCTCCGCCGCTACCGGACGCGCCGGTCTTGGCGGAAAGAACCGGAAATTTCGTCGCCGGACGGCCACGGTCATGGCTCCCAAAATATAAAGCTCGGCGATAATCGTGCCGATTGCGGTTCCCCAGACGCCCAGCCAGAGCGTCAGGGCAACGACCATCGCCACATTGAAAAGCCCTGCCCACAGCCGAATCTGCGAAAACGATTTCCGCAGGCCCAGCGGCAACATAACCTGGACGCCGAGCGTGTCGCTGATCCCGACCAAAAGCGGCGACAGCGCGAGGATCTGGAGCACCGCGACCGACGCCGCGTATCTGGGACCGGCCAAGATGTGGATGATCAAAGGCGCGCCAAAAAACAGCGCCGTCGTTACCAGCACGGTGATCGATGCCTGTGCCGCCAATATCTTGCGCGCGAACTGCATGGCACGTTCGGGGGACTCAGCCATCAACCGGCAGGAGCGGGGATAGGCGGCCTGGCTGATCGGCTGGATGACGTTTTGCGCAGCCGCCCGCAACCGGTCGGCTGCGGTGTATATTCCGGCGGCAACCGGGCCCAGCAGCGTGCCGACGACGACGATGTTGGTCGTCGTGTACAAATTGGCAGAGGCTGCTGCCAGGAAGAGATGCCAGCTGGATTTCATCCGCGATACGATCGTGACATTTGTAAAGACCGGAGTGCCGATGATGCGCTGCCGCCGTAACAGCTCCAGCGATGCAATTCCCGCCAGCAGAGCGCCGGCGGCCTGGACCAGCGCGGCGATCCAGACGTCGGCGGGGCCATGCACCAGCAGGAACGTCGCGGGCACGACCAGAACCCGGCAGACGAGCGCGATCACGGCAAAAAAGCCGAGCTGTTCCAAGCCCTGCAGGCACCAAAACACGGTAATTAGGTTGGCGATGATCAGGCCGCTGGCGGCAAACAGGATCGGTGCGATGATCCCCAGGTCCGGCACCACTAGTGTCAGGATACCCAGGACAACGATGCACCCGACCGCCAGCATCAGTTTGGTCGCCATAGTGCCCCAGAAAATCTCTGATATGCGGGCGGGATCGTCCCGGTTCTGAGCCACTTCGGCACTGGCGCTCATGCCGAAGCCCCAATCGGTAATCAGCACGAAATAGGCGATGATTCCGAAACTGAACGTGAACTGGCCATAGCCTCGCACGTCGAGGACGCGCGTCAAAAATGGGTATGTCAGCAGAGGCACCAGATAATTGCCGACCTGCCACAAGGTCATCGAGGCGATATTGGTTACAAGGCGCTTGTTGACGGCCATGCCGATCCATTCATTATTCCCGAGGACCATAAGGAAAAATGTTGCGTTGCACTATAAGAATGCATCCTTTTTCAGGGTCAACCGTATTTACGGATAACCTGCTCCATTTCGGATCAAGTTCGCGGCGATAAAGCGAGCCACAGTTGCGACGAACTGCAAATCATGTCAGGGGCAAATTATTGCTAATCGAATGCTAACGAAACAGTTATACATCAGGATGGCCGGACGCTTCGCTGGGGGACGCGTACGATTAAGCGAAAGCGATTTTTCGGCTCATGAAAAGATCAAGAACTGACCAAATAAAGTTGCTCGCGGTGGCCTCGCCCGGTGGTCACTGGGAAGAGTTAATGCTGTTGCGTCCCGCTTTCGCGGGGTTCGAGGTGGAATATGCAACGACAAATTACGACCTCGCAATTCGCGAAGGCATCAACCGCATCTACCTTTTGCCTGACTCGAACCGTAACCAGCCGATCCGCGCGCTTTACTGCCTGTGGCGGTCCTGGTCGATCGTTCGTCAGGCAAACCCTGACTTCATCATTACCACTGGCGCCTTGCCTGGCCTGTTCTGCGTCGTGGTCGGGCGACTGATGGGCGCCAAGACGATCTGGATCGACAGTATCGCCAATTCCGACAGATCTTCGATGAGCGGAGCCTGCGCGCGCTGGTTTTCGTCGTTATGGCTTACCCAGTGGGAACATCTGGCTAAGCCATCGGGCCCCCGCTACGATGGAGCGTTGCTATGATCCTGCTGACAGTTGGCACGCAATTGCCGTTCGACCGATTCGTAAAGATCGTGGATGAAGCCGCGCCCGGTATCGGGACGCCGATTTTCGCCCAGACTGGTTACGGCAGCTACGAGCCTAAGAACATGGAATGGCAAAAGATGCTGCGGCCTTCCGAATTCGATGAAATACTGTCGCGGGCAACCTGCATCGTATCGCACGCCGGGGTTGGGACGGTGGTGATCGCTCAGAAATATCGCAAGCCGGTCATCCTGTTCCCGCGCCGCGCCGCTTTGAAGGAACACCGCAACGATCACCAGATGGCGACGATCGGTTCGCTGGAGGGACGGCAGGGCGTCTATATCGCGCGCACCGACGCCGAACTGATCGCGTTACTGGGCCAGCCCCTGCTGCCCCCTGACGAGAGCATCGAAATTCCAAGTCGCATCCGCCTTCGCGAAGCCATCGTAAAATTCATAGAAGCTAATTGAGTGCTCCCGCCGGTCGACACCCAAGCTAAAAAGATAAAACTGCTCGCTGTGGCATCCAAGGGGGGCCATTGGGAGCAGTTGATGCTCCTGCGCCCGGCGTTCGAGAATTTTCAGGTCAGCTTTGCAACGACCGATCCCGAACTTGGCGTGCGCGCCGGGATCGACGACGTTCTGGTCCTGCCCGATGCTAACCGAAACCGTCCGCTCCAACTGATCCGATGCTTCTTTGCCGCCTGGTCGATTGTCCGGGGCGCAAAGCCCGACTTCATCATCACCACCGGCGCGCTGCCGGGCCTGCTCTGTCTCGTCGCCGGTCGCTGGAATGGTGCCAAGACAATCTGGATCGACAGTGTTGCGAATTCCGAACAACTGTCCTTCAGCGGAAAGCTGGCGCAGTCGTTTTCCACACTATCGATCACGCAGTGGGAACATCTCGCGCAGCCGCCGCGGCTGCTGTTCGAAGGTCGCCTGCTGTAATCCGCCCGACCTGATCGCCGACCCGAACCCACCCTCCTCGTTGAGGAATCAGGTCGGCGCGCCACCGCCCTTAACGTGGCGTCGGACGCCCGACGCACTCATAGGCAATACCCAGCCGCGCCAAATCATCGGCATCGTACAGATTACGCAGGTCGACGATCCGCTTTTCCACCATCGTCCCCGTCAGGCGTGCCAGGTCCAGCGCCCTGAACTCGTTCCATTCGGTCACGATCGCAATCGCGCTGGCCCCCTCCGCCACGGCATAGGGTCCCTCGCAATAGGTGATGTCGGGCATCAGCGCGCGCGCCGTCGCCATGCCCTCGGGATCGAACGCCCGCACCGTCGCCCCGGCGTCGAGCAAGGCCTGCACGATTGCCAGCGAGGGCGCATCGCGCATGTCGTCGGTGTTCGGCTTGAACGTCAGTCCCAGCAGCCCGACCGTCTTGCCACGAACATCGCCACCCATTGCGGTGATGATCTTTCGCCCCATCGCGCGCTTGCGTCCGTCGTTCACCTGGACCACCGCCTCGACAATGCGCATCGGCGTCTCGAAATCCTCGGCGGTCTTCAGTAGGGCCAGCGTGTCCTTGGGAAAACATGATCCGCCATAGCCGGGGCCGGCATGAAGGAACTTCGACCCGATCCGGTTGTCCAGGCCAATGCCGCGCGCGACGTCCCTGACATCGGCGCCGACGGCTTCGCACAAATCCGCCATCTCGTTAATGAAGGTGATTTTGGTCGCCAGGAATGCATTGGCCGCATATTTGGTCAGCTCAGCCGTCCGCCTGCTGGTGAACAACAGCGGCGACTGATTGAGATACAGGGGGCGATAAACGTCGCGCATGACGTTGCGTGCGCGTTCGTCGTTGGCACCGATAACGATGCGATCGGGCCGCTTGAAATCGTCGATGGCGGCGCCTTCGCGCAGAAATTCGGGGTTTGAGACGACGGTCAAGTCGATGTCGGGCGCCACTTCACGCAGGATTCGCTCGACCTCGTCGCCGGTCCCGACCGGAACCGTCGACTTCGTAACGATGACGGTCGGCTTGGTGACCGCAGCGGCAATGTTGCGCGCCGCCTGAAAAACATAGGTGAGGTCGGCATGGCCGTCACCCCGGCGCGACGGCGTGCCGACGGCAATGAACACGGCATCGGCATCGACGGCAGCCTCGGCCAGCACGGTCGTGAAACTCAATCGACCGGCCGCGACGTTGATCCGCACCAGTTCGGCAAGGCCGGGTTCGAAAATGGGCATTCGGCCCGCATGCAGGGCGTCGATCTTTGATTGATCGAGGTCGACACAGATTACCGAATGTCCGAAATCGGCGAAACATGCTCCCGACACCAAGCCCACGTAACCAGCACCAATCATCGCTATCTTCATAGTCGCCTCGCTTCGATCATCGTTGATGGCTTTACGCCTTGCGCCGGCAATCCATCGACGAGATGCGCTTAATGTTCAACGGTTTTCACTAGAGCCGGGCAAAATCCGGCGAAACATCCCTGGAAAAACCGCGGATGGCCTGCACGCCATTATGGCATTGACGATCGGGATGCATTACCAACATGACATCAGGCAGCCGGGGGCAGACGACAGACATATGGGCCTAGATTTCTGCATCTCGTCGCAGCGTGAACGACGGTCATGATGGCGGACATGTTCACCGCCAAGCGTTCAGGACGCTCGGGATTGCCCCGTCGCCAGTTCCTGCTGGCGACGCTGGTGGCGCTGATTTCGCTGACGCTGCTGGGTCCGGCAATGACGGTCGTCGATTCGGCAGGCGTGACGGGCGAGGGCAGCCCGATCCGCCAGATCGGCTATATTGTCATCGCGCTGATGGCGCTCTACGCGATCCGCCCGCTCGACAGCCTTGATCGGGTGCTGTGCGTGCCGATTGGCATTGTGATCACCCTGGCGTGGTGCTGGTTGAGCCTGGGGTGGGCGATCGACCCCGCGATCAGCCTGCGCCGGGTGCTGCTGACCACCATCATCATCTGGACGATTTTCGCCGTTGTCCGCCAGCTTGGCTACCAACAGGTCATGCTTGTCCTGCGCATCGCCTTCGTTATCGCGCTGCTCGTCAATTTCCTGACCGTCCTGATGTTTCCGCAGATTGGTATCCATCAGGCGAACGAACCGTATGACAAGGCCCTAATCGGCGACTGGCGCGGATTCATGTTGCAAAAGAACTTGGTCGGATCGGTATGCGCGATCACGATTATCGTGTTCACTTTTGATGCCAAACGGATCCCGAAGGCGCTGCGCGCCGTCGTCATCGCGCTGGCCGCGTTCTTCCTGTTCAAGACCGAATCGAAGACGTCGCTGGCCTTGTGCGCCTTCGCGATCGGGCTGGCGGCGGTCTTTCAGTTCTACAGCGCGCGGTATCGCGTGTTCGTCCTGTCGACGATTTTCTTGCTGGCGATCGTCGTGGCGGTCCTGGTGGGGGTCTATAACGATCCGCTGCTACAGCATCTGAACGATCCGACCGCGCTGACAGGGCGGACACGGATCTGGTCGGCGCTTGCCAGCTACGCTTCCGACCATCCCTGGACGGGATCGGGCTATGGTTCGTTCTGGAACATCGGGGCCGCCAGCCCGATCTATCAGTATTCGAACGGATGGGTGCTGACGGTCACGCAGGGGCACAACGGCTATCTGGACGTCGTGTCGCAAACCGGCGTGCCCGGGTTGCTGCTCGTCGTCGGCGCGGTCATCGTCTATCCGCTGGTCCGATTGCTGGCGAGTCCCCTTGCCCAGGGACCGCGTGGAGCGCTGATCCTGGGCGTGTTCATGTTCTGCATCGCGCACAACGTCACCGAATCAAGCATTTTCGATCGCGATACCCTCGTCGAGGTGTTCCTGATGATGACGATTGCGCTGCTGTGGACGATCACCCGGGCCACCCCGCGCCGGGGCCAGGGTGACAATCGACTGTTTGGCAACACCGCAACCCGGGCGCGCTGACGTGGCCGGTGCCAATACACTACGCCTGGTCATGCTGGGCGGATCGTCGGCGCATACGGGCGGGGTCGAGGCATTTTGCGACCGTGCCAGCGCGGCGCTTGCGCGGGATGGCCACTGGCAGGTGACGCGCATCATGACCAGCAGTGCCTATCTGTCGCTCGGCACGCTGGCGCTGTACCTGCGCGGCATTGCCGCCCTGATCGGCCAGCGCCGTGATCGCCCCGATTGCATCTGGCTGCACTATGTGAACCTGCCCGACCTTGCCTATCTGATCGTCGCCCGCCTGCTCGGGATGCGCGTGATGGTGACGCCGCACCTCGGTTCGAACTGGAAATCGCAATCCAGCCCGGTCCTGCGACGCCTCAGCGGGTGGGCGCTGCGCCATGCCAGCCGCTTCGCCCTGCTGTCGGCCACGCAGGAAGGCGAACTGAATCTGCCCGCCAGTGTCCCTCGCTCGCGGATCATCACCTTTCTGCCAGCCGAAATGCTGGCGGCGCGGCCCGATCCGCTCGCGAAGGACCCCGCGCAGTTGCGCCTGATCCACGCCAGCCGATTGTCGGAGGGCAAGGGCAGTTTCCTGGTCGTCGACGTGTGCGCCGCGCTCCGCGACGCGGGGCTGGTGTTTTCGGCCGAGATCGTTGGTCCCGCCGACGCTGTGACCAACGCCGCGCTTCACGACCGGATCGCCCGGCACCAGCTGGCGGACCATGTCACCGTGCCCGGTCCGAAGTCGATGCCGCAGATGGTCGTTGCGCTCCAGCGGTCGGATGTCCTGATCCATCTGTCGCGGATCGATTCCTATCCGCTGATCGTACTGGAGGCGATGGCCTGCGGGGTCGTTCCGGTCTGCCTCGACCTCGCCGGTGCGCGCAGCATGGTCGCGACCTATGACGGCCATGTCGTCGGCCCCGAGCGGCCTGTCGAGGATACCGCCGAATGGATCGCCGGGCTAGTCATCGCCGACATCCGGCGACGCGGCAACGACATCTCCCAGCGGGTCCGCGCCGACTTCGACTGGTCGCAATGTTTGCAGGCGCTGGACGCCGCCCTGCGCGAATGCCTCAGGGCCTGAAGCACACCCGCACCGCACGCCAGGTCAGCGCCGCAAAGACCGCCTCCCCGAACAGGATGCCGACGATCGACCACAGCGGCTGGCCCAGCATCAACAGCGCCAGCACCGCGACGATCGACACGATGGAGGACCACAGGCTCGCCCGGGCCAACGGCTGGAACGCCCCCGCCGCCTGCAGCAGCGCGCTTTCCGGCGTGCGCATCGCCCGGATCGCCGAGACCAGCATCCACAGCGTGACGCCGGTGACGAGCACGCCGATGTCGTATTGCGGTGGAAAGATCAGCGACGGTGCCCGGTAGAACAACGCGACGATCGCGACCGCCGTCAGCAGCCAGACCAGCGCCAGCGCGGCCCGGAAAAAGCGGGCGGCGCGATGGGCCAGGTCGACCCGCCCCGCCCCGATCTGGCGCGCCATCTGCGCCCGTTCGAATTCGGTCAGCGCGTTCATCGCGACGTTGATCGGCCGGATGATCAGCGCGCTGGCCGCGATGGGGGCAAACGCGGTCGGCCCCATCAGCAGAATCACGAAATAGGTATGCGCATTAGCGGTCGCCTCGGTCGTCGCCACGCCAAACAGCGACCAGCGGGAATGTTCGCGCCAGACAGGCCTATAGTCGGCGAGCGCGCGGGGTGAGACCTGCAAAAACTGTTCACGCAGGTAAGTCCGGCCAAACGGGATCATGCCCAGCGTCGCCCCGGCAAACAGAATCGCCCAGGCCGACAACAGCGCGTCCGACTTGAACACCAGTAACAGCCCGGCCCCGATCAGCACCGTCGCGGCATAGACCATGTCCGAAATCGTGGTCCTGACCTGCGCGCCGATGGCATAGGCGTGGGCGCGGGCAAACCACCGCAACAGCGACATGGCGGCATAAGCGGCAAAGATCGCCGCCGCCCCGAAATCTTCGCCAAGTAACATCCCGACGACGCCGAACAGGATCAGCGCCACCACGGCACCGATCAGACTGGCGTTCTGGATGGTGCGCCGGGTCCGGTCGCGGGTTTCGCCCGTCCCCTGCGACAGCAGCAGCGGCAGCGGCGCGCAGAACAACGCCGTCCAGATGCCCCAGGTGAATTGCGAGAGCACCAACAGGAACGAAAACCGCCCGAAGCCACCCTGGTCGAGCACGCGCAGCAGCACGAGCGACAGCGCGAACTGCGCGCCCGCCGATCCGATCGGGCCAAGGATCGCCAGCGAATATCGCGCGGCGCTGGCAAAGGGCAAATCCAGTTTTCTCAAGACGTTTTCGTTGCCCTTGCCGGAATCAATGGCGATTCGTTCTCTACAGGGACCGCCGTTAAATGACGCTGGCCGTGTAGGACAGGTGGTTAGCCCCTCGTCGAACAGAATAAACTGCCTTAGGCGTGCGGCATGCAGCACTTTCAAAAGTTTCTGGGCCAGTTTTTGGGCTCATTGATAATGGCGTGCACGATGCTTGGCCTGTTCGCCACCGCCTCCTGTGCAAACGCCTCGTCCGACCCCGATAAAGCGACCTCCGCCGACGGACCCAGCACCGGCGAGGCCTATTTGTGGCGATCCGTGGCGATTGGCGGCGGCGGTTACATCACGGGTATGGCGACCGATGCGACCGGGGCCACGCGCGTCGTTCGCACCGACGTCCACGGTGCCTATATCTGGAACGTCTCGGCCGATCGCTGGGTCCAGCTGGCCAGCGCCGCCAGTGTCCCGGCATTTGATCGCACCCAGAACGGCATGAACCAGGGCGCGTTCGAGGTGGCCGTGGCACCGGGTGATCCCCGCAGGATCTACATGGCGATCATGGCGCGGGTCTATCGGTCGGATGATGGCGGGGCTTCATGGCAGCTACGGTCGGGCAAGGCGCCCTTCCCCCACCCGTTCAACGCCAACAGCGAATTCCGCCTGTATGGCGCGTTCATGGCGGTCAGCCCGGTCGATCCTGACCTGCTCTATCTCGGGACGGCCGAGGACGGCTTGTGGAAATCGAGCGACGGCGCAGCCAGTTGGACGCACGTGGATTCGGTCCCGCCCGGTGCCGACTTGCGCCCGGCCTCCGGCATCCAGAGCCCACCCATCACGGTCCGTTTCGGCCCCTCACCCGGCCACAGGCAACCGCCGCCACTGTATGCGGCGTCTCCGGGCCACGGCCTGTATATGGCATTGCCCGATGGCGTGTTCCGGCCCGTCACGCCGGTGGGATCGCCCGGCCCCGTCACCATTGCCCAGACCAGCTTCGCCGCCGATGGCAGCCTGTTTGTGATCGATCAGGAAGCCAAAAAAGCCTGGGTGTTACGCGCCGGGAAATGGACCGACTTGTCGGGCCACGGGCTGCCGGTCGCCGATTTTGCAGGGGTTGCCGCCAATCCGCAGGGCAGTCAGATCGTCCTGACCGACATGGGCGGTCGCGCATGGTGTTCGGTCAACGGCGGCGCTGGCTGGACCGCCGCCTATCGCAACACGTCGACCGGCCCCGGCGAACCCCAATATCTGAAGGTCAACAACGGCGCGTTTTTCGCTTCCGGCCAGATCGCCTTCGATCCGGTGGTGCGTAACCGGCTGTGGGTCGCCGCAGGCGTCGGCCCCTATTTTGCCGATCTCGGCACCGGCTGTTCGGCGCTCAACTGGAAAATCCGGGCGCGGGGGATCGAGGAACTGGTCGCCAACGACGTGATCGCCCCGCCGGGACAGGCACCATTGTTTGCCGCATGGGATTTCGGGATCCACCGGAAACCCGATCTCGACCGCTTTTCGACGACGTTCGGCCCGAAACCACGGGTGCTGATTTCCGCCCAGCAGCTCGATTGGAGTGCAGCCGATCCGGCATTCATCGTCACGAATGCCTCCGACGCACGGCAATGCTGTGCGGAGGACGGCGATACGATCCTTGCCGGTTACAGTCTGGATGGTGGCCAGAACTGGACCAAGTTTGCCACTTTGCCGACGCCACCGGGAACCCGGGCTAATGACCCTTGGCGCATGTCGTTCGGCACGATTGCAGTATCCGCCAACGACACGAAGAACATCGTCTGGGCACCCGCGTTCAACCGCTCGCCCTTTTTCACCCGCAATCGAGGGCTCAGCTGGACCCGGGTCTCGCTTCCCGGCGAAAAACTGCCGCTGACCGGATCCTATGAGAAGTTATATGGGGGTCGCAAGACACTGGCGGCGGACCGCGTCGATGCCGCGACATTCTATCTCGTGCACAGTGGCGGGGGCGCCAATTCGGCGCTGACCGGCCTTTGGCGAACGACCGATGGCGGCGGATCGTGGCAGCGCGTGTTCGAGGGCGAGATTGCGCCGCATAGTCATGAGGCGGCAAAGCTGCGCGCCGTTCCCGGCGTTGCGGGAAATTTGTTCTTTACCTCAGGCGTCAGCTATGGCCCCGACACCCGACTGCGACGCTCTGTCAACGGCGGTGCCACCTGGACTACGCTCGAAAACATCGATCGCGTCGACGATATCGCCTTTGGTAAGGCCGCCCCGCAGGCGCACTATCCGACGATATTCATCTCCGGCCGCGTCGGCGGGGCCTATGCGATCTGGCGATCGACCGACAATGCCGACAGCTGGCAACAGGTCGGGAAATTCCCGATGGGTCGGCTCGACCAAGTGATCGTGATCGAGGGGGACAAGAACATTTTCGGCCGCGTCTACGTCGGCTATATGGGTTCGGGATGGCTGTATGGCGGGCCGACAGGGTGCGGGGCGCTCCCGTTTCGGGCAACCGACGACCGCGATTGCCAGGCGGTCGGCCGTGCCGCAATCACCGCTGAGCCGTCTTCGCGGCCGCAGGGGCGCTGAACCCTCGTCACCCCGGCGCAAGCCGGGGCCTATACGGCTGTCGGATCGGGTACGGACCGGAACGCGTGCGCATCTTTCGGAAGCCCGTATAAGCCCCGGCCTGCGCCGGACTGACGGAATTGGCGGTGTAGGGCACTCAAGCGCCTCGCCCCACCCCTCACCGACCCAATGAGACCCGCCAGATCCGGTTGCCGACATCGTCTGCCACCAGCAGGCTGCCAGCCTTGTCGACGATCACGCCGACCGGTCGGCCCTGCGCCTTGCCGTCCTTGTCGAGAAAGCCGGTCAGCACGTCCTGCATCTTGCCCTGCGGAAACCCGCGAGGCCCAAAGGGGACAAACGTCACCTTATATCCTGAAACCGGCTTGCGATTCCACGATCCGTGCTGGCCGATGAACGCGCCGTCGGTGAAAGTGCCGAGCGACCCGAACGCCAGACCCAGCGACGCCGTATGCGGCCCCAGAGCATAGTCGGGGCGGCGGGTATATTGCAGCAGTTCGGGACGCGCCTCGACGCGCGGGTCCTCGTATCCGCCCCAATAACTGTACGGCCAGCCATAAAAGGCACCGAGTTCGACCAATGTCAGATAATCGGGCGCAAGGTCGGAACCCAGCATGTCGCGTTCGTTGACCACCGTCCAAAGCTGTTGCGATTTCGGTTCCCATGCCATGCCGACCGGATTGCGAAGCCCGGCGGCATAGATGCGGATCTTGTGCGTCTGCAAATTATACTCGAGGATGTTTGCACGGTTTTTTTCCGCGTCCATCCCGTTGTCCGCGATGTTGGTCGACGATCCGACCCCGATATACAGCAGGTTGCCGGTCGGGTCGGCCACCACATTCTTGGCCCAGTGATTCCCGCCACCGGGCAACGCCACGATCTTCTGCGCAGGCGCGGTGATCCTTGTGTCTCCGGGTTTATAGGGAAAGGCGACCAGCGCATTGTGATTGCCGACAAACAACCGGTCACCCACCAGAGCCATGCCGAACGGTGACTCCAGGCCGGTCAGGAACACCGAACGAAAGTCTGCGACGCCATCACCGTCGGTATCACGCAACAGGGTGATGCGATTGGCCGACGGCCCCCCTGCGCCAACCTTCGACATCAGCGTCTTCATGACGAAATCGGATATCCCGCCGGTCGGCCGCTTCGGTGAATTCGTCTCCGCAACCAGCACGTCGCCGTTGGGGAGTTGGTAAAGCCAGCGTGGGTGGTCCAGATCGGCCGCAAACGCATTGACCGACAATCCCGCCGCAGCGACGGGCTTTGCCGCGCCCTGCCATCCGACCACATCGGCGACATCGATGGTCGGGAATTGCTGAACCCGCGGACTGGTGATCCGTGGCCGGGTGCCGGACACCGCATCCGCACTCAATTGGGCGGTGTCGCCGCGCGTGAGGTAAAAGATCACGCCGGCGATGATGGCGATCAGGACGACGATAATGATCAGGATGCGGCGGCGAATTGTCATACCCCTCTTTATGGTGACTGGCAGCACTACTTGCCAGTGGGCGCGTCGTCATCACCGATCACCGGCGGATGCAGGCGCACGCGGGTCGCGCGGCGGGTATCGCCCTCGGTGATTTCGATGCGCCAGCCGCTGGCGTGGGTCAGGCATTCGCCCGGTTGGGGAACATGCCCCGCCAGTACGAACGCCAAGCCGCCGATGGTATCGACATCGCCGTCGACTTCTCCCAATCGGGGGTCGATGGCGGCGGCGATATCCTCCAGCTCGGCGCGGGCGTCGGCCTCCCACAGGCCATCGTCCAGCGCGACGATCAATGCCTCGGGGGCGTCGTCATGCTCATCCTCGATATCGCCGACGATCTCCTCGACCAGATCCTCGATCGTCACCAGTCCCTCGGTTCCCGAATATTCGTCGATGACGATGGCCAGATGGACGCGTTGCAACCGCATTTCGGCAAGCATGTCGAGCACGCCCATCGACTGCGGGACATACAGCGGCTGACGGATCAGGTCGGCGATCGTGTCAGGGCGCGGCCCCTCGTGCGCCAGGATCGCAAAGACGTCCTTGATATGAATCATGCCGATGATGCTGTCCAGGCTGGCGCGATAGACCGGCAGGCGGCTGTGACCGGCGTCGGCAAAACAAGCGACCAGTTCGGCGAAATTGGTCGTGTCGGGGATGGCGATGATGTCGGATCGCGGGACGGCGACATCGTCCACGGTGCGCTCACCGAAGTGGAGCAGGTTACGGACCATCTGGCGCTCGACCGGCGACAAATCCCCCGCCGAGGTCGGCTCGGGATCGTCCTCATGGTCGGCGATCGCTTCCTCGATCTGGTCACGCAGAGTCGGCTCCGCATGCTCGCCGAACAGCATTGCCCGCAACCCGCTGAAAAAGCGACCGTTTTCGGGCGGTCGGACGGTTCTACTATCACCTTCTTTCATTGCGGGTTGTCAGTCCTCGATCGGATAAGGGTCGTGCAGCCCGAGCGCAGCCATCGCGGCCTGCTCGATCGTTTCCATGGCCTCTGCCTGCGCATCGCCCATATGGTCATGGCCTAGCAAATGCAGGACGCCATGCACAATCAGATGCGTTGCGTGGTCCGCCAGCGCAACCCCGCGCGCCGCCGCCTCGCGCGCGCAGACATCATGGGCCAGGACGATGTCGCCCAGCAATATCTCCCCATCGTCGGTATTGCCCAGCGTCTCGATCAGGTCGGGTTGCACCATCGGGAATGACAGGACGTTGGTCGGCTTGTCCTGCTGGCGATACTGCCGGTTGAGGGTGTGCACCGCGTCATCGGACGTCAGCCGTACCGAGATTTCCACCGTCGCCGACGTCTTGGCTAGGTCGGCCTGCGGGCTGGCGGCCAGCGCTGCCGCAACGGCGCGCTCGCCCAGCGTCTGCCAGTCATGATCGGGCCAGGGGGGCTCAACAAGATGCTCTACCAACATCATCGCCTAGGCGTCCGGACCTTCATAGGCCTGGACAATCCGGCCGACGATCGGATGCCGGACCACATCGGCAACGCCGAAACGCACCGTCGCGATGCCCTCGACCCCCTCCAGCTTGGCGACGGCATCGGCGAGGCCGGACTTGGTGATGTCGGGCAGATCGATCTGCTTGGGATCGCCGCAGACCACCATCCGGCTGTTCTCGCCAAAGCGGGTCAGGAACATCTTCATCTGCGACGGCGTCGTGTTCTGCGCCTCGTCCAGGATGATGAACGATCCCGCCAGCGTCCGCCCGCGCATGAACGCGATCGGCGCGATCTCGATCTCGCCACTGGCAATCCGCCGCTCGACCTGTTCGGCGGGCAGGCAATCGTATAGCGCATCGTACAACGGGCGCAGGTAGGGATCGACCTTTTCCTTCATGTCGCCGGGCAGGAATCCCAAACGCTCACCCGCTTCGACCGCCGGCCGCGACAGGATCAGCCGGTCGACCGAACCGGTGATCAACTGCGACACCGCCTGCGCGACGGCGAGGTAGGTCTTGCCCGTACCGGCTGGCCCCAGGGCAAAGATGATGTCGTGCTTGACCAGCGCTTCCATGTAGCGGATCTGCATCGCCGAGCGCGGCACGATGGTTTTCTTGCGCGTGCGGATCATCACCGTCGGCGATTCGGATACGTCGTGGCGGATGATGCCGTCCAGCGTCGGTTCGGACGACATGGCAATCACCGCCTCGACCGCGCCGCTGTCGATGTCCTGCCCCTGCACGATCCGGTTATACAGACCGGTCAGCACATCACGAGCGCGCGCGATGGCCGATGCCTCGCCCTCGATCTGTAATTTATTGCCCCGTGCCGCGATATAAACGCCCAGCTTGTTCTCGATCGCGACCAGGTTCTGGTCATATTCCCCGAACACCCGCCCCAGCAGTTGCGGTTTATCGAACATCACTTCCAGTCGCGAACGGTCTCCAGCTTTTGCGGGAACGGGCTTACGCGACATTCAGGCCGCCTTTCTTGTGTCGGGTGAAGTTCCGGTAACAGAATTAGGGCCGGCCGCTACAATGTCGACCTCTATCAAATCGCCAGCGGTCAGTTCGGGATGAACGACATGAACCGACTGCAGCCAGGGCGATTTACCCAACATCTGCCCCGGCAGCTTGCCCGCCCGTTCGATCAAGATGGTTGTCCGGGTGCCGATGGAAGCAATGTTGAACGCGTGTTGTTGCTCGTTGATGACAGCCTGCAACCGCTGGAGCCGTTCGTCCATCACTGCTTTCGGGATCTGCGCACCCATCGTCGCGGCGGGCGTTCCGGGCCGCGGCGAATAAGTAAAGCTGAACGCCTGCGCATAGCCGACCTCGGCCACAAGTGTCAGCGTGTCTTCGAAATCCGCATCGGTCTCCCCGGGGAAACCGACAATGAAATCACCCGACAGCGCGATGTCGGGCCGGGCGATCCGGACCCGGTCCAGCAGCCGCAGATAACTGTCGTGCGAATGACTGCGGTTCATTGCTTTCAGGATTCGGTCGCTACCCGACTGCACCGGCAGATGCAGGAACGGCATCAGTTTTTCGACGTCGCGGTGCGCATCGATCAGCCCCTGCGTCATGTCGTTCGGATGGCTCGTCATATAGCGGATGCGCGAGAGCCCGGGCAGTTTGTCGAGCGCGATTGCCAGCCCATCCAGACCGACGCCATCGTGCCCCCAGGCATTCACATTCTGCCCGAGCAACGTGATTTCGCGCGCTCCACCATCGATCAGCGCCCGTGCTTCATCCATGATCGCATCGAACGAGCGCGAGACTTCGGCCCCGCGCGTGTATGGCACGACGCAATAGGTGCAGAACTTGTCGCACCCTTCCTGAACCGTCAGGAACGCCGATGTCCGCTGACCCTTCGTCCGCGCCGGCAGTGCACCGAATTTCGACAGCGCGGGCATTTCTGTATCGATCACCGCCTTGCCGCCGCGCGCCGCCGCCACCAGTTCGGGCAACCGGTGATACGCCTGCGGTCCGACCACGACATCGACGTCGCGCGCCCGTTTGGCGACCTCAGCCCCCTCGGCCTGCGCGACACAACCCGCGACCGCGATCATCGGCCGCGTGCCATCTTCGCGCTTCAGCGTGCCGATTTCCGAATACACGCGGTGCACCGCCCGCTCGCGAATGTGACAGGTATTCAGCACGACGAGGTCGGCATCGTCGGACCCGACCGCGACCATGCCTTCGCTCGTCAGCAACTCGCCCATGCGGTCGCCGTCATAGACATTCATCTGGCAGCCGAACGACTTGATATGGAATGATTTGGGGTGCGGGCGAGTCAAGATTGGGCGGCTATACAATCGCAACGCCGCCCAAGGAAGCGGAGAGCGCCTTGGTCATGCGTTTTCGTATTTCGGCGGTCAGTGCCTTGCGATCGGGAAAGGCGTTCGGGTCAACCGGATCGAGCAATTCGACGCGGACCGGAAACTTGCCCCGCCTCCGCAGCAATCGAACGGCATTCTCGCCCGCCCCTTCCTCGCCAATCCAGGCAATATCGGTCGCCGCCGACCCATAGTTCAGCAACACCGGCTGCACCAACAGCTTTCGTGATGGGCGCATAACCACTTCGAACAGGGACGGCTTGAAGGGCAACAGGCTCTGACCATCGGTTGTCGTCCCTTCCGGAAACAAAACGACCGGCTGCCGATGATCGAGCGCATCGCGCAGCGTCGCGATCTGCTGGCTCACGGTTAGCCGGTCAGTCCGCGATACGAAGACGGTCCGGTTCAACTTTGCGAGCCATCCAATCAGCGGCCAGTCCGCCATCGGCGCCTGCGCAATGAACGCCGCACCGGTCTGCCCGGCCAAAACCGGGATATCGAGCCAGCTGATGTGGTTTGATATGAAGAAAACATCTTTGGTCAGCGCTTTGCCATGAACCGACACGACCGCACCGCAAATCCGCGCAACGCGTGCCAGGAAAAGCCGCGGCACGGTGGATGGCAGCCGAAGAAAGCGGACCGCAAGGTGCAACGGCAGCGCCACACCCAAGGCAATCGCGAGCATTGCAAGTCGGAGCGCCAGACGGGCGGTCCCGGCCCGGTCAGGCCTTGCGATCAAGCGCGACCCCGTAAAGCTCCATCCGATGATCGACCAGGCGGAAACCCAGTTTTTCGGCAATCACCTTTTGCAGGGCTTCCAGTTCGGGATCGACAAATTCGATCACCTTGCCGGTTTCGACGTCGATCAGATGATCATGATGCGCTTCGGCAGCGGCCTCGTAACGCGAACGTCCGTCGCCGAAATCGTGCCGTTCAAGGATACCGGCTTCTTCGAAAAGTCGTACAGTCCGATAAACCGTAGCAATCGAAATGCCCTTGTCGATGGCCGCAGCGCGCGAATGGAGCAGTTCCACATCGGGATGATCCTCGGCCTCCGACAGAACGCGTGCTATGACCCGCCGCTGTTCGGTAATCCGAAGTCCTTTTTCAGCGCACAGCGCTTCAATATCGATTCTACGTTGCATCGCGGTGACGCTAGCCCAACGCCAACGTCACCGCAAAAAAATTCAGCGAGCCGGTGGTTTACGACGCTTCGTGCCGAGCCCGATTTTCTTGGCAAGCGTGCGCCGCTGCTCGGCGTAATTCGGCGCCACCATGGGGTAATCGGCAGGCAGGCCCCATTTGGTGCGATACTGGTCCGGCGTCATTTGGTAATGCGTCATCAGGTGGCGCTTGAGCATCTTCAACTTCTTGCCATCCTCAAGGCACACAACATAGTCCGGCTTGATCGACGTGCGAATCGAAACCGCAGGTTCCTGTTTGACGACCGGGGCAGCAGCAGGCTGATCCAATTTGCTCAGCGCGCCGTGAACATTGGCAATGAGCGCAGGCAGATCGTTTACCGAAACGCTGTTGTTGCTCACATGCGCCGCGACGATGTCGGCGGTCAATGTGATGAACGTTTCCTGCAGTTCCGACATTTCACTCATATTATATTCCATTTCGTCTGGTTTTGCGCGCGACGCGCTAACTCTTGGCGTTTACCGATATTCATGATCTAGACTTATATTTGTTTTGTTAAAGGTCCAATTTTAACGCAGCATCCGGCGATACGTTTCAGCGTCGAAGACCTGGCCCGCACTACCACGATAATAGCGCGCGCGAACGCCGACTTTTTCAAATCCTGAATAGCTATACAATGCAATTGCCGGGTTTGCGGCACGCACCTCCAGAAATACTGCGGTCGCGTTTTCCCTCATCGCCGTCGTTATTACAGTGTTGAGCAACCCCTTGCCCAACCCTTGCCGTTGCGCCGCCGGATCCACGCCGAGCATCATCAACTCACACTCGCCGACGATGGTCCGCGAAAGCGCAAAGCCAAGCACCCGATCAAACCGCGCCAGGACTAGGCGGGTTCCGGGCATGGTCATCAGCGCCAGGCACTGGCTGGACGTCCATGCCTCACCAAAAGCTGGATCGAACGCGGCTGTCATGACCGCCATCACTTCGGGCAAATCCGTGGCCGATCCCTCGACGAACGCGGTATCGATCATCCCGCCGGGGCCCGCGGCACCATGGGTTTGGCATCAGCATCGCGACCGTAGATCGGGGTGGGGGGCAACGACGCCAGCACGACCGGCAACAATCGCGCATTGCCTGCATCGGGCGTCCGCTCGAACGCCTCTCCACTACCACGATCGTCAACGATCGCCCTTGCGGCATCGCCGACGATCACCGAACCGGCGACAATCGCCGCCTCGCCTGGCGTAATCGAACGCAGCGGAGTGACGCTTCTGACCGGATTTCCTTCGAATGACTGAACGAACAACTGGCCATGTCCGGCGCTGATCGCGACGGTCACCGACAGGTCGGAACCGCGACAGTCGGCAAAATGCCCCGCCGCCAGCAATGCCAGCGATGAATAGCCGGTCACCGGCACACCCCAGCCTAACCCAAGTCCGCGTGCCGCAGCGACGCCGACGCGAATACCGGTAAAGCTGCCCGGACCGCAGTCCACCAGGATCGCCGCGGCGCGCCCTCCCCCCGGCAACGCCGCGATCAGCGGTAGCAGCCGTTCGGCATGACCGCGCCCGACATTCTCAGTGAAGGAGGCGACGACTGCGCCATCCTTCAGCAATGCGACCGAACATGCCCGCGTCGCCGTTTCGATGACCAAAACACTCACCTGATGGAATTGAACCGGTCGAAGGCGGGTCGCGGCAAACGGCCAAAGACACTGGACGGCTCGCCATACCCGACCGTCGTGATAAAATTCGACTTGATTGACGTGCCCGCGAAAAACTCGGCATCAACGGCAGCGTTGTCAAAGCCCGACATCGGCCCAGTATCGAGGCCAAGAGCACGGGCTGCCAGGATCAGATAAGCACCCTGCAACGACGAATTGCGGATCGCGCTGAGTTCGATCAAGGCATCGTTGCCTACGAACCAGCTGCGGGCATCGGCAGGCGGGAACAGTTCGGGGAGCTGCTCATAGAATTCCATGTCCATGCCCACGATGACCGTGACGGGCGCGCTCATGATTTTGGCCTTGTTCGCAGCACTGGCGGCACCGGCCAGCTTTTCCTTGGCCGCCGGGCTTTTGACCCAAATCAAGCGCGCGGGCAGCATGTTGGCCGACGTTGGCCCAAACTTCATCAGTTCCCAGATGGCATCCATCTGGTCGTGGCTGACGGGTTTATCGGTATAGCCGTTGTAACTGCGCGCGGTCCGAAACAGTTGATCGAGCGCGAGATCGTCAAGCGGTGCAGCCATGTCGTCCGGTCCTTTGTGTCAGACCGCGAAAACCCCGGTCACCTCGGGCACATAGTGTTTCAGCAGCGATTCGATACCTTGTTTCAACGTCGCCGTCGACGAGGGGCACCCGGCACAGGCCCCTTGCATCTTCAGATAGACATTACCCTTGTTGAAACTCTGGTAGATGATGTCGCCACCATCGTTTGCGACGGCCGGTCGGACGCGCGTTTCGATCAAGTCCTTGATCTGGTCGATAATGTCGGCGTCGGCCGGGTCGTCCACCGATACTTCTGCCGCCGATCCCCCGGCAGGGGCGGGCCTGAAGAGCGGCATGCCCCCGCTGAAATGATCGAGCAGGATGGACAGCACGTCGGGTTTCAGGTTGCTCCAGTTGCTTCCGGGGCCCGCGGTGACCGACACGAAGTCACGTCCGAAAAACACGCCCTCGACATCGCCCAGCGCGAACAGCGCTTCCGCCAGCGGCGAAGCATCGGCTTCCTCCGGCGTCGCAAAGTCCCGCGTGCCACCCTCCATCACGGCGCGACCCGGTAGAAATTTCAGGGTCGAGGGGTTCGGAGTCGTTTCGGTTTCAATGAGCATAGGAAGTATGTGGGCCGCCAGAACGCCTCGATCAAGGCGAAGGTTGCATTTATGCGACTTACCTGCCATATCCTGCCGCAGCGCAGCGAAGCGACACCCGTTTTCGCAGGTCGGCCAGCGTGAATTTCCGTTTGTTCGGACAGGCTCGACCCCTTGACGCTCTCAGCCAATCGGCTTCCCCTTTCACGCGGGTTGTCACAACCTCCCGCTTGTCCAGCGCGCCGTTTTCGTGTGCGCGGGCCTGGCAATATTTGAAAGTTACCCATGACCAAGTTTTCCGATCTCGGCCTTTCGCCGCAGATTCTCGACGCCCTTTCGGCCAAGGGATATGATACGCCAACGCCGATCCAAGCGCAGGCTATTCCGAAATTGCTTGAAGGCCGCGACCTGTGCGGCATCGCGCAGACCGGCACCGGCAAGACCGCGGCATTCGCGCTGCCCTCGCTGATGCGCTTGGCTGCCTCTGGCAACAAGCGCATGCCAGGGGCCTGCCGGATGCTCGTCCTGTCACCGACCCGCGAGTTGGCCGCCCAGATCGCCCAGTCGTTCACCGACTATGGCAAGGGCATGAACCTTGCCGTCGGCGTTGTGTTCGGCGGCATGCCGATCGGTCGCCAGATCAAGATGTGCGGACAGGGCCTCGACATCCTTGTCGCCACGCCGGGCCGTCTGATCGACCTTATCGAACAGCGTGCGCTGAACCTGCGTCACGTCGAAATCTTCGTCCTCGATGAAGCCGACCAGATGCTCGACCTTGGGTTCATCCACGCGTTGAAGCAGATTGACCGTCTGTTGCCCAAGCAGCGCCAGTCGCTGTTCTTCTCGGCCACGATGCCAAAGTCGATTTCCGAACTCGGTGATCGTTTCCTGACCGACCCTGTCAAGGTTTCGGTGGCTCCCGTGTCGTCGACGGCAGAGCGCGTGGACCAGTATGTGACCTTTGTAAACGCTGCCGAAAAGATGGCGCTGCTGACGATCGTTATCCAGAACGAGCCGATCGACCGCGCGCTGGTGTTCAGCCGCACCAAGCATGGTGCCGACAAGATCGTGAAGTTCCTGGCCGCCGCGGGCATTCGTTCGGCAGCGATCCACGGCAACAAATCGCAAAACGCCCGCATGGACGCGCTCGACGCGTTCAAAAAGGGTGACATCAAGATTCTGATTGCCACCGACATCGCTGCGCGCGGCATCGACGTTTCTGGTGTCAGCCATGTGTTCAACTTCGACCTACCAAACGTCGCCGAACAATACGTCCACCGGATCGGCCGTACCGCCCGCGCCGGAGCCAGCGGCATCGCCGTCAGCTTTGTCGATGGCGAGGAAAAGGGCTGGTTGAAGAGCATCGAGCGTCTGACCGGGGTTCCGTTGACGCCAACGCCTCTGCCGCCTGAATTCGACGAATTGCGCTCGAAGCTGCCTAAACCGGTGATCGTGCGCAATGCACCAAACGGTCGCGGCGGCACGCGCAGCGATGCGCCGCGTTCAGACGATACTCGCCGTCACTTCCCACGTCGTCCCGGCGGCGTCGGCGCGCACAAGTCCGCGGTAAAGCGTACCGGCGGACGGTAATTCGATTGGCCTGACTTGCAGGAACGCGGGTCAGGCAATCATCCGCTTCAACGTCGCAATCATATCGGCCTCAGCGGCAGGCTTGTCCGTTCGTATCCGCGAAATACGTGGAAACCGCATTGCGATGCCCGACTTGTGCCGCTTCGATTCGTGAATCGAATCGAACGCAACCTCCAGCACCAGCGTCTTTTCAACCTCGCGCACCGGCCCGAACCGGTTCAGCGTATGCTGACGAACAAATCGGTCCAACCCTTTCAGTTCCTCATCGGTGAACCCGGAATAGGCCTTGCCCACCGGCAGCAACTCGCCCTCCTCGGTCCAGCATCCAAACGTATAATCCGAATAGAAGGAAGACCGTTTCCCGTTGCCGCGCTGGGCATACATCATCACGCAATCGGCGGTCAGGGGGTCGCGTTTCCATTTGTACCAAAGGCCTGCCCGCCGCCCGCCGGTGTAGATACTATCGCGCCGTTTGAGCATGACACCCTCGATCGCCGCATCGCGAGCCCCCGCGCGTATTTCCTCCAGCGCGTCGAAATCGCGGGCCTCGATCACCGCTGAAATATCGAAACGTTCAGGGTCGAAGCGGGGTAAGGCCATCTCCAGTCGCGCCCGACGCTCAGTCCATGACAGACCGCGCAAATCCTCCGGTCCGTCAAACATTATATCATACAGCCGCACGAACGCCGGATATTCGGTCCGCATCTTCGGCGACACGGTCTTGCGCCCCAACCGCTGCTGAAGCGCATTGAAACTTGCCGCCTCGCCGCCCTGCACCTCGCCGCGCACCAGCAATTCCCCGTCAAACGCGCCATCGACCGTCACCGCATCGGCGACGTCGGGAAAGCTGCCGGTGATATCGTCACCACCCCGGCTATATAGTCGCACCTGCCCCCCGGCGCGCACGATCTGGACGCGGATGCCGTCCCATTTCCACTCCGCTGCATAATCGGCCAGGTCGACCCGCGCGTCTTCAAGGGGGTGCGCAAGCATGAACGGACGGAACACCGGCGTGTCGAGCGCGGTCGGCTGCGCGATCTTGCCGTCGGCCCAATCAAAGATCGGGGTGTAGGGCGGCGCAATCCCATGCCAGACCTCTTCGACCGCATCGACGTCGAGATCGAAGGCCTGTGCCAAGGCGGTCTTTGCCAGTCGCGAGGAAACCCCCGCCCGCAACCCGCCCATCGCCAGTTTCAGCAAAGCGAACCGCTCGTCCGAATCCAAAACGTCGAGCATCGCCGCCAGAGCAGCAGGTGCGTCCACCCGCCCAAGCGAAAGCAACCGGTCGATGACGAAGCCGAGCTTCACGCTGGCGTCCGGCTCGCCACGCGCGGGCCATAGCAACGCCACCGTCTCCGCCGTATCGCCCACATAGTCCCGGCTCATCCGAAACAGCAGGGGGTCCACACGCTCCTCAATCAAAGCGCGCACGACCGCCGGCTTGACGCCCGGCAGGTCGAGCTCCCCGGTAAGCGCGGCGAGCGCCCAACCCCGGTCGGGATCGGGCGTCGTCCGCAGGTAATCACCGATCAGCCGCAACTTGGTGTTACGACTCCGCGTATAAATCAGGCGGTCGAGAAGATCGGCAAAGGCACGCATATCATATTAGACGTTCTGCGCGGCCTCGAACAGGAACCACGCGCGCTGCTCGGCCTCGTCGGTCCAATTGTCGATCACCGCCGACGTCGCATTGTCCTTGGCATCGTCGGCCAAGTCCTTGGCAACACGAAGCGCCTCAACCAGCTTCAGATTGTCGTCGCGCAATTCGGCCAGCATATTGGCAGGCGACACGAAATCCAGATCATTGTCCTTCGAAGTTTGATGACGCCCAATATCGCCGATCGACCGCAGCGTCGTGTTGCCAGTCTTGCGAACGCGCTCGGCAATCAGGTCAGTCGTCGCGAAAATCTGTGCGGCCTGCTCGTCGAAAAGCAAGTGATAGTCGCGGAAGTGCGGGCCCGACACATGCCAGTGGAAATTCTTGGTCTTGAAATAGAGGGCGAAGCTGTCGGCCAATATACCATTCAGCGCGTCGGCCACCGTGGCGACCGCATTGGTCGGCAGGTCGGTCGGGGTCTTCAGTTTTGCTTTTGGTGCTTTTGCCATCTCGGATGATCCCTGTGTGATATGTTTCGGCTGCATAACCATTTGCAGGACAAAAAGCTCCTTCGCGATCGTCGATTTCTATTTGGGCGGGCCCTACAGAACGCGCAATCCGCTAAGCATGGCAAAAATACCGGCCAGGCCCAGAATTGTGCCTGCACCGACGCGCGCGCCTCGCGGCATCGACGGCGCGACGGTGCCGATGCCCGCGGCCACTACCAGGGCGGCCATGGAGCCCGCACCCGCTCCGATCGGCGCACCCATCCACGCGGTAAAGGCGAAGGCCAGAAAGGGGGATGGTGACCGATACAGCGTCAGGGCGCTGGCCAACAGCGTCGAAGTATCTCCACCCGACCTGCCACGACCGAATTGCGCCGTTGCCGCAAACACCAGTGCGAGGCCGAGCATCAGCGTTCGCGCCGGGACGATGAGCAATGCTCCGATCATAGAACCGGTGATCACCGCCAGCACGATCAGCAAGAGCATGATGAACGCCGCGACAAGACGGCGCTCTCGACCGAAAATGATCAGGCCGCCGCCGATCTCGGCCAGCAGCACAGCGACGAATGCGGGAATAAGTGCGTTCACGGATCAACCGTGCAGGCGAAGCCCCACCGAGGCAAGGAAGCTGGCGGCGACCGCGGGATCGATGCTTTCACACGTTACCGCATCGCTCATCGCTTCAAGGAACGGCAGGACCATCGTCGCACCACTCGATTCGGAAATTGCGTTCTCCAGTCCACGGGCAAGTTCGGCCAGCGGCCTGAGGTCGTGGTTATAAGCAGTGCGGCGGATGTCGTCGACCGCGAACGCTAGCGAGCTGGCGGTCATGTGCGGCAATTCCATTGCCAGCCGGTCGATGCGGTTGCTCAATTCGGCCTTTACGACCAGCCTGGCGTCGGCGCCCATACCCATGAGATCGTCCCTTTTGTCCCCGTAATTGCAGACTGCGCCCCTTATGGTGAAGAAGAGGTTAACGCAGAGCGGGGCACAAGCGCGGCGATTGCTTGACTTTTTGCCGCCCGACCGCCATTGGCCCGCCTTTCCTTGCAGACACCAGAATCGAAAGTGCTTCAGCCGTGGCAAAGCCGACTACCATTAAAGTAAAGCTCGTCAGCACGGCCGACACCGGCTTTTACTACACGACGAAAAAGAACCCGCGCAGCCTGAACACGACGGAAAAGCTGTCGTTCCGCAAATACGACCCAGTCGTCCGCAAGCATGTCGAGTTCAAGGAAGCCAAGATCAAGTAATCTTGCAACCTTCAGGCTGGCGTCGGTGGACGATTTGCCAGCCCCTCTACCGTTTCGATAAAGCGCATCAGCGAAATAGGCTTGGATACATAGGCGTCGGCTCCGGCTGCGCGAATCCGGTCTTCGTCAGCTTTTCCGGCATAGGCGGTGACGGCCATGATCGGTATCGTACGCAATGTCTCGTCGGCGCGAATCGCCTCGGTCAGTTCAAGGCCGGTGACGTGCGGCATCTGGATATCCATGACGATCAGGTGGGGCATGAAGGCGCGAGCGCGGTCCAACGCCTCTCGCCCGTCGCGCAATCCCTCGGTCTCATAGTCATGCGCCCGCAGCAGGTCGCAGAATAACCGCAGGTTCAGTTCGTTATCCTCGACAACGAGCACCCTTTTTGCCACGCGCTAACTAACCCCGATCAAACTGGCCCAACAAACTGGAACCGACTTAGGCGATGAGCGCGGAACAGACAAATAACGCAATGGACCTGGCGCTTTCGGCGCTGGTCTGGATTTTACAGGACGAGGAGCGCGCCGATCGCCTGCTGGCGCTGACGGGCCTCGATGCCGACGGAATTCGCTCGCGCGTGACCGACCCGGCCTTGATGGAAGCGGTACTCGGTTATCTGGCAGGGCATGAACCCGATCTTATTGCCTGTGCCAAAATGCTCGATGTTCCCCCCGTCGCGCTGGTCCTGGCGCGCGAAAGGCTTGCCCAATGACCCGCCCCCTCCTGATCACCGACTGCGACGAAGTCCTGCTGCACATGGTCAGCCACTTCGGCGACTGGCTGGACGAAGCGCATGACATCGACTTCGCTCCCGTTGGCGGCGACTTTTCGAACGCGCTGAAACATCGCACGACCGGCACCGCACTGTCCGGTCCTGAAGTCTGGCCGCTACTAGACGGCTTTTTCAAGACAGAGATGAGCAGGCAGACATTGGTGCCCGGCGCGCGAGAGGCATTGGCCGCAATTGCCGAAGTCGCCGACATCGTGATTCTTACCAACCTGACCGATCAATTCAACGAGGCGCGCGCCGAACAGCTTGGCACCCACGGCATCTGGCACCGCGTGGTCACCAACCAGGGGGGCAAGGGCGATCCTGTGGCAAAACTCATCACCGAGTTTCAACCCTCGGTCACCGTGTTTGTCGACGACCTGCCGCAGCATCATGAGTCGGTCGCGCGCCATGCGCCCGAAGTCTTTCGCCTGCATATGATTGCCGAACCAATGGTCGCGGAGGCAACGCCGCCCGCTGCCGCCGCCCATGCCCGGATCGATCATTGGGACGACGCGCTGGCGTGGATCCAGGCGCGATTTTCGGGCGTGCCGCTCGAAGCCGCTTGACCGCGCCGCCCGCGCACGCTTTGGCTGTCACCATGAAAGATACGATCGACGCCATCCTCGCCAAGCGCGGCCTTAAGCTGCCAACCCCTGCGGCCCCGGTCGCTGACTATGTCCCCGCGGTCGAAGTCGCCGGGTTTCTCTACGTTTCGGGTCAACTGCCCTTTCTCGACGGCGCGGTTATGACCGGACGGCTCGGTGAAGACCGTGATGTGGCAGCGGGCAAGCAGGCCGCCGAAGCCTGTGGCATCATGCTTGTTGCCCAGATCAAAAAGGCGCTTGGGTCGCTCGATCGCGTCGAGCGGATCGTGAAACTCGGCGTGTTCGTCAACAGCGACTCGCGGTTCACCGACCAGGCAAAGGTTGCCGATGGCGCATCTTCGCTGATGGTCGAACTGTTCGGCGATGCGGGCCGTCATGCTCGCGCCGCGGTCGGTGTCCCGGTGCTACCGCTCGGCGCCATGGTGGAAATCGATGCGATCGTCGCTGTTCGCCCCGCTTGAGCGGCTGATCGCACCCGCGCCGCACCCGCAGCGCATTGCATTCCTGAAGACGCAACCGTTTGCGCATCGCGGTTTGCACAACACTCTATGCGTCGAAAACAGTCGAGCGGCATTTCGTGCGGCCATCGTGCTGGGCCACGGCATCGAACTCGATGTGCAGGCTGCCTCGGGTGGGGAAGCATTTGTGTTCCACGATGCTGAACTGGAACGGCTGACGGCGGCGCGGGGTGCGTTCGGGTCGCGGTCCGCGTCCGAACTGGACGCAATCAAGCTGGCCGGCACCGACGAGTGTATCCCGCGCCTTCCCGAAATCCTGAAGATTATCGGTGGCCGTGTTCCCGTCCTGATCGAGGTGAAGACGAAGGAGCGCCATGTTGCCGCGCTGTGCCTGTCGGTCCACCGCGCGCTTGAGGGGTATCGCGGGGCAGCAGCGGTCATGTCGTTCAATCCGCAGGTCGCCCACTGGTTCGGTCAGAATGCGCCGCGCGTCGTCCGGGGTCTGGTGGTCACCGAACGGGGCGAAACCACGCGCAAGGAGCGGATAAAGGGCTGGTTCCGGCGTTGGGCGTCCATGGCGCGTGGAAAACCCGACTTTCTGGCGTACGATGTCCGCGACCTGCCTTCACGCTTTGCGGCGAACGCGCGCGGTCGCGGGATCGCCCTCCTGACCTGGACCGTGCGCGACGCCGCCAGCGAACAAGCCGCCTTCGCCTATGCTGACGAGGCGATCTACGAGAAGATTGCGTGAGCGAAGGCAACAGTGACCAACCCGAAGCTGGCGCGGTGACGGCGCGCATCGGCAATGGAATTGCCGCGTTCGACGCCGTCCAATGGGATGCCTGTGCGGGTGACGCCAACCCCTTTGTCAGCCATGCCTTCCTCAGCGCGCTTGAAAAATCGGGCAGCGCGGTCGCCGGGACCGGTTGGCAACCTGTGCCCATCGCCATCGATGCGACTGACGGAACGCTGGCCGGAGTGCTGCCTGCCTATGCTAAAAGCCATAGTCAGGGCGAATATATCTTTGACCACGCATGGGCCGATGCCTGGGAACGGGCGGGTGGTAATTATTATCCCAAACTGCTGATCGCGGTGCCCTTTTCACCGGTCCCCGGCCCCCGCCTGCTGGCGCGCGACGCTGCCCTCGCCCCCGCACTGATCGCCGCTGCGGAGGTGCTGGTAGACAACAATAACCTGTCGTCCGCCCACGCCAACTTCGTCGATGAGGACCAGCTCGACGTTTTCCGTGACGCCGGTTGGCTGATACGGGAAGGCACGCAGTTTCACTGGACCAATAACGGTTACGCCAGTTTTGATGACTTCCTTGCCGCGCTCACATCCCGCAAGCGCAAGGCGATCCGCAAGGAACGGGCAGCAGCGGTCGAGGGGCTGGAAATTGCCCACCTGACCGGCGCGGAAATCACCGAAGCGCATTGGGATTCATTCTGGCAATTCTATCAGGACACCGGCGCGCGCAAGTGGGGGACGCCGTATCTCACGCGCAGCTTCTTTACGCTGCTGGGTCAGACCATGGGTGACAAGGTGTTGCTGATGCTGGCCCTGCGCGATGGCCGGCCGATTGCGGGCGCGCTCAACATCATCGGCGCGGACACGCTATACGGGCGCTACTGGGGCTGTTCGGAAGACGTGCCGTGCCTCCATTTCGAACTTTGCTATTATCAGGCGATCGACGCCGCCATATTGCGCGGCCTGTCGCGCGTCGAAGCCGGAGCGCAGGGCGAACACAAGCTCGCCCGCGGCTATGGTCCGGTTGCGACATGGTCGGCGCACTATATTCCAAATCCCGGATTTCGCGCGGCCATATCCGAATTTCTCGACCGCGAACGTCGCGCGGTAGCAGGTAATGCGGCGTTCCTCGAAACGATGACGCCCTTCAGGAAAGGCTAGGCCGCCCGCCGTGTCGTGGCACCCAGCCAGGCCCGAGCCTGCCGCTGGGCTTCGGCGATTTCACGCGCCGTCATGTCATCAGCGATCTCCGCGCGGCATTCCTGCGCGCGCTCGTTGCCCGACACCGCCGCCAGATTGAACCATTTATGCGCCTGGATCAGGTCCACACTGATGCCACCCGATCCCGATGAATAGGCAATGCCGAGTTCGTAAAGTGCGCGGACATCGCCCGCTGCTGCGTCGGTCATGCGGCTTTCCAGCAGAAACGCCGCGCTCTTTAAACTATGTGCCATCCGGCCACCCCCCTCGACCGAGTGTCGATGGCCCACCTTGCGCAAATGGTTTCAACAAATGGTTAACGGCGCAGAAAGTAGAACTTCAGCGTCTCGCAGGGTTCAGGGAAACCGCGAGATTATCGATCAGCCGGGTCGTGCCGATGCGAGCGGCGGCCACGATCCGACCGTCGGCGGAAAGGCTTGCCATGGGTAACAGTTGGTCGTCGATCAACGCGACGTAATCAACGCCGAACCCCGCTTGGGTGATATCAGCGCGCGCTTCAGTCAAAGCCTGGGCAACATCGACGCCACCCTCGATCGCGGTGACCGCCCTACAGAGCGCTTGCGGCAATGCTGGTGCCGCTGCGCGTTCGGTGTGCGACAAATACGCATTGCGCGAAGATCGGGCTAGCCCATCTGCCTCGCGCTCGGTCGGGACACCGACGATTTCGATGCCTAAATCGAGGTCGATCGTCATCCGTCGGATCACCGCCAGCTGCTGCCAATCCTTTTCCCCAAAGAATGCCAGATCGGGCCGGACCTGTCCGAACAGCTTGGCAACCACCGTCGCCACCCCATCGAAATGGCCCGGACGCGCCGCCCCGTCCAGGACGTCGCCGAACCCTGCCACCGAAACCTTCGTCGAAAATCCGTCTGGGTACATTGTCGCCACATCGGGGTGCCAGAGGATCGCCACCCCCGCCGCCTGCAGCATGGCTGCATCCGCAGCCTCTGGTCGTGGATAGCGCGCCAGGTCTTCGTTCGGCCCGAACTGCGTGGGGTTCACGAAAATCGTTGCAACCACCTGATCGGCCCGCGCTTTGGCCGCCGCGACCAGCGCCAGATGCCCCGCATGGAGCGCGCCCATCGTGGGAACGACGGCGACGCGGCCGGTCAACGCAGCGCGCGCCTTGCGAAGATGATCCAGGTCACGGATGGTTTGCACGAAAGGGGCCGCTCCGATATGGCGAAGACACACGCCTTGGCAGAGCCCGGGGTATCAAATCAAGCTAGCCCGGGGGCGGTCAGGTAATTTGAAACCGATGAAACGCGCGCACAAAATTGTTTTCGCCAATGAAAAGGGTGGCACGGGAAAATCCACCACCGCCGTGCATGCGGCCGTCGCGCTGGCGGCGGCGGGGCACCGGGTCGCTGCACTAGACCTCGACGTCCGCCAGAAGACGATGGTCCGCTATCTCGACAATCGTGCCGCCACGATGCGCCGTCGCCAGCTTGAGTTGCCGATGCCGAGCCACGCCGTGCTGACGGCCCTGTCGCCCCAGGGACTAGAGGACGAAGTCGCGCGCCTTAGCGAAGACAACGACTTTATCATCGTCGATACACCGGGTCGTGACGATCCCCTCGCCCGCGCCGCGATCTCGCTGGCCGACACTCTGGTGACGCCGATCAACGACAGTTTCGTCGACCTCGACCTGATCGGGCAGGTCGATGCCGAAACCTTTCGCGTCAAGAAGCCCAGCTTCTATGCGGAACTGATCTGGGATTTGCGCAAGGTCCGCGCCAAGGCCGATGGCGGCACCGTCGACTGGGTCGTCCTGCGCAACCGCCTCCAGCACCTGGAGGCACACAACATGCGCCGCGTTGCCGCCGCGCTTACCGAATTGTCCAAGCGCGTCGGATTTCGCGTTATCCCCGGCCTTGGCGAACGCGTTATTTATCGTGAGCTTTTTCCTAAAGGTCTGACGCTGATCGACGTCGGCGCGATCGAATCGGTCGGTCTCAGCCACATCGCCGCGCGGCAGGAATTGCGCGAGATGATCTCCGGGTTCGCTCTGCCCGCGGGTGTGGAACAGCCCCTGCAGGTTGCCCTGTGATCAAGGTAATCTTGTTCGGCGCGATGCTTTATGCGCTCTATTACTACGGCAAACGCTATCTCACCGTCCCCGGCGGAATGAACCGGTCGGAGGCGGCAAAGCTGCTTGGCCTGACCAGCGACGCCAGCAGCGATGCCGTGTTGGAAGCCCACAGACGACTGATAACAAAGGTTCATCCCGATACCGGCGGCAGCGTCGAACTGGCGTCGCGGATCAACCAGGCGCGCGACGTGATGCTCCGCCCCTGACCCGCCAGGACTCGATGCGCTGCAACAAAGTCGTCACGACTTGGTTATAGCGAAGCTGTAATCCGTTCCCGAAAGGCCCCTGCATGACCCATAGTTTCAACCCGACCGCCCTGCGCGAATATGACATTCGGGGAATCGTCGGCGAAACATTGGGAGAGGCCGACGCCTATGCCATCGGTCGCGGCTTCGGCACGCGCGTCCGGCGCAACGGCGGCACCCGCATTGCGGTCGGCTACGACGGTCGCCTGTCCTCAGTGTCGCTCGAAGGCGAATTGGTGCGTGGCCTGACCGAGACCGGTATCGACGTTGTGCGCATTGGTCTTGGACCAACCCCGATGCTGTATTACGCGGAAGCCACGCTGGAGGTTGATGGCGGCGTCCAGATAACCGGCAGCCACAATCCCGGCGAGTATAACGGCTTCAAGATGGTGCTTGCCCATGCGCCGTTTTACGGGGCGGACATTCAGGATCTCGCCACGCTGGCCGACGCCGGCGACTGGGAGGACGGTTCGGGCTCGGTCTCGAACTACGTCATTATCGAGGATTATGTGAACCGGCTGGTCGAAAAGTTCGACGGCGGGCCTTTCCGTATCGGCTGGGATGCCGGGAACGGTGCCGCTGGCGAAGTCATCGAGATGTTGGTCAAGCTGCTGCCGGGCGAACACCACACAATTTTCACCGATATCGATGGTAACTTCCCCAATCATCACCCGGATCCGACCGAAGAAAAGAACCTTGCCGATCTGAAAAAGCTCGTCGCCGACAACAAGCTCGACTTCGGACTGGCTTTTGATGGTGATGGTGATCGATTGGGCGCAATTGACGGGCAGGGCCGCGTCGTCTGGGGCGACCAGATCCTGTCCATTTTGGCTGAACCCGTCCTGATCGACGAACCCGGCGCGACGATCATCGCCGATGTGAAGGCGTCTCAAGCGCTGTACGACCGGATCGCCGAACTCGGTGGCACGCCCCTGATGTGGAAGACCGGCCACAGTCTGATCAAGACCAAGATGAAGGAAACCCATTCCCCACTCGCCGGGGAAATGAGCGGCCACATTTTCTTTGCACATGAATATTACGGGTTCGACGACGCCCAATATGCTGCGGTCCGCCTGATCCGCGCGGTCCACCAGCTTGGCGGGTCGTTGACCGCGCTGAAGGATGCCATGCCCGCGATGGTCAATACCCCCGAGATGCGGTTCCAGGTCGATGAGAGCCGCAAGTTCGCGGTTATCGACGAGGTGCTCGACCGGCTCGAAGCCGAAGGTGCGGACATCAACCGGACCGATGGCGCGCGGGTAAATACCGTCGATGGGTGGTGGCTGCTGCGCGCGTCGAACACGCAAGATGTGCTAGTCGCGCGGGCGGAGGCGAAGGATCAGGCCGGGCTCGACCGCCTGCTCGGCATGATCGACGCCCAACTGGCGGCATCGGGATTGGTGCGTGGGGAACAGGCGAGCCATTGATCTCGTCCCAAAGCGAGGAGCGCAACCATCCGGGACGATCTTCGTTCTCGGATGGAGTGCTTTTAAAGGGCCGACATCATGAAAACGACACTCTTCGCGGCAGCCATCGTCAGCATCGTATGGCTATCCGGCTGCACCTCAAGTGACCCCAAGGAACGCGCCGCCGACGCCATCGAATCAAACGCCAGTGCACAGGCTCACGAAATACAGGCCGCAGCAGCACAGCGCGCCGAAGTGATGTCAAACCAGTCAGGTCAGTTGGCAAGCGAAGCCGATAACGCCGGTGGCTATCAGGGCCAGTCGCTGGATGTCCGGGCTGATGCGTTGAAAAAAGAAAGCCGCATTATCGAGGCGCAGGCCGCTGCACAGGCCGATGCCGTGAAGACCGCTGGTGCCGCGCGAGCAAAGGCCATCCGCAGCCAATAGTCGTGTCAGCGGAGTTAGTCGCCCGATCGGAAAGCAGCGAGTTTCCTTACTCGCGGCAAGTCCTTCAAACCCGCATCGGCATCAGCACATAAAGCGCCGCCGCCTTGTCGTTCTCGCGCAACAACGTCGGAGCAGCCGCATCCGCCAGATGCACCTCGACCGAATCACCCTCGATCTGCGCCAAGATGTCCATCAGATATTTCGCGTTGAAGCCGATCTCAAAGCCACTGGCGGAATATTCGCCCGGCACTTCTTCAGCCGCCGTTCCGTTTTCAGGCGACGTCACCGAAAGCGTAATCTTGTCCTTGTCGAGCGCCATCTTCACCGCGCGGGTCTTTTCCGACGCAATGGTCGCAACCCGATCGACACCCTGCATGAAGCTTTTGGGATCGATCTTCAAAATCTTGTCGTTACCGGTCGGGATCACACGGCTATAGTCGGGAAAGGTGCCATCGATCAGCTTGGACACCAGCACGGCATGACCCAGCACAAAACGAATCTTCGTCGCTGACAGTGAAACCTCGACCGAACCATCCACCTCGTCCAGCAGTTTGCGCAATTCGGCGATGCACTTCCGCGGAATGATGATGTCGGGCATCCCTTCGGCCCCGTCGGGTCGGGCAACCGTCACGCGCGCCAGGCGATGACCATCGGTGGCCGCTGCCTTCATCGTGTCGTCGACCACGTGCAGAAAAATACCGTTCAGATAGTACCGCGTCTCTTCGGTCGAGATTGCAAAGCGGGTCTTGTCGATGATCTGGCGCAAGGTTGCTGCGGGCAGTTCGAATTTGGTCGGCAACTCCCCTTCGGCGATAATCGGGAAATCGTCGCGCGGGAGCGTCGGCAGGTTGAAGTTCGACCGGCTGGCCTTAACCGCCATCTTGCCGTCGGCGGCGTTCAGCGAAACTTCGCTCCCTTCCTGCAACTTGCGCGCGATTTCGAACAGCGTGTGCGCCGATACCGTGGTGGTGCCCGCAGTTTCAACCTTGGCGTCGATCGTTTCCAATATCTGCAGGTCCAGATCGGTCGCCATCAGGCGAATGCCGCCCTCTGCCAAAGCCTCGATCAGGACGTTAGACAAGATGGGAATGGTGTTGCGTCGCTCAACCACCGACTGGACATGGCCCAGGCTTTTCAACAGCGTCGCGCGTTCGATCGTCGCCTTCATCGGTCTGAAACCCCCGGGTCTTCTGAAACAAAATGCAAGGATCGACTAATGGACAGAAAAAAGGGCCGGGGCAAGCGCCCCGACCCTCCAATCGCCGTTCAGCGACGTCGACGTGTCAGAAACGCACCCCGATACTGCCAACCACTTGATGGCGGTCGAAATCAGTGTCGATATTCGCATCGCCAACATTCAGGTTCTTGTAGTTCGAGTAGCGATACTCGGCTTTCACGAACCCGCCGGGGCCAAACACGTTGAACTTCTGCTCGACACCGGCACCGACACGGTAACCGTCGGCGTTGGCGTGACCGCCCGAGATCGTGCCGGCGCCATTGTCATAGCGCTCACCGAAACGTGCGTTGGTATAGCCGCCCTTGACGTAGAGCAGCGTCGCAGGCGCTACGGCATAGCCGATACGTCCGCCGATATACAGGTCACGCCCCGCGCTGACACGCGCATTGTCGCCCGTTACCAGCACATTGCGGGCACGAACCTTGTTGGTTGAATCAGTCGCTTCACCTTCGATCCCCAGGATGACGCCACCGACCTGGGCATCGTATCCGGCGCCGACACCATAGACGAAACCATCATTGTGGCCGCCGTTGCCATTGCTACCGGTCAATCGATCCCAACCGCCAGTGACTTCGACGTGCGGTCCGGTGAATGGCGCGTGCCCCTGGGCAAGGGCCGGGGTAACGAATGCCGACGCCAACAGCGCGGCAGTGAAAATGGTACGCATTACGCAACTCCTTACTGGTCCCCGAACTGGGGACGGTGTCTAAGTAGTGGTGCCAGCCGTTCATTGCATGAACCTCAGATAAACAGCAGATTTTGTTGCAAATCTGCCACAAAGAAGGAATTGACCTTGACATGAAACCGGCTGGAAACCTGCTCAAGGGAAAGACGTGGATCGCACGGCATGGCGAGACCGTGTTTAATGCGGGTCGGCGCTTGCAAGGTGAAATTACGCACACGCCACTGACGCGCGCGGGCTTTGCCCATGCCGAGGCGATGGGCATGGCGCTGCGTGCGCAGTTGGGGGCCGCACCCGCGCTGACATTATGGTCATCGCCGGCGGGGCGCGCGCTCCAGACACTGGCGATCATTGCCGAACATCTCGACCTGGACTGGCACGGAGCGCACATTGACGATCGGCTCATGGAAATCGGCATGGGCAGTTGGGGCGGACGATACTACGCCGACGTGGTGGCAGAGGCCGGGCCGGTCATAGATCCGATGACCATGCTGCTGAAACCCGCACCCGATGGCGAGACCTACGGCAGGATCGCCGCCCGCGTAGGAGCGTGGGCTGGGGATGCTGCCAGCGACCCCGGGGACCGGCTGGTTGTCATGCACGGTATTTCAAGCCGGGTGCTGCGCGGCGTCCTCACCGGCCTGCCGATCGACCCGGCCTATGGCGCACCGATCGCAACCGGCCTGCCGCAAGGATCGGTGGCCGTCATCGCGGATGGCGTCGAACAGATCGCCATTCTCGGCACCGGCGGCGGCCACGCATGAGGCGGCTGCTGGTGATTCTGGCTGTCCTGATTTCTCCCGCCGCAGCCCGGACTTCGCTTGGCACGTTCGAGGGATGGGGCACTTTTCGCGATGAACGTCCAACGCGCTGCTATGCCATTGCCCAGCCGATCAGAGCCGATGGCGGCAAATGGCGTTCTTTCGCCTCGGTGTCGAACTGGCCGCAATCGGGTGAGCGTGGCCAGGTTCAGGTACGCCTGAGCCACGCCCTGCTTGCGGGGGCGCCGGTCGTGCTGACCATCGGGGTCCAGAGGTTTGCGCTGGTCGCTGGCGGGGCCGATGCCTGGTCCCCCGACCAGCGCACCGACGCTGCGCTGGTCGCGGCGATGCGGAGCGCCCCCGGCTTTACGGTCAGGGCCCGCGCAGCGACGGGCCGCGTTTTTTCCGAAAGCTATGCGCTGAAGGGCGCGGCCACCGCCATCGACGCCGCAGCCCTCGGTTGCGCGCGACGATAGCGTTTTGGCCCCATCAGCCCTATATCGCGCTCGATGAACGCCCTGATGCAAAGCCCCGGACACATCGATCCCGTCACCGTCCCCCGCGCCAAGACGCTGCGCGATGATGGCCGCATCGACCTGGTCGGCCTGACCAAGGACCAGCTCCGCGACGTCCTGACCGAAGCGGGTATGGAATTAAAGCAGGCGAAGCTGCGGTCGAAACAGGTTTGGCACTGGATCTACAATCGCGGAGTCATCGAATTCACGTCGATGACCGACATTGCCAAGGCCATGCACGTCTGGCTCGACGAACGTTTCGTCGTTGGTCGGCCAGAGGTGATCGAGGCGCAGGTGTCGTCCGACGGCACTCGCAAATGGCTGCTGCGATCGCCCGACGGCCAGGATTACGAGATGGTCTTCATCCCCGATGCCGACCGCGGCACCCTGTGCGTGTCGAGCCAGGTCGGCTGCACGCTGAACTGCCGGTTCTGTTTTACCGGGACGATGCGGCTGGTCCGCAACCTGACGGCGGGGGAAATCGTCGGCCAGGTCATGCTGGCGCGTGATTCGCTGGGCGAATGGCCCTCGGGCGAGGAGGGTCGGATGCTCACCAATATCGTCATGATGGGCATGGGCGAACCGCTGTATAATTTCGAAGCAGTGCGCGATGGCTTGAAAATCGTAATGGACGGCGACGGGCTCGCGCTCAGCAAGCGGCGGATCACCCTGTCCACCTCGGGCGTCGTCCCGATGATGGCGCGTGCGGGCGCAGAGATCGGCGTCAACCTCGCGGTCTCGCTCCATGCCGTCACCAAGGAAGTCCGCGACGAAATCGTGCCGATCAACCGCAAGTACGGCATCGAGGAGCTGCTCCAGGCCTGTGCGGACTATCCGCAAGCCAACAACGCCCGGCGCATCACGTTCGAATATGTGATGCTCAAGGGCAAGAACGACAGCGACGACGACGCCCGCGAACTCGTCCGCCTGATCCACAAGTACAAGCTGCCGGCCAAGGTGAACTTGATCCCGTTCAATCCCTGGCCCGGCGCGACCTACGAATGTTCGGATCGCGACCGGATAAAGGCGTTCAGCACCATCATCTTCGATGCCGGGATCAGCGCCCCGATCCGCACCCCGCGCGGCCGCGATATCATGGCTGCCTGCGGGCAATTGAAATCGGCGAGCGAGAAAAAGACGCGGGCCGAACTGGATGCGCTGGCCGAGGAAAAGCAGGCCGCGCTTGGTTGACGCGATCACGCTCGCGGTGGCGGCGGTTGCAGGCATGGTCGGCGGGGCAATGAACGCGCTGGCGGGCGGTGGATCGTTTGCGACCATGCCGACGCTGATTGCACTCGGACTGCCCTCCCCCATTGCCAACGCCACCAGTAACGTCGCGCTCCAGCCGGGCGCGATCACCAGCGCATGGGCCTATCGCGGCGGTCTGGGACCGCTCGCCGGCATGTCGGTCAGGCGGCTTTGCATCGTCACCTTCATCGGGGGATTGGTGGGCAGCCTGTTGCTCGTCGCCACCCCCTCCAGCACGTTCGACGTCATTATTCCCTGGTTGTTGCTGGTTGCCACGATCGCCATCGCCTTTGGTCCCCGCGCCGCCGACTGGCTGCGATCGCGCACCTCGATCGGGCCACGCACGCTGGTCACCGCACAAGTGCTGCTGGGCCTCTACGGCGGCTATTTCGGCGGTGGGGTCGGCATGATGATGACCGCGACCTGGGGCTTGCTGTCGGGCAGCGCACCGCACCAGCTCGCCGCCCCGCGCACCTTGATGCTGTCGATGGCCAATGCCGCCGCGACCATCGTCTTCGTGACGCTCGGCATGGTGAAATGGGTCCTGTGCGTGCCGATGCTGCTCGGCGCAATCGTCGGCGGTCATTTCGGCGCGCGGCTTGGCATCGTGTTACCGCCATGGGCGATCCGGGCGTGGACGCTGGCCATCAGCACGATCACGACCATGGTATTTTTTTATCGGGCCTATCTGTAACCTCCTCGCGCTTTACAGCGTAGCTATGTTGGCCGAAACAGTGACGCGAGGAGACCGGCAATGGGCAGCGACGACGTGAAGGGGGGCGAGCTGGTCAAGCGCCACCGCATCTCGACCCGTATCTGGCACTGGATCAACGCGATTGCCGTCATCGCCATGCTGATGTCCGGCCTGACCATCTCGAACGCGCACCCGCATCTGTATTGGGGAGAGTTTGGCGCGAACTTCGACCAGCCGTGGTACAGTCCGCCGCACTTCCCGGCTTGGGCGACCATTCCGTCAGGCTACAATCTCGCCCTCGCGCGGATCTGGCACCTGGCGTTTGCGTGGGTGCTGGCGTTCGGGCTGCTGGCCTATCTGGTCGCGTCGCTGATCACCCGCCATATCCAGCGCGACCTGACGCTGACCCGCGCCGAGATTGCCCCGTCGCACCTGTGGGCCGACATCAAGGATCACGCCCGGCTGCGTTTCCCGACCGGGGCGGCGGCGTTGCGCTATAATGTCCTGCAAAAGCTGACCTATATCGCGGTCATCTTTATCCTGATCCCGTTGCTGATCCTGACCGGCCTCGGCCTGTCGCCGGGCTTCAACGCGATCCTGCCGATCCCCGACCTGTTCGGCGGGCGCGCCACGACCCGGTCGATCCATTTCATCTGCGCGGGCGGGATTGCGCTGTTTATCCTCGTTCACCTGCTGTTGGTTGCACTCGCTGGACCCTATAACGAAATTCGGTCGATGATCACCGGTCGCTACCGCATTCCGCCCGATCCAGCACCTGCCGGAGAACCGACATGAGCAGGATCCTGACCCGGCGCGCACTGGTCGGCGGACTGGTCGCAGGGGCTGGCACCTTGGTCGCCGGATGCGACAAGCTGGGCGCCAATCCCGATTTCCAGTCACTGTTGAAACAGGGCGAGCGGGGCAATTACCGCCTTCAGCGGTTGCTGCAGGACAATAGCGCGCTAGCCCGTGAATATGCGCCCGGCGATCGGTCACCCGTCTTTCGTTCGAACGGCGTGGCGATGCCGGTCGGTGCGGACTATGCGCGCCATGCCGCTGCCGCCTTTGCTGACTGGACACTGGTTGTCGACGGCCTGGTCGCGCGTCCGCAATCGATCGCGCTGAACGACCTGCGCGCCATGCCGCATCGCAGCCAGATCACCCGCCATGATTGTGTCGAGGGCTGGAGCGCCATCGCCAAATGGACCGGCACCCCGCTGAAACTCATCCTCGACCGCGCCGGGGTCAGCCCGCAGGCGAATTATGTCGTATTCCATTGTGCCGATGCCAATGACGGCGCGCCTTATTATGAATCGATCGACCGGATCGATGCCGTCCACCCCCAGACGATGCTGGCCTGGGCGCTGAACGACCAGACCCTGCCGATTGCCAATGGCGCACCGCTGCGCCTGCGCGTCGAACGCCAGCTCGGCTACAAGCACGCGAAATACGTCAACCGGCTGGAACTTGTTTCGTCGCTGAAAGGGATACGCGGCGGCAATGGGGGATTCTGGGAGGACGCGGCCGGATACCAATGGTATGCCGGCATCTGAACTGGTTGTTACACAGGGTAAATTCAGTCCCATGTCGCTATTTGACAAATATGTTTCCAAAGCTTTCCGACACGGCACGCTGACCATCATCGACCACAAAGGCGTCGCCCGGAACTTCGGGGTGCCGACCACGGGCTTTCCCGACGTCGCTGTTCGTTTTGCCGATGGCCGCGTCGCGCGGGACATCGCGCTGGCCCCCGATGTCGGCGCTGGCGAGGCCTATATGGATGGGCGGCTGATTATGGAAAAGGGCGATGTCCTCGACCTCGTCAGCCTGCTCCGCATGAACAATCCGTGGGACAAGGGCGGCAACAGCGGCAATCCCAACATCTGGCGAGACTCGTTGCGCAAAGCAAAGGGCCGGGTCGACCGCATCAACTGGGCGCGCAGGTCGAAACGCAACGTCGCCCATCACTATGACCTCAGCGACCGGCTCTACGACCTGTTTCTCGACGCCGACCGGCAATATAGCTGCGCCTATTTCACCGATCCCGGCAACACCCTGGAACAGGCGCAGGCAGACAAGAAGGCCCATATTGCCGCCAAGCTGGCGCTTGCACCCGGCCAGCGTGTCCTCGACATCGGCTGCGGCTGGGGCGGCATGGCGCTGTATCTAAACCGCGTTGCCGACGTCGATGTCCTTGGCATCACGCTCAGCGAGGAACAGTTGAAAGTCGCCCGCCAGCGGGCCGAGGCCTCAGGGGTCGCCGACCGGGTCAGATTCGAGCTGATCGATTATCGCGATGTCACGGGCCCGTTCGATCGAATTGTGTCTGTCGGCATGTTCGAACACGTCGGCCCGCGCCACTACGAAGCCTTTTTCAGGAAATGCCGCGACCTGCTGACCGACGATGGCGTCATGCTCCTCCACACCATCGGGCGACTGGGCGAGCCGGGCGTGACCGACGCCTGGACCGCGAAATATATCTTTCCCGGCGGCTACAGCCCCGCGTTGTCCGAAATCGTGTCCGCCAGCGAGCGGACCCGCTTGCTCGCCACCGACATCGAGACTCTCCGGTTGCACTACGGCCTGACACTGCAGCACTGGTACAACCGCGTCGTTGAAAAGCGTGCCGAGATCGAGGCGCTATATGACGAGCGCTTCTATCGGATGTGGCAATTCTACCTTGCAGGCGCGACGGCCGCATTCGAAAATGGATCGCTGTGCAATTACCAACTGCAATACAGTCGCCGTCGCCGCACCCTGCCGATCACGCGAGATTACATTCGCGACGAGGAAGAGCGGCTGCGGACGCTCTCCGTTACTTAAACGAACTCAGTCCCCCTGGCCGGCCTCCGGCGAGAAGAACTTGTCGAATTTGTCGTCCACGCCCTTGAATTCATCAGCATCGGCGGGGGCCGGGCGGCTGCGCGTGATATTGGGCCATTGCGCCGAGAAGGTCGTGTTGAGCTCCAGCCACTTCTCCAGCCCGCTCTCGGTATCCGGCAGGATCGCTTCGGCGGGACACTCGGGCTCGCAGACACCACAGTCGATGCACTCGCTGGGGTTGATGACGAGCATGTTGTCGCCCTCGTAAAAGCAGTCGACGGGGCAGACCTCGACGCAATCCATATACTTGCACTTGATGCAGGCGTCGGTGACGACATAGGTCATGGCCGTAGAAACTCCCGTTTTTTTAATGCCGGTTCGTTAGGATTCCGGGGCGGCCTCGTCAATCGTCGGAGCCGCTTTTCCCAGGGCAAGATCAATATAGCATCGCTGCGCTTCGGGAGCCGGCCCCCTTCGCACCGGCAGGGCCTTGACCTTCAGCACCCTTACTGTCGGGCCTTGGGCAAAGGCGATGACCTGCCCGGGGCGGATCGCGGCATGGGCACGGTCGACGGGACGGCTGTCGATACGAAGATGCCCGCTCGCCGCGATCGCCTGAGCGGCGCTTCGCGTCTTGGCAAGCCGGGCGAACCACAGGAACGTGTCGAGGCGCATTGTGGTCAAGGATCGCGCGGCGTCAGACACGGCCAGCCCAGTCTTCCAGCACAGCGAAATGGGGGGATCGCGGGACCGCCTTGGGCGGGGCGGGGCGGGGGCGATTGCGCCAGACCCAGTGGCCCCCGCTCTCCGCACGAAAGCCGCAGGCGCGCAGGATGTCGGTAAAAGTCGTGGCATCGATGCCGAACGACGTGGCCAGCGCCGGATCGGGCACGAACGGCAACCGCGCCTTCCTCCGGTCGTGCAATGCGCGGGCGATGCGTTCGACCAGATCGATCCGCACCTGTTTGGCCCCAAAGCCGCGAAACCCCGGCAGTGGCGCTCCGGCCCCTGTTACCGTTGTCCCCGGCGCGGGTAGCGCAGGCATCGCCGCCTTGGCCCGTACCGCCCGCAGCGTCGCCACCAGCCGCAGCGGTTCGGGCTTCAACAGCCGGGCATCAAACAGGTCGAGCGTTCCGACGGTCAGCCCAGCGGCACGCAATATCCGCCGATCATCGGCGTCGAGCGCGCCGAGCGGCCCCTCCACGGTCGCGCGCTCGACACTCCCCCCGCCCGCCGCCAGCGGCGCCAACAGCGCGCGCACCCGGGGTGGCGTGAACAGGTCGCCGCCCGTCTCCGCCATCGCGAACAGCGGTTCCAGGTGACGGCGCAGAATGCTCGCCAGCCAGGTCTCGATCCGCTGGCTCACCCGCTCGCGGTCGACGGGTCCCAGCAGGCCGATTGCAGGATCGGGGATGACGCGCGGCTCCATCAACGTCCGCCCGGGAGCAAGCCGCGCCACGATCGTCCCGCGCCAAGCGATCCCGATCGGTTCGGCCAGCAGGGCAAACTCCGCATCCGGAGCCTCGACCAGCGCCTGCGCCCGCCGCGCGCGTTCCTTTGGCAAGCGTCGTTCCGCGGCCGCCAGCAGCCGCTTGCGCTCGCCCACCCGCGCCGATGGATCGACTGCAAAGGCAAAACCGTCGAGCCGCCCGATCGGCTCGTCCTCGACGCTGACCACGCCGTCGTCAGCGACCGTGACATCCAGCAACGCCGGGTCTGCGCCGATCTCTCGCATCAGCACCGTCGTCCGGCGGTCCACGAACCGCTCGGTCAGCTTTTTGTGGAGCGCATCCGACAGCCGCTCCTCCAGCGCCTCGGTCCGCGCTGCCCAGTGCTTCGGATCGGCCAGCCAGTCTGCCCGGTGCGCGATATAGGCCCAGGTCCGCGCCGCCGCGATCCGCCCGCCCAGCGCCGGAATGTCGCCGCCGACCTCGTCCAGCCGGGCAATCTCGGCAGCAAACCAGTCGGTCGGGATATGCCCCGAACCCTCGGTCAGGTGGCGATAGATGCGCTGCACTGTCCGCGCGTGATGTTCGGGGCCGACCTTGCGGAAATCGGGCAGGCCGCACGCCTCCCACAACCGCGCCACCCGCACCGGATGCCGGGCACGCTCGATCACCAGCGGGTCGTCGGCGAGCCGCTTCAGCACCGCGAGGTCGACCGCTTCGGGCGCGGCGCGCAGTTCGAAGCGGTGGGGCCGCGCCTCCAGCGCGGCGATCAGGGCCGCCACGCTCGACACATCGGGATCGCCGTCGCGCCAGTACAGATGCTCGATGCGTGGAAACCGGTGTTCCTCGATCGCCTCGATTTCCTCGGGCCGGAACATCTCCTCCCCGCCAAGCGACCCGAACGTGCCGTCGCGCTGGTGCCGCCCCGCCCGCCCCGCGATTTGCGCCATTTCAGAGATACTTAGCCGACGTTGCCGATGCCCGTCGAACTTGCCGAGCGCGGCAAAGGCAACGTGGTTCAAATCCATGTTGAGCCCCATGCCGATCGCATCGGTGGCAACTAAATAGTCAACCTCCCCCGCTTGGAACATCGCGACCTGTGCATTGCGGGTGCGCGGGCTGAGCGCCCCCATCACCACCGCCGCTCCGCCCCGCGCGCGCCGCAGCATCTCGGCCACCGCATAGACTTCCTCGGCACTAAACGCGACGATGGCCGACCGCTTGGGCAACCGCGAAAGCTTCTTTGCGCCCGCATAGCTCAGGGTCGAGAATCGTGGCCGCTTGATGATCTCCGCCTTCGGCATCAGCGTGCGCACCATCCCGCCCAGCGCCTCCGACCCGAGGATCATCGTCTCCTCGCGGCCCCGCGCGTGGAGCATCCGGTCGGTGAAGACATGGCCGCGTTCGGGATCGGCCCCGATCTGCGCCTCGTCCAGCGCCAGAAAGGCGACGTCGCGGTTCATCGGCATCGATTCGGCGGTGCACAGCAGCCAGCGTGCCTTTGGCGGCAGGATCTTTTCCTCGCCGGTGATCAAGCCAACCTCGCCCGCGCCCTTGATCGCGACAACCCGGTCATACACTTCGCGCGCTAGCAACCGCAGCGGGAACCCGATCATGCCGCTCGAATGCGCGCACATCCGCTCTATCGCGAGGTGCGTCTTGCCCGTGTTCGTAGGCCCGAGGACAGCGACCAGCTTTGACTCCATTCTCACAAGATGGCGCGCCAGTCCGCCGTTGCAAGCCGAAGTTTCAGAACCGGTTAGTTTGACATTAACGAAATCTGTCCACAGTGCTGAAACCCAGGGCGGCGGCAACGTCGTGGGTGGGTAGCACTCGAGCGTCAGGGGCGCGCAGGACTTGTATCAGGTCAACGAAGCAAGGTTCGGAACCCTCGGGCACACCGCCGTGCTGTCGCTCGACTATGCGATTCCGACCGGTGTCCCCCGATTCGGGCGCGCCGCCCCGGTTCTTTCCACAGAACATCGCGCCGGTTTCCTCGACCGATTCGATTTCGCCCCCGACCTCGGGGCTAACATCGGCTCGCGCAAATGGTGGCGCGGGCTGGCCTCGTGCATGGCGCTCTGTGCCGCGACCTACGCACTTTCGCCCAGTTTTCATGCCCTGCCCGGCGCGGTTCCCGCGACGATGGGCGCTGATGCGTGGGAGGCGGCGCGTGCCCAGTCGATCGCTCCCCTGGCATGGGGGGGCGACACCGGCAGCAGGATGGCTGCGACCGACGCCGTCCAGACGCTAACCGACACGCCTGAACGCCCGCTGCTCCAGTTGACGGCTACGATCGGACAGGGCGACGGCTTTACCCGCGCGCTGGAACGGGCCGGGGTCGCAGCTGCAGAAGCCGCGCTGGTCGCGCGCATGACAGCGGGGGTCGTCGACCCGTCGCAGATCGCACCCGGGACCACGCTGGATATGACGCTGGGTCGTCGGCTCAATCGAAACAGTGCGCGCCCGCTCGACGACCTTAATTTCCGCGCCCGTTTCGACATGCGCCTGTCCTTTCTACGCGTCGGCAACACCCTGTCGATGCAGCGCCGACCGATTGCGGTCGACCACACGCCGATGCGCATTGCGGGCACCGTCACCGATGGCGTCTACATTTCGGCTACCGGCGCAGGCGCCCCGCCCCAGGCCGTCGAAACTTATATTCGTGCCATCGCCTCGAAGGTACAGCTGGGCACGCTCGACAACGGTGCGCGCTTCGACATGGTCGTCGAGCGCGCCCGCGCGGCTACTGGCGAGGTCCAGTTCGGCAAATTGCTCTATGCCGGGATGACCAACGGGGACCAGGCCACGCGGATGATCCAGTGGACGATCGGCGGGCGCACCGAATGGTATGACGCCGCGGGTGTGGGCCAGCAACGTTCAGGATATTCCACGCCGGTCGCGGGCCGCCAGACGAGCGGCTATGGCATGCGCTTCCACCCGATCCTCGGCTATTCGCGGATGCACCAGGGCGTCGATTATGCCGCTGTCACCGGCACACCGATCCACGCCGCCACCGACGGGATCGTGACGTTTGCCGGATGGCACGGTGGCCACGGCAATATGGTAAAGCTGAACCACATGGGCGGCCTCGGCACCGGCTATGCCCATATGAGCCGCATTGCCGTGGGGCCGGGCGCACGGGTCAGCCAAGGGCAAGTCATCGGCTATGTCGGATCAACTGGCCTGTCGACCGGCCCGCACCTGCATTTCGAGGTTTACCGGAACGGCGGCGTGGTCAATCCGTCGTCGGTCAGTTTTTCGGCAAGTTCGTTGCTGAGCGGTGGTGAGTTGATCGCGTTCAACAACCGGTTGAAACAGTTCACCGCGACGCGTTAACCGGCCCGCCGTCACCCCCCACCGCCGTCACCCGGCGTAGGCCGGGGTGACGAAGCATAGCTCTATTCGATCCCCGGCTCCGCCGCGCGTTCCGCGCGCAAGGCCTCGCCCTTGAACCCCTGCGCCACGACATACCATTCGGACGATTCCTTGCGGCTCGCCGCTGGCTTGGCATGTTTCACCGTCGTAAAATTGCGCTTCAGATCGGCGACCATCGCGCTGTCCGCGCCGCCTGCAAATACCTTTGCCACGAACGCCCCACCCGGCTTCAGCACGTCATAGGCAAAGGCCGCCGCCGCCTCGACCAGACCCATCGTCCGCAGATGGTCGGTCTGGGTGTGGCCGACGGTATTGGCCGCCATGTCCGACAGCACCAGGTCGGGTGCGGAACCCAGCGCTTCGATCAACCGGTCGGGCGCGGCGTCCAGCATGAAATCCATTTCGAGGATAGCGACACCCTCGATCGGATCGACCGGCAACAGGTCGATGCCCACGATCGTGGCTTTGGGCACCTGCTTGCGGATCACCTGCGCCCAGCCGCCCGGCGCGATGCCTAGGTCGACGACGTGCCGCACTCCGCGCAGGAAACCGAACCGCTCATCCAGCTCGATCAGCTTATAGGCCGACCGGCTGCGAAACCCGTCGGCATGCGCGCGTTTGACATAAGGGTCGTTCAACTGCCGCGCCAGCCAGCGGTTCGACGAGACCGTCCGCCCCCGCCCGGTCTTCACGCGCGTCCGTCCGCCGCCGCCACCCCTGCTCACATCAAATTCCTTATCATCGGGCAGACGACGCGATCAGCGCGCGCAAAATGCCTTCACGGATACCCCGGTCGGCAATTCCGACGCGAGGAGCGGGCCAGATATCGAGGATCGCGTCCAGAATCGCGCAGCCCGCCACGACCAGGTCGGCGCGTTCGTTGCCGATACAAGCGACTTTCGCGCGCTCGGGAACCGACTGGCTCGCCAGTCCCGCGCTGATCGCCCGCAGCGCCGCCGACGGAACCCGCAGGCCATCGACCGCGCGTCGGTCGTAAACGGTCAACCCAAGATGCACGCTGGCCAGTGTCGTCACTGTCCCGCTGGTGCCGAGCAACCGCAACGATAACGGTTCGGCAATGGTTTCGGGCGTAATGAAATTGGCAATGGCGTCGGCAAAACGCTGGCGCATCCGGTCGTATGCGGCCAGTCGCCCCTCGCGGTCGGGGGCGTCATGTGGCTCGACCTCCGACAGCGAGACGACCCCCCATGGCACGCTGCGCCAGGCGACGATCCGCGGTTCGTCCACGCCGCGCTCGACCCGCACCAGTTCGGTCGATCCGCCACCGATATCGAAAATCAGCGCCGGTCCGTCGCCCGGTTCCAGCAGCGCATGGCATCCCGCGACGGCCAGCCGTGCTTCCTCGCCGGCGTCGATGATATCGAGCGCAATGCCGGTCTCGCGATAGACGCGATCGACAAAATCCTGCCCGTTTTCGGCGCGGCGACAGGCCTCGGTTGCGACCGCGCGTGACAAATGGACGCCGCGCCGGACCAGCTTGTCAGCACAGACCGACAGTGCGGCCATGGCGCGATCGATGGCGGCGTCGCTCAACCGTCCGCTGCCCGCCAGTCCCTCGCCCAGCCGGACAATGCGTGAAAAGGCGTCGATGATGGTAAAGCCGTCGTTTTCGGCCGGACGCGCGATCAGCAACCGGCAGTTGTTGGTGCCGAGGTCGAGTGCCGCAAATGTGCGCCGCGCATTGGACCATGGGCGCCCAACCCCGCCTTGAACAGCCGGTTCTGCTCCCTTGATAGCCGCACTGTTGCTCCGTTTCGCACCGGAACCCTGCGGCAACGGGACGTTGACGTCCACCATGCCGATACCTTCGAAAATCACCCGCGCAAAAGCTCGCGCGCAGCACTTGGGGCGATGCTAGCCGAAGGCGGTGGATCGGGCAACTGGCGTGTCGCAAGACCGTTGACTTGAAATAGCGGGTTACTTATTGGCGTCCCCGATTGCCCCGTCGTCTAATGGTAAGACACCGGTTTCTGATACCGTTTATCGAGGTTCGAGTCCTTGCGGGGCATCCAGCACATGGCCGTGGCTAAAAAGTCCGCCGCACCGCTATTGGCACCCGGTTAAATTCGCCGATGCGTCGCCTCATCGGGCGAAGTAGGGCATGCTATTCGGGGTTGCGAGCGCGGCCGTGCGGGTCAAAGGGATGGCGATGGACCGCGACCGCATAAAGACTATCGCCGGGATCGCCAGCATTTCGTTCGGCACCGCGCTCGTGATCCTTGACGGTGGCATCGCCAATGTCGCGCTGCCGACGATCGCGCGCGACCTGGGCGTCGATTCGTCCGCGGCGGTGCTGATCATAACCGTGTACCAACTCATCCTAGTCATGACGCTGTTGCCGCTATCGGCAATCGGCGACCGCATCGGGCTGCGGCGGCTTTACCAATACGGCCAGATCCTGTTCGCCGCTGCCAGCCTGCTCGCCTTCTTTGCCAATACCCTGCCGTTCCTGCTGGTCGTTCGCGCGTTCCAGGCGCTAGGCGCGGCGGCGGTGCTGAGCGTCACCTCGGCCATGTTGCGGACGCTTTATTCGCCCGAGAAGCTGGGGCGCGGCCTTGGTTTCAACAGCGTCGTCGTTTCCAGCGCAGGAGCGCTGGCGCCGACCGCGGGTGGCTTCCTGCTGTCGTTCGCGAACTGGCCGTGGCTGTTTGCAGCCGCCGTGCCGTTCGCGCTGGCGTCGCTCGCGCTCGGCGCGTTCCTGCCCAATCCGCCACCGCGCAACGAACCCTATGACTTTGCCGGCGCGCTGTTGTGCGCGGCGACCTTCGGCCTGCTGATCGGCGGGCTGGAGAGCGCGGTCCACGGTTCGTCGCCGCTGGTGTCGGCGTTCGTCACCGCTATCGGCGTTGGCCTCGCGGTCGTGCTGGTCCGCAACCAGAAGCGCGAACCGCGCCCCGTCCTGCCGGTCGACCTGCTGGCCCGCCCGGTGCTGGCGCTGTCGGCGATCGGCGGGTTCACGGTCTTTATCGCATCGATGACGTTGCTGGTGTCGCTGCCCTTCCGCCTCGAACACAGCTATGGCTTCACCCCGTCGCAGGTCGGCGCAATGATGGCGCCATGGCCGCTGACGACCCTGTTCGTTGCCCCGCTGGCGGGCACCTTGTCCGATCGTTACCCGGCGGGACTGCTGGGGGGCATTGGCATGGGCGTCGGCATCGTCGCACTGCTGCTGATCGCGTTCATGCCAGCCGCGCCGACCTATTTCGATGTCGCTTGGCGGATGTCGCTGTGCGGCGCGGGGTTCGGCATGTTCATGTCGCCCAACGCGCGCCTCATCATCGGGTCCGCGCCAAGCGAACGGGCGGCGGCGGCGGGCGGGCTGATTTCGACGATCCGGCTGTGCGGTCAGACGATGGGCGCGACGCTGGTTGCAGCCCTGCTCGCTTTGGGGCTGGGCGGCGGTTCGATCCCCGCGCTGATCGCCTGTGGCCTAGCCCTGGTCGCGGGGCTGTGCAGCGTCGCCCGGCTGAACCCGGGGATACGTTCGCTCGACACCCGGGAAGTGGATGCGGTTCGCCCCGTCGGGCCGCTGAACTGACGCCACCCGCGCAACAAAATACCCGGCGCTGGCATTTTTGTGGCGAATCTGTTAAAAGGTTCGCAAGCGGCGCGGTCGAACTGCTGCGCCAGCCTTCGGAGTGTCACAATCGGAACAGTCCCATCGTCGTCGAACTGCAGCGTGTTCCCGCGCCGCACTCTCGCCGATGCCCGCGCGCTGTTTCCGCTAGAAAGGTCGTAATACATGGCTGCCAATGCCACCGCCACCGTCCTGATTTTCGATGTCGGCGATTACGTCGTGTATCCAAAACACGGCGTCGGACGCGTCATCGAACTGCAGAAATCCGAAATCGCCGGAATGGCGCTCGAACTGTATGTCCTGCGCTTCGAGAAGGAACGCATGACCCTGCGCGTACCGACCAACAAGGCCGAAAGTGTCGGGATGCGCAAGCTCTCGTCGAACAAGCAGATGGACGAGGCGCTCGATACGTTGAAGGGCAAGCCCCGCGTCAAGCGGACGATGTGGTCGCGTCGCGCGCAGGAATATGAGGCAAAGATCAATTCGGGCGACCTGGTGTCGATCGCCGAGGTGGTCCGCGACCTGTTCCGTGCCGACGACCAGCCCGAACAAAGCTATTCCGAACGCCAGATCTTCGAAGCGGCGGCCAGCCGTCTCGCCCGCGAACTGGCGGCGATGGAACAACTCGACGAGCCCAAGGCGCTGGAAAAGCTGCTCGAGATCCTGCGCGCTTCGGCCGCGATCTATAACAAGACCGCGCCGTCCGCCTGATCAACCCCGTGCAAAGCGGCACCATAAGAACCCTGCTCCTCGTGATCGCCCTGGTCGCCACGCCCGCCGTCGCCCGGACCCGCTCGCTGACGATCACTCAGTTCGATCGCGTCCGGATCGAAGGTACGTTCATCATCGAAATCGTCACGGGTCGCGGCCCGTCGGCGCAGATTTCGGGCACCGAACAGGCGATCGAGCGGACCAGCGTGCAGGCGCAGGGCCAGATGCTCGTCATCAAGGCGGCGCGCAACGCATGGGGCGGCTGGCAGGGCGAAAACCCCGGCCCCGCGACCATCCGGCTGACCACCGCCGAGTTGCGCAGCATCGGGTCGAGTGGTGCATCGACGGTCAGGGTCGACCATATGCGCGGACCAACCGTCAACATCGCGCAGGACGGTTCGGGCGCCTTGGTCGTCGCTTCGGTCGAGGCTGATACGCTCGACATCGGCATGGCCGGCGCGGGAGTCCTGACTATTACCGGCCAGGCAGCCCAGGCCCATGCCGCCATTCGCGGCGCCGGTGTGTTCGACGCCAGCGCGCTCGCGATCAGCGACCTGCGCCTGACATCCGATGGCTCGGCCGTTGTAAAGGCGGCGGCGCGGCGATCAGCCAATGTCGTCGCCAACGGCACCGGCACCGTGACCATATCGGGAAGACCCGCTTGCACCGTCGTCAGCCGGGGCAGCGGATCGGTCATCTGCGGGTCGAGCAAAACCCGGCTCTAAACCCGCCGCCAGCGGTTAGATCAGCCGCCCACCCGCCACGCGCAATCGCGTTGCATCCTGTGGCACGGCTTCGAACAGCACCGCCTCGGTCCCGGTCAGCCACGCCTGATACCCCGCCGCCGAAATCCGTTCGAACAACGCCGCGCGACGCAGCGGGTCAAGATGCGCGGCGACTTCATCGAGCAACAATATCGGCGCGCGCCCGATCGCATCGGCGACCAGATCGGCATGTGCCAGCACGATCCCGATCAGCAGCGCCTTCTGTTCGCCGGTCGAACACCGCGCCGCCGCCTGCCCCTTGTCGATGTGCGTAACCATCAAATCCTGCCGGTGCGGTCCGGTCAGCGTCCGCCCGGCGGCGGCATCGCGCACCCGTCCCTCGCGCAGGTCACGCGCGAAGTTTTCGCAGGTCCATCCGGCCAGTGTCAGTCCCGCGCGCGCGAACGGCCCGGCCGGTTCGGCGGCGATCCGCTGGCCCAGTTCATCGACCAGCGCCTGCCGTGCCGCCGCCAGCGCGACACCATGTTCGACCATCGCCGCCTCCAGCGCGGCCAGCCATTCGGCGTCGGGCGCTTCGTCGGTCAGCAGGCGATTGCGCTGGCGCATGGCCGCCTCGTAACGGGTGGCGTGGTGGGCGTGGCCGGGGTTGCGCGCCAGCACCAGTCGGTCGAGGAACCGGCGACGTTCGCCCGCAGCGTCGGCGAAAATCCGATCCATCGCGGGCGTCAGCCATACCAGCGACAGCCATTCGCCAAGCGCTGTCGATGGTGAAGCCGCACCATTGACGCGCACGATCCGGCGGTCGGGGGTCGTCGGTTCGCTGCCGGTGCCGAGATCGACCGAGGTTTCGCCAGCGCGCGGCACCAGGCGCGCCGCGACGGAAAAGCCACCACCGCCATCGGTCCGCGCCATCTCGCGGAACGGCGCGCCGCGCAGCCCGCGTCCGGGGGCGAACAGCGACACCGCCTCCAGGATATTGGTCTTGCCCGCGCCGTTATCGCCGGTCAGCACGACGATGCCCGACCCCACTTCGACCAGGGCATCTGGATAGGAACGGAAATCGCCCAGCGACAGGCGCACGATGGCCATGGTTCAGCGGGTCAAAAACCGGAACCGTCCGCGACGATCGCGCTCCAGCAGGTCTTCGCGAATCCGGATGCCGTGCACCGCGACGCGCGTCTCGATCAGGAACAGCACCAGCCCCGCCGCCAGCAGGATCATCGCCAGCACGAACAGCAGCGACACGCTGGTCGCGTATTTCAGGTTGGCCAGTTCGGACACGAACAGCAATGTCACCACCACGCAAACCGCCAGAGCACTTGCAACGCACAGGAATATCGCATTCGACGCCAGCGCGATCCGGCGATCGAGCAGGCGCAGTTCCCAGACATGACGCGCATGTTCGTCGCCGCTCGATGCGGGATGAAGTGTCTCGATCAGTCGCGAACGATCGACGACGCGGTTCAGGCGTCCTGCTATCACGTTGATGAAACCTCCGATCCCCGCCAGCAGGAACACCGGCGCGACGGCCAACTGGATGGTATGGGCAATTTCGGAAACCGCAGGCGCATCGATCGTCATCCCCGCATTAGTGAACCCCCGACGCCACAGGTTCAAGCGGCAGTTCTTGCCCGCGATTACCGTCACCCCGGCGAAGGCCGGGGCCTATACGGATGTCAGAAAGAAATGCGCCCGATCCGACAATCGTATAGGCGCCGGCCTTCGCCGGGGTGACGGGATTTGAAAGCCGAACTCTACCCCGTATTCGCGCCCGTATTGACGCCCATGCTCGCCAGGTATTTTTTCACGTTGCGCGCCGCCTGTCGGATGCGCTGTTCGTTCTCGACCATCGCGATCCGCACGAAACCTTCGCCATCTTCGCCGTAACCGACACCGGGCGCGACCGCGACGCCGGCGTGAGTCAGCAACTGCTTGGTGAACTCCAGCGACCCCAGATGCGCCAGCGCGGGTGGCAGGGGGGCCCAGCAGAACATCGATGCGCGTGGCGGCGGGATGTCCCACCCGGCCCGACCGAAACTGTCGACCAGCACGTCGCGGCGCTTGTGATACAGCGCGCGATTGGTGGCGACGATATCCTGCGGTCCGTTCAGCGCGGCACAGGCTGCTGCCTGGATCGGCGTGAAGGCGCCATAGTCGAGATACGACTTCACCCGCGTCATCGCCGCGATCAGCTTTTGATTGCCGACCGCAAAGCCGATCCGCCAACCCGCCATCGAATAGGTTTTCGACAGCGAGGTGAACTCGATGGCGACGTCCTTGGCGCCCTTCACCTGCAGGATAGAGACGGTCGGATTGCCGTCGTAATATAATTCCGAATAGGCAAGATCGCTGATGATCCAGACGCCCGCATCACGCGCCCAGGCGACCAGGCGTTCGTAAAAGGCCAAATCGACCGTCTCCGCCGTCGGGTTCGACGGATAGTTCACGACCAGCACGCTCGGGCGCGGCACGGTATATTGCATCGCGCGTTCCAGGCTGTCGAAATACCGGTCGTCGGGCGTGGTCGGCACGCTGCGTATCGTGGCGCCTGCAATGATGAATCCGAAGGTGTGGATCGGATAACTGGGGTTCGGGGCCAGCACGACATCGCCCGGCGCGGTGATCGCGGTGGCCAGGCTGGCAAGTCCCTCCTTCGACCCCATCGTCACCACGACTTCACTGTCGGCATCGACATCGACTCCGAAGCGCCGCTTGTAGTAACCGGCCTGGGCTTTGCGGAGGCCGGGAATACCGCGTGACGCCGAATAGCCATGGGCATCGGGCTTGCGCGCGACTTCGCACAATTTGTCGATGACGTGTTGGGGTGGCGGCAGGTCGGGATTGCCCATGCCCAGGTCGATGATGTCCTCCCCGCTCGCGCGCGCCGCTGCCCGCATCGCGTTGACTTCGCTGATGACATAGGGCGGCAGCCGCTTCATGCGGTAGAATTCGTCGGACATTTCGACCTTTCCACTATTTGGTTGGTATTGAACGGGGCTTGTAACAGACTTGGTGCCTGATGGTATATGCAGTCAAAGCCAGTGCGCGAGGATTAGAGTGAGCCAAGACCCCCATACATCCACCCCGCCCCCCGCCGACCCGCCGGTCGAAAACGAGGCAGCAGCCGGGATCCACGCCATTCTCGACGGTTGGGGCCAGTTGCTCGCCCCCATTGCCGCTGTCGGGCGCGACCGCCTTGACCCGAAGGACAAGCGCTTTGCCGGGCCCGAATGGGAGCACCCGGTCTTCGACCTTGTCCGCCAGGGCTATGGCGTCATGGCTGACGCCATGATGAACATGGTGGACACCGTCCCCGGCGTCGACCCCGCGCAAAAGGCACGCATGACCTTTGCTATGCGGACGCTGGTCGAGGCGATGAGCCCGGCCAATTCGCCACTGACCAATCCGGTGGCGCTGAACAAGGCGATCGAGACCAGTGGTGCCAGTCTGGCCACCGGCTTTCAGAACCTGATGACCGATTTGCAACGCGGCCAGTTGACCCATGTGTCGCCGACCGCGTTCGAGGTCGGCGTCAATATCGCAACCACGCCGGGCAAGGTCGTGTGCGAGACGCCGCTGTTCCAGCTTATCCAGTACACGCCAACGACGCCCACGGTTGCAAAGACTCCGCTGGTCATCTTTCCGCCGTGGATCAACCGCTTCTACATCCTCGACCTGTCGCCCGAAAAAAGCTTTATCCGCTGGGCGGTGGCGGAGGGGCTGACGGTGTTCATGGTCAGCTGGAAATCAGCCGATGCGTCGATGAAAGATGTGGTCTGGGACGATTATGTCGACGCCCAGATCGCGGCGATCGATACTGTGCGCGACGTACTCGCTGTGAAATCGGTGCACACCGTCGGCTATTGCGTCGCGGGCACGACCCTTGCGGCGACGCTTGCCGTGCTGACCGCCCGCGGGCAGGCCAAAAAGGTCAAGAGCGCGACGTTCTTTACAGCGCAGGTCGATTTTTCGGAAGCCGGCGAACTGCTGAACTTCGTCGACGACGCCAATATCGCGATGATCGAAAAGCTGTCGAAGGATGGGTATCTGGATGGCCGCTACCTGGCGATGACCTTCAACCTGCTGCGCGGGCGCGACCTGATCTGGAACAACGTCGTCAGCAATTACCTGTTGGGCAAGGACTATCCGGCGTTCGACCTGCTTTACTGGAACGGCGACACGACGAATCTGCCGGCGAAATGGCATAAAAGCTATCTCGAAGACTTGTATCGCGACAATAAACTGGCAAAACCGGGAGCGATCCGGGTCAGTGGGGCGTCGATCGACCTGACCACGGTGAAAACCCCGTCCTATATCCAGGCGGGCCGCGAGGATCATATCGCACCGCTCGCAAGTGTCTGGAAGATAACCGAACATTTCACCGGGCCGCTGCGCTTCGTGCTGGCCGGGTCGGGCCATATCGCGGGCGTCGTGAATCCACCGTCGGCGCAGAAATACCAGTATTGGATCAACGAGAATTCGGTGGCGTCGCTGGACGAATTCATTGCGGGGGCGACCGAGACCAGGGGGAGCTGGTGGCCCGACTGGATCTCGTGGCTGCGTGGGTTCGGGGCCGACCATGTGACCGCTGCGGGCGCGCGAATTCCGGGCCAGGGTGTGCTTCCGGCGATCGAGGATGCCCCGGGCCGATACGTTCGCTCACGCTGAAAACTCACCATGCCGTAACGGCGGATGGGACGATGTTGCACTGCAACAAAACACTTGCATTCGCTTTTTTCCGCGATATATGGTGCAGCGCAACATAACCGCTTGGAGAGCGAAGTGGCCCATAATCCTATTGTCAAACCAACAGCGGTTCCCGCGGCGAAAAAACCAGAGCCAGTTGCGTCTAAACTAGATGCTCTACCAACCAAGCCGATTGCGCCCAAACCGCCAATTGCCGCTGCCCCAATCAAACCCACTCCGCTCATCATCGAAGGAAAAAAAACCGTGAACGAGACTTTCACCAACATCCAGGACAAAGCCACCAACTTCACCGCCGACGCCACGACGCGCGTCAAGTCCGCGATGGAAAAGGGTTCTAAGGGTCTTGAAGAATTCGTCGCGTTCTCGAAGGACAACATCGAAGCCGTCGTCGCATCGGGCCGCGTCGCCGCCAAGGGCACCGAGGAGATCGTGAAATATGCGACCGATTATGGCCGCACCTCGATGGAAAAAGCCAATGCGACTGCTAAGCAGCTTGCCGCTGTAAAGTCGCCGACCGAATTCTTCCAGCTCCAGTCGGAACTGGCCAAATCCTCGCTCGAGGCTTTCGTCGGTGAAGCGCAGAAGTTCGGCGAAAACTACATGAAGCTCCTCGGCGAGATCGCACAGCCGGTCCAGAACCGCTATGCGGTCGCCGTCGAAAAGGTAAAGACTGCCACTTCGGCCTGATCCGACCCAAACCACATTAAAGGCCGTCCCCGCACCCTGCGAGGACGGCTTTTTTGTGACCGCTACCCTACGCGCTCTTGCCCCTGCGCCCAGCAATGCCATATTCTGCCGATATGCAGATCACATCGGCCAACGAACGTCGCGGCAATGACGAAGACAGCGGAACCGGCCTCGGCGTCGCCACCCGGACGCGCACCCGCACGAAAAAGCCGTCGCCCTACAAGGTGCTGATGCTGAACGACGATTACACCCCAATGGAATTCGTCGTCCAATGCCTGCAGAGTTTCTTTCGCATGAGCATCGAGGATGCGACTCGCGTGATGCTGCACGTCCACCAGAAGGGCGTCGGCATCTGCGGCGTGTTCACCTACGAAGTGGCCGAAACCAAGGTGACCCAGGTCATGGACTTTGCGCGGCAGAATCAGCACCCGCTGCAATGTACGCTGGAAAAGGCGTAAATCCACCTCCGCCTTGCGCCGGGAGGCGCACCCGCTAAACAGCACGCGATGGACCGTATTATCATTCGTGGCGGCAACAGGCTGTCGGGGCGCATTCACATTTCCGGGGCCAAGAACGCCGCACTCACGCTGATGCCGTGCGCGCTGCTGACCGACGAACCGCTGACGCTGCGTAACCTGCCGCGGCTTGCCGATGTCGATGGCTTCGGCCATTTGCTGAACCAGCTCGGCGTCTCCAGCATGATCGAGGGCGCGAACCTCAACGAGTTCGGACGCGTCATGACATTGCGCGCGAACCGCGTGACATCAACGACCGCCCCCTATGACATCGTCCGCAAGATGCGCGCGTCGATCCTGGTACTAGGCCCGCTGGTTGCGCGCATGGGTGAGGCGACAGTGTCGCTGCCCGGCGGCTGTGCAATCGGGAACCGCCCGATCGACCTTCACCTGAAGGCGCTGGAGGCGTTCGGCGCGGAGATCGAGATCACCTCGGGTTACGTCAAGGCGGTTGCCCCCGGCGGCCGCCTGCCCGGCGGGACCATCCGCTTTCCCGTCGTCTCGGTGGGTGCCACCGAAAACGCGCTGATGGCGGCGACGCTGGCCCGCGGCATCTCGGTGATCGAAAATGCCGCGCGCGAGCCCGAGATTGTCGACCTGTGCAACTGTCTGGTCGCGATGGGCGCGGTCATCGACGGCATCGGCAGCGAGACACTGACGATCGAGGGGCGCGATCGGCTTCACGGCGCGACCTATGCCGTCATGCCCGACCGCATCGAGGCTGGCAGCTATGCCTGTGCCGCCGCGATCACCGGCGGCAGCGTCGACCTGGTGGGGGCCGACATGCACGAGATGGCCGCGACCTTCGACGCGCTGGCCGAAGCGGGCGTCAAAATCGAAGCGCTGAAGGATGCCATTCGCGTTTCCGCCGACGGCAAACTCGGGCCGTTGACGCTGTCCACCGCGCCCTACCCCGGATTTGCCACCGACATGCAGGCCCAATTCATGGCGATGCTCTGCATGGCGAACGGCGCGAGCGTGCTGACCGAGACGATATTCGAGAACCGTTACATGCACGTCCCTGAACTGGCGCGAATGGGGGCCGATATCCAGGTTACTGGGCGCTCGGCAGTCGTGCGCGGAGTCCCTGTGTTGAATGGCGCGCCGGTGATGGCGACCGACCTGCGGGCATCGATGAGCCTGATCATCGCCGGACTGGCCGCACAGGGTGAAACGCACGTCCAGCGGGTCTATCACCTCGATCGCGGATATGAGCGGTTGGAGGAGAAATTGCAGACCGTCGGTGCCGATATCGAGCGCGACAGCGACGGCTAGAAATTGGCGCGGGACTCCATGAACGAAGCCGACTTCCTCGCCCTACTCCGCCCCCTCGCAACCCATCCTGCGGCACGCGGGTTCGCCGATGATGCGGCGGTGCTCGGCGACCTTGTCATCACCCACGATATGCTGGTCGAGGGCGTTCACTATCTGCCAGGCGATCCTCCCGAAGACGTCGCCTGGAAGCTGCTCGCGGTGAACCTGTCCGACCTCGCCGCCAAGGGCGCGAGCCCGGTCGGTGTCCTGATGGGCTACACGCTGAGCGGCAACGCTTGCTGGGACAGGGCCTTCATCGCTGGCCTGGGCGTGGCGCTGGCGCATTTCGCCATGCCCTTGCTTGGTGGCGATACCGTGGCCAACCCGTCCGCCCCCCGGGTATTGTCGCTGACCGCAATCGGACGCAGCGCCTCCGCACCCTCTCGTTCCGGCGCACTGGCCGACGATGCGCTGTATGTCACGGGCACCATCGGGATGGCCGGCCTGGGACTTGCCGAGCTTCGCCGCGATCCGACCTGTGGGGGCGCAAACGTCGCTAGATACCGGCGCCCGATTCCTCGGCTTTCCGATGGGCAAACGCTCGCTCCGGTCGTCCACGCCATGATGGACGTGTCCGACGGCCTGCTGATCGACGCCCAGCGTATGGCCGCCGCCAGCAACCTTGCGCTGGAAATATCGATCCAAACCGTCCCTGTTGTCGGCGACGCATTGTCCGCGATGACCGCAGGCGACGATTATGAATTACTTTTCGCGGCACCGACCGGACTCGAGCTACCGATCAGCGCCACCCGCATCGGCACCTTTGCACCCGGAACCGGCCTGACCTTGCGCGATAGCAGTGGCCGTGTTCCACTCCCGGACAGGCTGGGCTGGCTCCACCAGACACCTGCCCAATAAAGTTGCATCGATTGCGACACCTTGCTTATACCCTCGCCAACACCTGACACGGAGCCAACATCCGCGCGGGTAAACCAGGAAGAGGAAGCCCAGATCATGAATCTTGTACTGTTCGCCATCGCGTGCGGCATCGTCGCCGTGTTGTATGGATTCATTACCAGTCGCCAAGTTCTGGCCGCCCCTGCTGGCAATGCCAAGATGCAAGACATCGCCGCTGCGATCCAGGAGGGGGCGCGTGCCTATCTGGGCCGTCAATATCGTACCATTGCCATCGTGGGGGTCGTCGTTGCGATCATCGTGTTCGTGTTTCTAGGCACGGTTTCGGCCGTCGGCTTCCTGATTGGATCGCTACTGTCGGGTGCAGCGGGATTTATCGGCATGAACATCTCGGTTCGCGCCAATGTCCGCACCGCCGAGGCCGCGCGCACCGGGTTGCAGAACGGCCTGACCGTCGCGTTCCGCGCGGGTGCCGTCACCGGGATGCTCGTCGCGGGCCTCGCCCTGCTCTCGATCGCGTGTTTCTTTTATTACCTCACCCAGATTGCCGGTCATCCCGTCGGCAATCCCGATGACCGCACAGTCGTCAACGGCCTGATTGCGTTGGCATTCGGGGCTTCGCTAATCTCGATCTTCGCGCGTCTTGGCGGCGGTATCTTTACCAAGGCCGCCGATGTCGGTGCTGATCTGGTCGGCAAGGTCGAGGCGGGCATTCCCGAGGACGACCCACGCAACCCCGCCGTCATTGCTGACAACGTCGGCGATAACGTCGGCGATTGCGCAGGCATGGCCGCCGATCTTTTCGAAACGTATGTCGTGACCGTCGGCGCGACGATGGTGTTGCTGAGCCTGCTTGTTCGCGTTGCCAGCGATCAGCTTTATGCGCTGATGACCCTGCCACTGGTGATCGGTGGCGTCTGCATCTTTACCTCGATCATCGGCACCTACATGGTTCGGCTCGGCAAGGGCCAATCGATCATGGGCGCGCTCTACAAGGGGTTCTGGACGACCGCGCTGCTCTCGGTTCCCGCCATTTATTTCGCCACGCACTATGTCTTGAAGGACATGGATGCCGCCATCGGGTCGACCCCCAGCGGCGAGGGCGCGACCTTTACCGGCATGGCGCTGTTCTGGTCGATGATGGTCGGCCTGGCAGTTACCGGCGCGCTGGTCTGGATCACCGAATATTACACCGGAACCAATTACCGCCCGGTGCGCAGCATCGCCAAGGCGTCGGAGACTGGCCATGGCACCAACGTCATTCAGGGGCTGGCCATCAGCTTGGAATCAACCGCGATGCCGACGCTGGTCATCGTCATTGGTATCATCGTCGCGTTCAAGCTGGCGGGCCTGATCGGGATTGCGTTTGCCGCAACCGCGATGCTGGCGCTTGCCGGGATGGTCGTTGCGCTGGACGCTTACGGCCCGGTTACCGACAATGCCGGTGGCATCGCCGAAATGGCGGGCATGGAGGATGAGGTCCGCCATCGCACCGACGCGCTCGACGCGGTCGGGAACACAACCAAAGCAGTGACCAAGGGTTACGCCATTGGGTCGGCCGGCCTTGCCGCGCTGGTGCTGTTTGCCGCCTATACGACCGATCTGGCGGAATTCTTTCCGAACCTCGTCGTCGATTTCTCGCTGAAAAATCCTTATGTTATCGTCGGCCTGCTGCTCGGCGCCTTGTTGCCATATTTGTTCGGGGCGATGGGAATGACCGCCGTCGGTCGTGCGGCAGGTGACGTGGTGAAAGACGTTCGCGCGCAGTTTGCCGAGAACAAGGGCATCATGGATGGCACGTCGAAGCCCGATTATGCCCGGACCGTGGACTTGGTGACGAAGGCGGCGATCAAGGAGATGATAGTGCCGTCGCTGCTGCCGGTCCTCACCCCGATCGTGGTGTATTTTGTGATCACCGCAGTCGCCGGGCAGGCCGAGGGATTTGCGGCCTTGGGCGCGCTCTTGCTCGGCGTGATCGTATCGGGACTGTTCGTCGCGATTTCGATGACGAGCGGCGGCGGTGCCTGGGACAACGCCAAGAAGTTTATCGAGGACGGCAATCACGGTGGCAAGGGTTCGGAGGCGCACAAGGCCGCTGTAACCGGTGACACCGTGGGTGATCCCTATAAAGACACAGCGGGGCCTGCGGTCAATCCGATGATCAAGATTACCAACATCGTGGCGCTGTTGCTGCTGGCGGCACTGGCAGCGCACGCGGGGGTTTAAGCGTCCCAACAGCCCCATAATCGCGCCGCCCTGATCTTGTTTCGGGGTCTATCGGCGCTTCGGCGAGATCAATTTCGACGGTGGCATGGACCCTGCGACGCGTTCAGGGTGACGGTGCGCTCACCCCGCATTGTTGCCGACCTTTCCTTTCGCGCCCCTTGCGGCTAAGGGGCAGGCGATTCTGCATTCCAACCAAGAGATTTGATGGCCAAGGAAGAACTTCTCGAAATGCGCGGCAGCGTTGTCGAACTGTTGCCCAACGCGATGTTTCGCGTGAAACTCGAAAACGATCACGAAGTGCTCGGCCACACGGCAGGCAAGATGCGCAAGAACCGCATCCGCGTCCTGGTAGGCGATGAAGTGCTGGTTGAAATGACCCCCTACGACCTGACCAAGGGCCGGATAACGTATCGGTTCAAGTAATGCCGAACGCCGTGCCGCGTCTGGTCCTGGCCTCTGCATCACCCCGCCGTCTGGACCTGCTCGCGCGGCTCGGGGTCGTGCCCGCGCTTGTTGATCCTGCCGACATCGACGAAGCTCCGCTCGGTGCTGAACTCCCGCGCCTCCACGTCATGCGCCTGGCCGCCGCCAAGGCTGCCGCCGTCGCCGTGAGCCATGCCGGGGACATCATCCTCGCCGCCGATACCGTGGTCGCGGCCGGACGCCGCATCCTGCCCAAGGCCGACGACGAAGCGACTGCGCTTCGGTGCCTGACCCTGCTGTCGGGCCGCCGCCACCGTGTTCTGACCGCCGTGACCGTCATCGACGCCGTTGGCACTGCGCGCCATCGGCTGTCCGACACCGTTGTCGCGTTCAAACCACTGACCGCCGCTGAAATCACTGCCTACCTGGCGAGCGGGGAGTGGCAGGGCAAGGCGGGCGGTTATGCTATCCAGGGCCGTGCCGAGGCATTCGTGCGGTTCCTGTCGGGCAGCCATTCGGGCGTCGTCGGCCTGCCGCTGTTTGAAACCCGCGCGCTGCTGGTGACCGCAGGCGTCACGCTTGGCTGAGTGGCTCTACGAAACCGGAATTGGCGAGGCACGCGCCGCGCTGGTCGATGGCGGCGTGATCGTCGAATGCCATGTTGAAGCCGATACTCCGGCACTCCGGGTCGGGCAGGTCGTCGCCGTCCGCTTGGTCGAAAAGCAGGCGGACGCGACGCGCGGTATAGTCCGGTCGGTCGTCGGTAATCACGAAGCGCTGCTTGACCGCCTGACCGGCATCGACATGGGCCGCTCGTTCACCGTCATGGTAACGCGCGAAGCGATCCACGAGCCCCGTGCTGTCAAGCGCGCCAAGGTCCGCGCCTCGGCCCCCGATGTCGCAGAAACCGCCGCCCCTACCCTGTACGACCGGATCACGGCGACGGGCACCCCGGTTACGGCCCTTCCGCCCCATGGACCCGACCGCCTGGAAGTCGCAGGATGGACTGAGACCCTTGAGGAAGCGGCAACCGGCGAGGTCCGTTTCCCGGGCGGTGCGCTGCGGATCAGCCTGACGCCGGCGATGACGCTGATCGACATCGACGGCGAACTTGCCCCGGGGCCGCTGGCTCTAGCGGGAGCGCAAGCTGCCGGTGCGGCCATTCGCCGTCTTGGCATTACCGGATCGATCGGCGTTGATTTTCCGACGATCTCGGGCAAGGCCGACCGCCTCGCAATCGCCGCCGTCGTCGACGCGACCCTGCCTCCGATCTTCGAGCGCACTGCCGTCAACGGTTTTGGCTTTCTCCAGATCATCCGTCCGCGACTGCGCGCCTCGCTTTGCGAACAATTCCGGTATGACGCTGCTGCTTCGCACGCGCGCGCCCTGCTTCGGAGGGTCCAGCGTTCGGGCCTGATCGGCGTTGTGCAGATCGTCGCACATCCTGAGATCATTGCCGTGCTACAAGCCAACCTCGACTGGCTCGACAACCTTTCCGCTCACCTTGGCGGCGCGATCACCTTGCACGCCGACCCCGCGCTCGCCAGGTCGGCTGGCTATGCAACCAAAACCAGATAAGTCAGCCTGCGCGGTTTGCGGCAAGCTCGCCAGCGCTCCCCACAAGCCCTTTTGCAGCCAGGGCTGCCGCGACCGCGACCTGCTGCAATGGCTCGGCGAGGGGTATCGTATTCCGATGTCTGCCGAGGAACCCGAAGGTGGGCCCGACGGCGCACTGGACATCGGCTGGCGACCCCCTCTATAGGCCCGCCTTCGCGTTGCTAACGCAGCGTGCCCGGGTAGCTCAGTTGGTAGAGCATGCGACTGAAAATCGCAGTGTCGGCGGTTCGACCCCGTCCCCGGGCACCACTATTTCCCTAGATCCGGAGACTTATCGGATTGTGTCCACCGGCGTTGGCAGTAAGTCGCGGTTATCTGCCATTTATTCGCAGTGGTTGGTTGATATTGTCGTGCCGGAGACGAACTAATATATTCGGTGAGATGCTTCGGCTTTTGGTAAGTCTCCGATAGCCACCGCGTGAATTCGCAGACGGCAAAGATTGGGGATATCGGAAGGCAGGTTCAGTTACGACAAAAATGGATCAGTCGCTGTTTGCATCACGACTCCGCTGTGGCTGCTCCCGCTAACATTGCTGCCGTTTACAAGGCAAATTCGCGATGTTGAAAGCGGCCTTCCGTTCATTCATGTGCCGCCGCGTGGCGTGTTGGCCGCGGTAGGGCTTGAAGCCATCGCGATCGTCGCTAATGTTGAGTGCGACATGGTGCTCCTTGACCTTGCCCTCGTCCAGCGTCTCCCTTGACGCGTTGACTATGCTGCCAAGGTGATTCGCCCGGCAAGCCATTTCTGCTCGAAAGCCATCGGGCTGTTATACCCCAGTGTCGAATGCAGCCGCCGATGGTTGTAGAAGGTAATCCAGTCTATCACCTCGTCCTTGGCTTGACGCCGCGTGCCGAAGCGCGTTCCGTGAAGCCGTTCGACCTTGAGCGAGCGGAACAGGGTCTCGGTCACGGCGTTGTCCGGGACTGTCAGAAATTTCGTGTGCGGGCGGGCATAATGGGAAAGAAGGAGCCCTATTATGTCACGACGCAAAGAACCTACGATACCCAATGAGCTTTTGGACCAGTTGCTTGCCGGCGGTGCCGCCAGTGCGGCCTTTGATCAGGGAGGCCTGCTGGATAGCCTGAAGAAAGCGCTGACCGAGCGCGCGCTCAATGCCGAGATGGATCATCATCTTGGGCAAGACGATCAGACTGATAACAATCGCAATGGCTATGGCCGCAAGACGGTGATGACCGACACTGGCAAGCTTGAGATCGCGGTGCCACGCGACCGGCAGGCGAGTTTTGATCCGCAGCTGATCGCCAAATATCAGCGGCGCTTTCCCGGCTTCGATGAGAAGATCATCTCGATGTACGCACGCGGCATGAGCACGCGCGAGATCGTGGGGCACCTGCATGATCTTTACGGTATCGGCGTATCGCCCGATCTGATCAGCACGGTGACCGACGCCGTGCTCGATGAGGTAGCAAGCTCGCAGCAGCGGCCGCTCGATCCGGTTTACCCGCTGGTCTTCTTCGATGCGATCCGGGTCAAGATCCGGGACGAAGGGACCGTCTGCAACAAGACGATCCACATTGCGCTGGGCGTTGGCGCCGATGGCCGTAAGGAGGTGCTGGGACTGTGGCTCGAGCAAAACGAAGGTGCCCAGTTCTGGTTGCGCGTCATGAACGAGCTGAAGCACCGCGGCGTCGACGATATCCTGCTTGCCGTCGTCGACGGCCTTAAGGGCTTTCCCGACGCGATCACGGCCGTGTTTCCCGAGACGATCGTTCAGACGTGTATCGTCCATCTCCTGCGCAACTCTGACCGGCCCCCACTGAGTGGTCCGTGTTGATTGTTAGTGCATTGTTGCCTCCATCGCCAGTGTCGGTCGGAGGTGGAGCGTAGCGAAACCGGAGGGCGGCAGTGGCGATGGAGCGGCTTCCGGTGCCGGGGTGCGGTA
>NZ_JANXNX010000081.1 GCF_025353885.1 Sphingomonas sp. | reverse complement strand
ATGAGCGCAACCTGCTCACCCAGATCTTCCGCTTCTTTACGCAGGCCGACATCGAGGTACAGGATTGCTACCACGAGAAATACAGCCGCGTGTTCAAGCCGGTCGAGATCAAGATGATGCTGGCCGCCTTCTCCAATATGGAGACGGTCCACATCGCCGCCTATTCGCACCTGCTCGACACCATCGGCATGCCCGAGAGCGAATACGGCATGTTCCTTCAGTATAAGGAAATGAAGGACAAGCACGACTATCTGTCGACCTTCGGCGTCGACACCGACGAGGATATTGCCCGCACGCTGGCAATGTTCGGCGGCTTTACCGAGGGGCTGCAACTGTTCGCGTCGTTCGCGATGCTGATGAACTTCCCGCGCTTCAACAAGATGAAGGGCATGGGCCAGATCGTCAGCTGGAGCGTCCGCGACGAAAGCCTGCACTGCGAGGGTATCATCCAGTTGTTCCACGCCTTTTGCGCCGAACGTGGCTGCCTGACCAAATCGGTCCGCGACGATATCATGGATGCCTGCCAGAAAACGGTTCGGCTGGAGGACGCGTTCATCGACCTGGCCTTTGAACAGGGCCCGGTCCCCGGCATGAGTCCGAAGGAAATCAAGAAGTACATCCGCTATATCGCCGACTGGCGGCTGGGGCAGCTTGGGTTCAAGCCGATATACATGATCGAGGAACACCCGTTGCCGTGGCTTGCCCCGCTGCTCAACGGCGTCGAACACGCCAACTTCTTCGAAACGCGCGCGACCGAATATTCAAAAGGTGCAACGCGCGGCAACTGGGGCGAAGTCTGGGACAGCTTCGACCGTCGCAAAGGCGCCAAGGCTGCTGGAGAAGCGGCGAACGAGGATGTTGGGGCGCGGGTGATGGACATGTTCGGGCAGAGCGTGGCGGCGGAGTAAGCCCTGGCAGGCAAATTTTCGGCCTGCCTGTAATCAGGAATTTCAAGCTTGGACCGTTCCGGTAACCGAGAGCTAATCTCGGCTATGCTATCGGACCGAAATGGATGTCATGCCGGATATTGATGTGGGCCGACCAGTCCGGCCGGAGTGGGTTTCGGCCTTTGCCGCGGTCAATCAATGGCGGGGCGCGTGCATGCATCATTTCTCCACGGTTGAGCTGGCCGTAATCCAAACCCTGCTCACCCTCGCCGCAGCGAAAAGCGGAGAAGCCACAGTAGAACTACGCCATTTGATAGGGCAAAAGTTCGAGGATTTGGCGACTGCGGTCGGAGAGTCGGGGCCGTTCGGAGTACAAGCAAAACGCGTCCGCGAACCGCTGTCATATTATCGTAAGGATCACGAGGAATTCCGCTCAATTCTTTGTCACGGTGTGATCGAGGTAGCGCTCCAGCTGAACGGCAGCTGGTTACTGGGAATCCGCAGCTTGTCGATCAGGAGCCATCAGGCTGAACTTAAGGAACGGACACTTAAGCAGTCGGAAGCAGAGGATAAGCTTGCGGCGCTCAAGCGTGACGGGCAAAAACTGTGCGCGGCCTTAGGACAATTGCGCACAATTTTGATTCTGGCCAGCGCCAATTCCAACGGACACGCAATCCAAAACTGATAGGCATCCCGAAGTTCTTGCCGTTCGCTCCATGACAGCTTTAAAGCGTCCGATATGACCCCATCGGACCGCCCCCGCCGCAGCGTGCTGTACCTCCCCGCCTCCAACCCGAAGGCGATAGCCAAGGCGCGCACCCTCCCGGCCGACGTCATCGTCCTCGACCTGGAGGATTCGGTTGCGCCCGAGGCCAAAGCCTCCGCACGCGACGCTGCCGTTGCTGTCGTCCGCGAAGGTGGCTTTGGCAACCGCGAGGTCGTGATCCGGGTCAATGGCGAGAACACGGCGTGGGGCGCGGACGATCTCGCGGCGGTCGTGTCTTCGGGGGCGGATGCGATATTGGTGCCAAAGGTTTCGGGACCGGCAGACATCGAGTTCTACAACGCGGCGTTGAAGGACGCGCCTCCCACGACCGCGCTTTGGGCGATGATCGAGACCTGCGCCTGTGTGTCCCAGCTCGACGCCATTGCCGCGCGCGCCGGGTCCACGCGGCTGTCGCTGTTCGTCATGGGCGTTAACGATCTCGCCAAGGAAATGCGCGCTCGGTTGACGCCGGAGCGAACGCCGTTCCTGCCCGTGCTGACGCTGGCGGTATGTGCCGCTCGTGCCCACGACATGGCAATCCTCGACGGGGTTTGTAACGAATTTCGCGACATTGACGCTTTCAAGGCGGAGGCCGCGCAGGGGCTTTCGTTCGGATTCGACGGCAAGACGCTGATCCATCCCGACCAGATCGCGCCTTGTAATGCGATATTCTCCCCCAGCGCCGATGAACTGGCATGGGCCGATGCCCTGGTGGCGGCTTTCGCGCTCCCCGAAAATGCCGGCAAAGGCGCGATCCGCGTCGACGGGCAGATGGCGGAACTGCTGCATCTGGAGCAGGCCGAACGCCTACTCGCTGTGGCCGCACGCATTTCAGCGGCCTGACCGGGCGCGGGGCGCGATCGGTCGCCCATTCTCCCCAACTTGTCATAATATCGTGCAAAGGGAGATTTTCGACGCGCTTAGTAGATGTTCGTTGTGATTATCTGCCAGCCGTCCAAGGGTGATCGCCCGTTCCAAAGAGAGTCTCCGTGCAGAACCTGACCCATCTCGAAAGACTGGAGGCCGAGAGCATCCACATCCTGCGCGAAGTCGTTACCGAAGCGGAAAAGCCGGTGATGATGTATAGCGTGGGCAAGGATTCGGCGGTCATGCTGCATCTGGCGCGCAAGGCATTTTATCCGTCGCCGCCGCCATTTCCGCTGCTCCATGTCGATACGACATGGAAGTTCAAGGCGATGTACGAACTGCGTGAAAAGGCGGCGCGCGATGCGGGCATGGAATTGCTGGTTTACCAGAACCCAGAGGCCATCGCGCGCGGCATCAACCCGTTCGACCACGGCGCGCTGCACACCGATATGTGGAAGACCGAGGGGCTGAAGCAGGCGCTCGACAAATATGGTTTCGATGCAGCGTTCGGGGGCGCCCGGCGCGACGAGGAGAAAAGTCGCGCCAAGGAACGCATCTTTTCGTTCCGGTCGGCGAGCCACGGCTGGGACCCCAAAAACCAGCGGCCCGAATTGTGGAATCTGTATAATTCCAAAAAGGCCAAGGGTGAAAGCATCCGGGTGTTCCCGATCTCGAACTGGACCGAACTCGACATCTGGCAATATATCCAGTTGAACAACATTGACATCGTGCCGCTGTATTTTGCCGCGAAACGTCCGACGGTCGAGCGCGACGGCATGCTGTTGATGGTGGACGACGACCGTTTCCCCCTGTTGCCTGGAGAAACCCCGGTCGAACGCTCGATCCGGTTCCGCACGCTCGGCTGTTATCCGTTGACGGGCGCGGTCGAAAGCGAGGCGGCGACGCTCAGCGAAGTCATCCAGGAAATGCTGCTGACCACGACGTCGGAGCGACAGGGCCGTGCCATCGACAAGGATGCGGGTGGTGCCGGCATGGAGAAAAAGAAGCAGGAGGGGTATTTCTGATGGCCGATGCGCTCTCGCAGGACGCCACGCTGCGACCGGCACAGGACCAGGCCAGTGCCTATCAGGTCGACGACCTGATCGCGCAGGATATCGACGCCTATCTCGATGCGCATCAGCACAAGACGATGCTGCGTTTCATCACCTGCGGGTCGGTCGATGATGGCAAGTCGACGCTGATCGGGCGGCTGCTTTACGACAGCAAGATGATCTTCGAGGACCAGTTGGAGGCGCTCGAAGCCGACAGCAAGCGCATGGGCACGCAGGGTCAGGAAATCGACTTTGCGCTGCTCGTCGACGGCCTCGCCGCCGAGCGCGAACAGGGCATCACCATCGACGTCGCCTACCGGTTCTTCACGACCGAAAAGCGCAAGTTCATCGTCGCCGATACGCCGGGGCATGAACAATATACCCGCAACATGGTGACCGGGGCCTCGACCGCCGACCTCGCCGTCATCCTGATCGACGCGCGCAAGGGGATTCTCACGCAGACGCGGCGGCACAGCTATCTGGCGCACCTCATCGGTATCCGGAACATCGTGCTTGCCGTCAACAAGATGGACCTGGTCGGTTACGATCAGGCGATCTATGATACGATCGTCGCCGACTATACCGAATTTGCCGCGGGGATCGGACTGACCGCATTCACGCCGATGCCAATCTCGGGCTTCAAGGGCGACAACATCACTTTACCAAGTGAAAATACGCCGTGGTATACCGGTCCCGCGCTGATGCAGCACCTGGAAACGGTCGAAATCGACCTGACCGTCAACGCGCAAAAGCCGTTCCGCATGCCGGTCCAGTGGGTCAACCGCCCCAACCTCGACTTTCGCGGGTTTTCCGGGCTGATCGCCAGCGGGACCGTGGCGCCGGGTGACAAGGTCCGCGTCCTGCCGTCGGGCAAGACCAGCACGGTGTCGCGGATCGTGACGTTTGACGGTGATCTGGAACAGGCGACTGCGGGCCAGTCGGTAACGATCTGCCTGACCGACGAGATCGACTGTTCGCGCGGCGACGTCATCGCAATTTCGGATGATCCTCCCGAAGTCTCCGATCAATTCGAAGCGACTTTGGTGTGGATGGCGGACGACGAAATGCTGCCCGGCCGACCCTATTGGCTGAAACTCGGTACGCAGGTTGTCAGTGCCAGCATTCAGGCGCCGAAATATCAGGTCAACGTCAATACGATGGAGCATCTGGCCGCCCGGACGCTGGAACTCAACGCCATCGGGGTCGTCAACTTATCGACCGACCGACAGATCGTGTTCGAAGCCTATGCCGACAGTCATGCGCTGGGCGGGTTCATCCTGATCGACAAGATCACCAATGCGACCGTCGCGGCAGGCATGATCAATTTCAGCCTGCGCCGCGCCGATAACGTGCACTGGCAGGCGACCGACGTCACCCGCGAAAACCATGCCGCGCTGAAAAATCAGAAGCCGGTCGTGCTGTGGCTGACAGGCCTGTCGGGCGCGGGCAAGTCGACCATCGCCAACATCGTCGAACGCAAGCTGGAGCGGATGAACCGGCATACCTTCCTGCTGGACGGCGACAATGTGCGCCATGGGCTGAACAAGGATCTGGGCTTTACCGATGCCGACCGGGTGGAGAATATCCGCCGGGTGGGTGAGGTTGCGAAACTGATGACCGATGCCGGGCTGATCGTGATCACCGCGTTCATCTCGCCGTTCCGGGCCGAGCGTGAGATGGTGCGGCAGATGATGGCCCCCGGCGAATTCGTCGAGGTTCATATCGACACGACACTGGCCGACGCCGAGGCGCGCGATGTGAAGGGCCTGTATGCCAAGGCGCGGGCGGGCCAGCTGAAAAACTTCACCGGGATCGACAGTCCGTATGAAGCACCCGAGGCCCCCGAAATCCGCATCGACACCGCCGCCATGACCGCCGAGCAGGCTGCCGACGCGATCATCGCGCGGCTGATACCGTGACCGACGCCGCGCTGGCCGCGCATCTGGCCGAGGTGACGGGGCGCATCCTACTGGCGGTGCGTGACAGCGCGATGTTCTCTGAAAAGGCACTGGGCAAGGCGGGCGACCAGACCGCCAATCAGTTTCTGGTCCATGCGCTGCGCGAACAGCGGCCCGCCGATGGACTGTTGTCGGAGGAGATGAAGTGCGACGGCACGCGGCTTTCCCATAGCCGCGTCTGGATCGTCGATCCTGTCGATGGCACCCGCGAATATGGCGAGGGGCGCAAAGACTGGGCGGTCCATGTCGGCCTGTGCATCGACGGCGTGGCCGAAGTCGGCGCGGTGGCGCTGCCCGCACTCGGCCTGGTGTTGCGAAGCGATCGCCCCGTCGTCATCCCCGCGCCACCGCCCCGCCTGCGCATGGTCGTCAGCCGCACGCGCCCCGCGCCCGAAGCCATCGCGGTGGCCGAACGCCTGGGTGCCGAACTCGTCCCGATGGGGTCGTCGGGGGCAAAGGCGATGGCGATCGTGCGCGGAGAAGCCGACATCTACCTCCATTCGGGTGGCCAGTACGAATGGGACAGCGCGGCCCCGGTCGCGGTCGCGCGCGCGCACGGCCTGCACTGCTCGCGCATCGACGGCGGCCCGATGGTCTATAACAATCAGGATGTTTACCTGCCCGACCTGCTTATCGCGCGACCCGACCATGCCCGGACGGTGCTTGACCTGCTTGCCGATATGGCGATCTAGGGGAGTACAAGGGGGCCGCCGGACACATGCACGCACGCGCACTATCATGGCGGTGGATGATCCTGCTGCTGGTCGTTGCCGCGATGCCGATGCTGGCCGTTACGGTGCCCCAAGCCTCCGACTACCCCAACCACCTGGCGCGTATGCATGTCTTTTCAGAGATCGGCAGAGGGACACCGCTCGACCGATATTTCAGGGTAGACTGGCGCTGGATCGGAAATCTAGGCGTCGACCTGCCGGTCGTGATGCTCGCTCCGCTGTTCGGGGTCGAGACCGCCGCCCGGCTGATTTCGGCGCTGATCGCCCCGCTGACCGTGATCGGCATCGCCATGCTGTCGCGTTCGGTCCATGGCCGCGTCACCGGCAGCGCGCTGCTGGCCCTGCCGTTCGTTTTTGCCCAACCGTTCCTGTTCGGGTTCATCAACTATTGCCTGGCGGTCGCGGTCGCGCTGATCGTCGCGGCGCTTTGGAACACCACCGTGCGCCGGACCCCGCTGCGCCTGGCGGGCTTTGCGATCGCCGCGACATTTGTCTGGACCGCGCACCTGATGGGCTGGGCGATCCTGCTGCTTCTGGTCGCGGGGTCGGAGCTGGCGCAGGTGCGGAGAGCGCGCGACCTGTTGGCACGGGCGTTGGCCGCCACCCCGCTGCTTGCCCCGGTCATTCCCCTGGTCCTGTGGCGCAGCAGCGGCGGCGGCCAGCCGTACTGGCAGGACCCCGCTATCCTGACCTCGAAGTTCATGAATTTCGTCACCGTGCTGAAAGGATTGTGGCTCCCCTTCGACCTTGCGATGACCGCCATCATCGGCCTGCTCGCGATTGTCGCTGTGTTGTCGGCGGGGGGGCGGCGGCTTGAACCGCGCCTTGCCACCGGTGCGGGGCTGCTGCTGGTGGCCGCGCTGTTGCTGCCGACCAAGATTTTCGAAAGCTGGGCCGCCGACCTGCGGCTGACGTCGGTCGCGGTCATGGTCGCCATCACGGCGATCGGCCCCGCCACCTCGCCGCAGCGCGAGAAACTGCTGACCCTGATCGGCGCCGCCCTGTTCGTGACACGGGTAGGCTGGACGACAGTGCAATGGTATCGCGCCGACCGCTTGCTGACCGCGCGCCTGGCGGTGCTGGATGCGGTCCCGGCCGGCAGCCGGGTCGGCTTCCTGTCGGTCGATACCAGTGGCAAGGTGCCCTGGACCCTCACGCCCGACCGCAAGCTGGGCGGCTATGCGGTCACCCGCCGCGACAGTTTCACCAACAGCCTGTTCCAGACGCCGGGTTCCGAAGTGATGGTGTTTCGCCGCCCCCGCGACCGCGCCACCTGGTTCGACGGATCGCAGGACATCACCGACCTGCCGATGCTGAGGACGCGCATTGCCCAAATGCAGGCCGACGATTTCAACGCGATCTGGGTGGCGGGGCTAAAGGATGTCCCGCCCATTCCTGGCTATGCCATTGCCTATGCCAGCGACACCGACACGTTATTCCTCAGGCCGGGGTTCCTCAGGCCGGCCCGCCCAGCAGCGCCACGATAAAAATCACGCCCATCGCCAGCCCGACCATGATGCTGCGCCGGTCGCGGATGGCAAAGGAGACCGGATCGCCCTCCACCTCGCCGCGCCGCGCCATCATCCAGATCCGGTTGATCCAGTACATCAGCGGCAGGCACAACAGCCAAAGCAACTCGGGCGCCGCATAATGTTCGGCGGTCGCGGGGTCGTGCGCGAACAGCGCCAGCACCAGGATCGCGACCATGCCCGAGGACACGCCCGACATCATCACGACGTCGAGGTCGCTGCCGACATAGCCCCGCCCGCTCAGCAGCTTGTCGGGTTCGATGACATCGCGCATTTCGATATAGCGTTTCAGATAGGCCAGGCTGAGGAACAGGAACACCGAGAACAGCAGCAACCAGAAACTCAGCGGCACCCCGACCGCGACCCCGCCGATCCAGATGCGGATCGTGTAGAGCGACGCCAGCACCACCGCATCGCCGACCATCACCGCCTTTAGCCTGAACGAATAGGCGGTTGTGATCGCCATATAGGTTAGCAACCATCCTATCAGCGGCCGCCCGCCTAGCCACCAGCCACCCACCAGCCCGACACCAGCCAGCACCGTCGACAACGCAAGCGCCCGCGGGATCGACAGGTCGCCATGCGCCAGCGGCCGCGTCCATTTGGTCCGGTGCGCGCGGTCCGAATCCACGTCGAGCAAATCATTGACCAGGTAAATCGATGACGCGATCAGCGACATCAGGACTGCTGCAGACACCGCCGTCAGCGCCGTAGCAGCTTCGGTAAAATGTCCCGAAGTGACGGCGGGCACCAACACCAGCGCGTTTTTGGCCCATTGGTGCGGCCGCATCGCCCGTATTGCCACGCGCCAGCCGTCGGGCCTTCCCGCCCCCAGGCGCCTGACGCCGTCGATCAGCGAACCGACCGACCAGCCCGTCCGCGCCGCGCGCCACACCGGCACATCCGCCGCTGAATCGCCGATATAATCGAACGCGCCGTCCGCGCCGACCCGCGCCTGGATGGCAGCCAGCTTGGTTCGTCCTTTCAGGTTGGTCCGTCCCCGGCTCGCCAACACCGGCTCGTCCAGCCCCAGGTACCGGGCGATCCGGGCAATGTTCCGCCAGTGGCTCGCGCTCGCCAATATCACCGGCCTGCCCTCACCCTGCGCCCCCGCGATCAGGTCGAGCACCTCTTGGCGATACGGCAGCCGCGACGCGTCGACGGGATCGCGCCGCGCCGCCATCACCTTTGCAAAGGCCCGCCCGCGCACCAGCCACAGCATCACGGCGATCAGCCCAGCGACCCCCGACTTGGCGATCCTGATGAAACTTTCCAACGAAATGTCGGCGCGTGTCAGCGTCCCGTCGACGTCGACGAACAGCGGGACTGCACGGAATTCCCGCACAGCAATCTCACCCACCATCGCGCACCCCCTTTCGCCACCAGCCCGCGACCATGATGCTGCCCGTCACGATCAGCAGCGGGACCACCGGATCGCGGTAGCGCGTGATGACATAAGCGGTCGCGTGGATAAGCCAGAACCCCGCGATCGTCGCGCCGATCACCCATTTGTCGTGGCGCACGATCGACGGCAACGCGAACGCCAGCCCCCCGGCGACCATAATCACGATAAATTGCGCGACCTCGAACAGCCTTAATGCCGCGACCGCCCTTGAAGCCGCAAAGTCGGCGGCGTCGGGAATATTCGGCTCCCAAAACAGCGCCAGTTTCTTCAGCGCCAGCGCGCCTGCGCGACCCGGGTTAGCAGCGATCCAGCCAACTGCCGCCGTCTCCAGCCGGTCGGCATTGGCAACCTCGCCCAGCCGCATCCGCGTCCCCTCCCAATCATGACCCAGCGGCGTATCGGCGATGCTGACGAAACGCCCGGTCGCCGCCGGATTATTGCCCAGATACAGGTTGAACGGCGCGTTGGTGGTCAGCACCGGTCGCCCGACCATCGCATCGGTCGCGACCAGCCACGGCGCCAGCACCACCAGCGCGCCGCCCATAAAACAAAGCCCCGCCTTGAAACTCACGGAAAACCGCCCGCCGTCCCGCCACAGAACGATCAGCGCGACGCCGACGCCCGCGCACAACAGCAACGCCGACCCCCCGGTGACGAGCGCCGCGCCCCACGCCACCCCGGCCAACACCGCATGGTGTGGCCCGTGACCGCGCACGATATTGACTGCACCCAGCGCCACCGCCAGCAGCAGCGGCGTCGACAGGTTTTCCTTGGCAATCATCGTCGCGTTCCAGACCGCCGGGAACCACAATGCAAACACCGCCGCCGCCAGCAGGCCCGAAAGATGGTTCCCCGAGAGCGTGATCGCCAGCTGATGAACCAGCCAGATGCTTAGGCCCGCAAGTATCATGTTGACCGCCAGCGCGACCGCAACGCCGCTCCCCAGCACAGCGAAAAACGGTGCCAGGACCAGCGGATAACCAGCGCTGTAAAACGCGTGCTGCCCGAAATTATCGACCAGCGTGCCGTGTTCCGCCAGCCCGCGCGCCATCGTGAAATACGAAAGCGGATCGCTTGCCAGCGGTTGTCGAAGGACCAGCGCCGCAACGATCCGCAGCAGGATGCCAAGCGCGACGATGGCCGCCAGCGGCCACGCCGCCGCCCGGTCTCCAGGTCGATCCATCGTCCCGATCAAGCCGACCGAGCGACCACGATGCAGCCGATCGCGATCAGCATCGTCCCCGCAATCCGGCCCGCGCCGATGCTTTCATTCAGGTACAACACCCCCGCCAGAGTCGTCAGGATGAAACCCATGCCGACGAACGGATAGGCCAGCGACAATGGTGCGCGGCCCAGCACGAAAAGCCACAGGCACGCGCCGACGCCGTACAGCCCCAGCCCGACGACCACCATCGGCGACGTCACCAGGCTGCTCATCTCGCCCCCGACCCCCGCCGGCCGCCCGGCCGCCGCGGCATTGACACCGATCTTCAGCGCCAGTTGCGCCAGCGACGACACCGCAACGCTGGCAAGGATCAGGAGAAACAGGCGCAATGTCACGGGGCAATTCCAATATTGATCGTCACACCCGCCATTATCGCTGCCGGGCTCAACATCGGGTTAAACCCTCGGCGCACGGTGGCAAGGGTAAGACGCGAACGGCCTGGCGCACATCTCTTACCAAGCTTTCTCCAGTCACCCCGTCGCAGGCCGGGGCCTATATGCCTATCCGAATAAGCAGTGCCCTGTCCGATACCCGTATAGGCCCCGGCCTGCGCCGGGATGGCGAGCCGCATTGCAGGCATTTGCCCCGCTCTATAGGGAGGGGCGCTTGCGGCTTCTCCTTGCTTGCGTAATGGTTGCTGGCACGGCGCGCGAAGGGGGGGGGTCATTGAAAAAGCTCGATCATTTGCAATCGCTCCGGTTCGTGGCGGCCTCGATGGTCGTGGTCGATCATGCGATCGAAACGATGGTCCGGCGCGGGGCGCTCGACACGGGCTTTCTCCAGTCGGCCTGGTTCTGCGGCTGGGCGGGCGTCACCAGCTTTTTCATGATCAGTGGCCTGATCATGATCCGCACCTCGTGGACGAGCTTTGCCGTGGCGGGGGCGTCAGCCACATTCGCTGTCCGTCGGATCATCCGGGTGGTGCCGCTCTATTGGCTGGCGACCGCACTGTTCGCGCTGGTTGCCGCCTCCAAGGGCCAGTTTTTCACCCTCGAACAAGTCCTGAAATCGCTGCTCTTCATCCCCTATGCGCTGCCCGGATCCGTGCTGATCCGGCCCATCGCCGGACAAGGATGGACGCTCGATTACGAGATGGCCTTTTATGCGCTGTTCGTGCTCTGTTTGTTGTTGCACAGGCGAGCGGGGGTGGCGATGCTGCTGGCGGTCCCGCTGCTGTTTGTGGTCATCGGCACGCTGGCGCGGCCGATGTTCCCCTATCGCGACGCGGCCACCCCGCTGCAGTTCTGGACCGACCCGATTATGCTCGCGTTCAGTATCGGTGTGGCCATCGGCATCTTTGAAATCCGGATGCCGACATGGCACCGGTTCCGCCATTCCGTCGCCGGGTCGCTGGCGATCTATGCGCTGATCTACTGGCTGTGCACGCTGATCGACCCCGGCTACCGGTTGCCCGTCTATGGCGTCGGCTGCGCTGTCGCGGTGCTGTTGTGTACCAGCGCCGATACCGGCGGCAACGGTCCGCTCGGCCGCCTGTTCGTGAGATGCGGGGACGCTTCCTACAGCACCTATTTGTTCCACCCATTCGCGATTATGGCGTTAAGTGTGTTGTGGGGTCACAGTCCGGCGGCGTTACAGTCGCCCATCCTGTTCATCGTGGTCGGCGTGGTCGCCGCCAACGCGCTCGGCATCCTCAGCTATCGCCTGCTTGAGCGCCCGATCGAACACCGCCTGCGCGTGCTAGTTGAAAGCCGCTTTAGCCGGATGCCCGTCGTTCGGTGATGAAACTGGGGTTGTGCTTGTCCGCCAGCGTTCGGGCAAGAGCAACGCGATCTTCGTCACGATCTGGTCCAGAATACCCGATACCCACCAGCCAGAACCAGGATCATCACCGCCTCAACCGCCATCGGCCCGAACGCGGTCGGCGGCGCGCCGTCAATGCCCAGGCTAACCAGGCGACCGCACAGCGCGATCCCGAACAGCATGATCGGCACCAGCAACCAATGGCCGCTCTGTCGCCACGCTCCGAAAATCGCGAGCGCCCCTGCGGTTACGAAAAACGACGTAAAATCGGCGCGCATCGTTGCCAGGCCCTGAATATTGTCAGCCGCGATGAAGAACCGCCCACCGAATGCAGCAGTCTGTGTGAAAAATCCAAGGCCGATGACCAGGTTGAAAACCCCGACCAGACCCACCGCGATCCGCATGAATAGTCGCATGGCCTGCTCCCCTGGCATCAAACGGCCTCGGCAAAACTGTCGGCCCGCGCCCGCGCCCAATTATCGCGGAAATAGGGGAGTTCAGTTTCGCCGCGTACCAATTGCCCATCCTTCAGGAAATGATGAACCTGGTCAAACTGCCGCACTTCAGTCGTGCTGATTCGGTGGACCAGATGGTGCGGCTCCAGCTCGTCGGGGTGGGTCAGTCCCGCCGCCGCCAGCATGTCGGCCAGCGCAGCAACGGTGCGGTCGTGGAAGTGCTGCACGCGTTCGGCCTTGTCGGGAACGAACAGCGCGCGCTGGCGGGTGGGGTCCTGCGTGGCGACGCCCGTCGGACAGCGATTGGTATGACAGCTCATCGACTGGATACAGCCGAGCGCGAACATATAGCCGCGCGCCGCATTGGCCCAGTCGGCGCCGATCGCAAGCACGGTGGCGATGTCGAACGCGCTGACGAGGCGACCCGCCGCGCCCACCCGGATTTTGTCGCGCAGCCCCGCGCCGACCAGCGTATTATGGACGAACAGCAATCCCTCGCGCATCGGCGAGCCGATATGGTCGCTGAATTCGACCGGTGCCGCGCCCGTGCCGCCCTCTCCCCCGTCCACGACGATGAAGTCGGGGACAATGCCGCTCACCAGCATCGCCTTCACGATCGCCATGAACTCATGCGGGTGACCGATGCACAGCTTGAAGCCGACCGGTTTACCGCCCGACAGCGTCCGCAACTGCTGGATAAAGGCCATCATCTCGAGCGGGGTCGAAAAAGCCGAATGCCGTGACGGGGATATGCAATCGACCCCCATGGGCACGCCGCGCGTGTCGGCGATTTCTTTGGTGACTTTTTTAGCCGGGAGGATGCCGCCGTGGCCGGGCTTTGCGCCCTGGCTCAGCTTGATTTCGATCATCCGGACCTGGTCGGTGGTCGCCTGTTCGGCGAACTTGGCTGGGTCGAATCGCCCCTGCGCATCGCGGCAGCCGAAATATCCGCTGGCCACTTCCCAGACGATATCGCCGCCGTTTTCGCGGTGGTAGCGGCTGATGCTCCCCTCGCCTGTGTCGTGATAGAAATTGCCCATCGCCGCACCCTTATTCAGCGCGCGGATGGCGTTGGGCGACAGCGAACCGAAACTCATGGCCGAGATGTTGAAGATGCTCGCTGAATAGGGTTTCGCACACTGGTCGTTGCCGATGGTGATGCGAAACGATTTCGGGTCGGCATCGTCGGCGGGCCGCATCGAATGGGCAATGAATTCATAGTCGTCGGCATAGACGTCGAGGATGGTGCCGAACGGATGGTCCGACGAAACCCCCTTCGACCGCCGATAGACCAGCGAGCGTTGCGCCCGGGAAAACGGGTTGGCCTCATTCTCGTCCTCCAGCAAATACTGGCGGATTTCGGGGCGGACCAATTCAACCATCCAGCGGACATGGCCAATCACCGGATAATTGCGGAGGACCGAATGTTGCGGCTGGAGGAGGTCCCATACGCCGAGCAGCACCAGCAGCCCGGGAATAACGACCAGCATGCGTCCGCCGAAACCGGGCGGTACCATGGCCAGCGCCAGCAGGAACAACGCAAGGCACAGGATCAGCACCGTATATCGGCCAAGCCGCACTTTCACCATTTCGACACCTCGTTCGGCTCCCGCCGTACGCCTTAGAATCGTTCCGGCCGGTTGGCGAGAGAACTGTACGTCGTCCGAGACCCATTTCACCGTTATCGAAAACCCACTAAGGCGACCCCATGACACGTCGCCTGCTGGCCTCCATCCACGACGTCGGACCGAAGTTCGAGGCGCAGATCGATGCGTTGAGCGATCGACTGACCGGCCTGCTGGACGGGACCAGGTTCGCGATGCTGGTCGTTCCCGATCATTGGGACCGGGCGCCGCTGTCGGCATCGCCTGCGTTTGCGGCCAGGCTGCGGCGCTGGGCCGAGGACGGGGTCGAGATGTTTCTGCACGGCTGGCGGCATCGCGACGACGCCCCGGCCAGCGGCTTTGCCCGCCAGCACATGACGGCGGGCGAGGGTGAGTTTTCGGCACTGACACAGGCGCAGGCGGCAACGCTCATCGCCGACGGACGCAAGCTGGTGGAGGACGCCATCGGACGACCTGTTGCGGGGTTCATCGCTCCCGCCTGGCTGTATTCGCCCGGCGCACTGGCCGCCGTCCGGGAGGCGGGATTCGTGCTGGCGGAGGATCATCTGAAAGTCTGGAACCCGGTCGCGGCGAGGACCCTGGCGCGCGGGCCCGTCATCACCTGGGCAAGCCGTAGCCCGGGCCGAATCCGCAGCTCGCTGATGTTTGCAGGGCTGGCGCGGGCCACGCTCGTTGTGCTGCCGACAGTGCGGATTGCGGTGCATCCCGGCGATACGACCGTCCCTGCGCTGCTCGACAGCATCGACGCCACCTTCGCCCGCTTTACCGCCACGCACACGCCCTCGCGCTATGCCGACCTGCTGCGCTGACGATGCGGATCCTGATTTTTCTGCACAGTTTCGAACCCGGCGGGGTTGAGCGCGTGGCCATTCGCCTGTGCAAGGCGTGGGTGGCGGACGGCGCGCACGTGACGCTGATCCTGGGTCGCGGGGACGGGGCGATGCGCGGTGAAGCCGGGTCATTGCTCTTCCAAACGCTGTCGACCGGGCGTTTCCCGACCGCGGCGTGGGAGACCCTGTGGATGATCCTGCGCCTGCCCGGCGTCATCCGGCGCGAGCGGCCCAACGTCCTGTTCTGTGCGGGTAACAGCTATTCGATCGTGTCGGTCGTGATGAAACTTTTTTTGAGACGCGACTGTCCGCCCATTGTCGCAAAGATCAGCAACGATCTGGCGCGGGCCGATTTTCCGCCCGTCGTGCGCGCCCTGTATCGTCGCTGGCTGCGGATTCAGGCGCGTCATATCGACCGGTTCGTGGGAATGGCCCCGCCGACGCGCGACGAGATTGCCGGCGCCATGAATATCGACCCCGCCAGCGTTGCCATCATCGACGATCCCGCGCTGTCAATGGCTGACATCGCACGCTTCGGGGTGCCGCGCGACCAGCGCGTCGCGCGAACCAGGTTCGTCGCCGCCGGTCGGCTGGCGCCGCAAAAGAATTTTCCGCTGTTGCTGCTGGCCTTTGCAAAGATCGCGCGCGATGGCGACCTGCTGACGATCCTGGGCGACGGCCCCGAACGCGGCAAGCTCGCCGAACTTTCGCAATCGCTCGGCATCGCCGGACAAGTTCGCCTTGTTGGCCATGTCACCGACATCGCCCCCGAATTTGCCGAAGCCGAAATTTTCGCACTGTCGTCGGACTATGAGGGCGTCCCGGCGGTCATCGCCGAGGCTATGGCGGCGGGCCTGGCGATCGTCACCACCGACGCCAGTGTGAGCATGGCCGATATGCTGGGTGGCCATGGTGAGATCGTCCCAACCGGCGACCTGGACGCCCTGGCCGCAGCGCTGGACCGCAGCCGCACAGTTCCGGTCGACGGTGCGGCGATGCGACGCCAGGCCGAACGTTTTACCATCGAACGGGCGGCGTCGCGCTACCTCGACGTCTTTGCCGGAACCATCAGTCAATCAGCGCCGCTTACGCCGGATCAGAAAGATGGTTAGTGTGTCCTTCAAAATGTTGGCCGGAATCAGCACAGGCGTGGAACAACCGTGAACCCTTCCGACTCTATCGGCCAGGCAACGGCTGAAAATTGGCCCGGTGATCCGACTCCGCTGAAGGCGCGTGGAACACTGCTGGTGCGCTGGATCGCTCCGGCTATTTCGTTCGCCATCCTGATTGCGGTCCTGTTCGCCTTGCGCAACATCAAATGGGCCGACATCCGCGACGCGGTGCCTGAATCACCGGTCTTCTGGATCGTTTTCGCCATTTATTATTTTACGCCGGTCGCGCTCGATTGGGCGATCTTTCGCTATCTCTGGGGTATCCCCGCCTCGGGCTTCATCGCGCTGCTGCGCAAGCTGGTGAGCAACGACCTGTTGTTCGGCTATATCGGTGAAGCCTATTTCTACAGCTGGGCGCGCAAGAAGCTGGACATGGTGGCATCGCCCTTCGGTGCGGTGAAGGACACCGCGATCCTGTCGGCGCTGGCGGGCAACGTTGCCACCCTGGTCATGATGGCCTTTGCTTATCCGCTGGTCCAGCAACTGCAATTCCACATCATCAGCGAACGCCTGCGGGTTTCGGAAACGATGCTGTGGGTGTCGGTCTTCATGGTCGTTGGCATCCCGACGCTCGCAATCCTGTTCGGCAACCGGCTGTTCAGCCTGACCCGGCAGCAATTGTTCGTAGTCGGGACGTTGCAGATGACGCGCGTCGTCGCGACTACCGGGCTTGCTGCACTCGCCTGGAGCCTTGCGCTTCCTCAGGTGGGGTTCAGCGAATGGATCATATTGGCTACAATACGGCTGATCATCTCACGACTGCCGTTCGTGTCGCAAAAGGATATCGTCTTTGCTGGAATTGCCATTCTGACCGTTGGCCGCGATTTTGAAATCGCCGCTTTGATCACGTTCTGGGCGGCCATTCAGTTCATGACGCATGTATTTTTCGGCGGCGTGCTGGGCGTTGGTTATTTTGTGAACATGAGAGGTAAGAAGTGAAAAAATTCGCGATGGTCCTGTTTTCGCTCACCGTGCCCCTGGCAGCGCATGCCGGCGTTGCGCCGTCGCCGCTACTGGGTACTGCCGAGGGACGTTGTCGGCCGAATGAAACGGGACCCGCATTCCTGCTGACCATCGCCGGGCTGAAGGATCGCAAGGGCCTGATTAAAGTCGAAATGTATCCCGCCGATGACGCGGATTTTCTGAGCGACGACAATGTCCTGGTCAATGCCGGCAAGACGTTTCGACGGGTGGAAGTGCCGCTGCCCCAGACAGGGCCCGTGACACTTTGCATCCGCGCGCCGCGCGCGGGGGCTTACGGCTTGTCGCTGCTGCACGACCGGGATAGCAATCGCAAGCTCGGGTTATCGGTCGATGGCATCGGTTTACCCGGCAATCCGGCGACGCTGGGCCCATCCAAGCCGCGTATTGCCATGGGCCGCGCCATCGTGGGTAATGGGCCGACCCCGCTGACAATCCGCATGATGTATCGTCGTGGGCTGTTTTCGTTCGGGCCGCTGAAGTAATCGATGCGGATCGTCGACGTCTGCGCGTTTTATTCTCCCGATGGCGGCGGCGTGAAGACCTATATCGACCGCAAGATGGCGGCAGGTCCAGCGGCGGGGCACGAGATTGTCATCGTCGCCCCGGGCGAGACGACACGGGTCGAGGAACGCGGTCCTGGCGCGCGGATCGTCTATCTGGAACAGCCGCGCTTTCCGCTCGACCGCAAATACCATTATTTTCGTGACGAAAACGCACTGCACGCGACCCTTGATGCGCTGCAACCCGATATTGTCGAGGCATCGTCGCCGTGGCGCAGTGCGCGACTGGTCGGCGAATGGCGTGGTGCCGCCCCCCGCGTGCTGATCATGCACGCCGATCCGCTGTCGGCCTATGCCTATCGATGGTTCGGCAAAGTGGCCTCGCGTGACACCATCGACCGCCAGTTCGGCTGGTTCTGGCGGCATCTGCTCCGGCTCGACAAACAGTTCATCGCGACTGTCACGGCAGGGCAAAGCCTGACCGACCGTCTGATCGAGGGGGGCATGACCAATGTCATCACCAACCCGATGGGGGTGGCCGATCCGATATTTTCGCCCACCCACCGCGACGAGGGGTTGCGCGCGCGCCTGCTGGAACGGTGCGCGCTGCCCGACACCGCGACACTGCTGATTGCGGCGGGTCGCCATGCCCCCGAAAAGCGCTGGCCGATGGTGATCGAGGCGGTGACGGCGGCGGGGGCCAATGCGCCGGTCGGACTGGTGCTGGCGGGCGATGGCCGCGACCGGGCCAAGATCGTACGGGCGGCCGCCGACAATCCGCACATCCATCTGGCGTCGTCGATCACCGACCGGCTTGAACTGGCGCGCCTGTTTGCCAGCGGCGATGCATTGATCCACGGCTGTGAGGCGGAGACATTCTGCATGGTGGCGAGCGAAGCGCGGGCGTCCGGACTGTATCTCATCGGGCCAGACGGCGGCGGCGCTGCCGACCAGGCGCGTGAATCGGGAGGGCTGACCTATGTATCGGGCGACCCCGCGTCTGCCACCGAGGCGATCACCGCCTTCCTGGGTTCGGACAGGGCCGCGCTGCACCGAACTGCCGTCGCAAATGCTGTCCACGTGCGCACAATGGACAGTCATTTTAAAGACCTATTCCAATACTATGAAGCGCTGGTGGGTTCGATTCGTCGGGCTGCTTGAGCGTTCGTGACGGAATGGGGGTTCGCGTATGACGGTTTCGGTTTCCGGTGTTGCGCAGGCCGGGGCGATGGTTCAGCGCCCCCCGTTTTTGGTCAATGCAAAATCCTCCGCAAAGGTTCGTGACTGTCAGTGTGCCAGTATCGCGGCCCGCGTTCTGCTGTGGGCTACGCGACACGGCTGACGCTGGCTGGTCGCCACTGGACCGCACAGGAAACACCCGCCAGACAGGGTGACATGAAAACGCCACTGATCGGCGCCGTCGAACTCGGCGGCACGAAAATCAACGTCGGCATAGGGACCGGCCCGGGCGAGCTCGTCGCCACGGCCCGGATCGCGACCACGACACCCGAACAATCGCTGGGTACGGTCATCGACTTCTTCCGCGCCAATCCGCCCGTCGCCGCGGTCGGCATCGGTTCGTTCGGGCCGGTGTGCCTCGATCCTGGCTCGCCCGCATGGGGCAGTATCACCAGCACCCCGAAGCCCGGTTGGGCGCACGTCCCCGTCGCCAGGACCATCGGCGAGGCTCTGGGCGTTCGGGTCGCGTTCGATACCGATGTCGATGTCGCCGCGCTGGCCGAATATCGCTGGGGCGCGTTGGCGGGCTGCCGGACGGGACTTTACCTGACGGTGGGAACCGGGATCGGCGGCGGCGTCGTCATCGATGGTCGTCCACACCACGGCATGATCCATCCCGAATTCGGCCATATCCGCGTCGCCCGGACGCCGGGCGACGATTTTCCCGGCATCTGCCCGTTTCACGGCGACTGTCTGGAAGGGCTGGCGAGCGGACCGGCGATTGCGGCGCGGCTCGGGGCGTCGCTGAGCGAGGGCGACCTGGACGATCCCCGGCGAGCATTTATCTACGACGCATTGGGACAGGCGCTTGCCAATTTCCTGCTGACCCTGTCGCCGCATCGGATCGTCATCGGCGGCGGGGTTGCAAAGGCTCCGGGCTTCCACGCCATGGTGCACGCCAGCATGAACCGGTGGATCAACGGCTATCTTCAGGCTCCGCAACTGGACGCCGACGACTATATCGTGCCACCAATGCTGGGCGACGATGCGGGAGTGCTGGGTGCGATCGCGCTGGCGCTCGACTTGCCTGACTGATCACGATTTTGGGGGTTCCTACGATGTTCGGCAAGAGTGACAAGACTATGCCCCGCAGCCCGGCGGGCAAAGGCCTAAGCTTCATCGGTTCCGACGTCATCATCACCGGTAACATCGGTGGTCACGGTCACTTGCACATCGACGGTCGGGTCGATGGCGATGTCGTGTGCGCGGCGCTGACCCTGGGGGCGGACGGCGTGGTGGCGGGCAATGTCAGCGCCGACGATGCCACCATCGCCGGGACGATCGACGGCACCATCGCCGCAAAAGCCCTGACCATCGAGGGCACCGCCCGGATCAACGGCGACCTGAGCTACGATTCGGTCAGCATCGCGACGGGCGCGATCGTCGAGGGCCGGGTCAAGCGGTTGAGCCGCGAGGACAGCGGCAGCGCGCTGAAGCTGATCGCCAGCGACTAGGTCAGGCGTTATCCTTGGCTTTGCGCACAATGCGAAAGGCATCGGCGGCATCGACCGCCCCGGCCGCGATTGCCAGCGTCGGCGCACGAAGGAAGGGGTTGGTCGCCCGCTCCTCGCCGATCGTCGTCGGGACGGTGGGTTCGCCCGCGGCGATCTTTGCCCGCAGCCCGATCGCGCGGCGGGCCAGCGCCGGTCCCGGATCGACACCCAGCGCGAACGTCAGGTTGCTCGCGGTATATTCGTGCGCGCAATAGACCAGCGTCGCCTCAGGCAGCGCAACCAGCCGGTCGAGGCTGGCGGCAAACTGGTCGGGCGTGCCTTCGAACATGCGTCCACAGCCAAGCGTGAACAAGGTATCACCGACAAAGACGATACCCGATTCCGTATCGTATAGGCTGATATGACCAAGGGTATGGCCACCGGTATCGATGACGCGCAGCCGCGTTTCGCCCAGTTCGATGACGTCTCCGTCTGCAACGATGCGATCGATCGGCGAAATTCTTTCGACCTCGCGCGGTGCCACGATCGTCGCGCCATACTGGTTCTGCAAGGCTCGATTGCCCCCGGCATGGTCGGGATGCCAGTGCGTATTCATGATCATGTCGAGGCCCCAGCCCAACCGCTTCAATTCGGCCCCATACGTTGCCGCATCGGGCGTATCGATGGCCGCCACTTTGCCACTCGCCGCGTCGCGGACGAGGTATCCATAATTGTCGGAAAGACAGGCGAACTGCCGGACTTCGAGCGTCATGATATCCCTTGTCTCTCAACCACCATCGTCGCAGTGATATAGTTGCTGGCACCGCCTTATGACAGGCCCGCCTTTTCAAATCGGCTGGATCGTTCCATGGACCAGCAAGGAAACTGGCCGGGACGATGCGATGAACGACGCTGCCACAGACGATGCCGAAAATGGTGCCATCCTGGTCGAGACGGCCGACGGGATCGCGACGATCACGCTGAACAGGCCCGAGCGCATGAATTCGCTGTCGCCTGCGATGCTCAGGGCGCTGCCGGTGGCAATCTCGCAGGCCGTCGATACAGGGGCGCGCGTCATCGTGATCACCGGGTCGGGTCGCGGATTCTGTGCCGGGGCCAACCTCGGCGCGGGCAGGCATGCGCTGTCGGACCTCGGGACCGCCATCGAGACGCTGTATAACCCGCTCGCCCTCAGTCTCGCCAACAGTCCGGTGCCGATCGTAACGGCGGTCAACGGTGCCGCTGCCGGCGCGGGGGTCGGGCTGGCGCTGGGCGGCGACATTATCGTGGCGGCGCGCTCGGCGTATTTCCTGCTGGCTTTCGTCAACATCGGGCTGGTGCCCGACGCGGGATCGAGCTGGCTGGTCGCCAAGGCGGTCGGCCGCGTGAAGGCGCTCGAAATGGCGCTGCTGGGCGAACGGCTGTCGGCCGACGATGCCCTGTCCTGCGGGCTGGTTACGCGCGTTGTCGACGATGCCGACCTGCTGCCCGCGGCCATGGCGATCGCGCACAAGCTGGCCGCGCTGCCGCCGCTGGCGCTCGGCATGATCCGCAGGCAGATCGGCGCGGCCCTCGACGAACCATTTGCTGCCACACTCGATATCGAACGCGACAACCAGCGCCGCGCTGGGCACACCGCCGATCATGCCGAAGGTGTTGCGGCCTTTCGCGAAAAGCGTGCCGCGTGCTTCAACGGGTCGTGACGATCGCGCCGGACAACAGGATGAACAGGGTGCTGAAATCATGAGAGAAGCCGTTATCTGCGAACCCGTACGAACTCCGGTCGGACGTTTCGGCGGCATTTTCCGTGATAAGAGCGCGGTGGATCTGGCAGTCGCCGTCGTCGCGGGCCTGGTCGAACGCACGGGATTGCCCGGCACGGCGGTCGAGGATGTAATCTTCGCGCAATGTTATCCGACGATGGAGGCGCCCGCATTGGGCCGGGTGGTCGCGCTCGACGCGGGTTTGCCCATAGAAACGCCCGGTCTCCAGATCGACCGGCGTTGCGGGTCGGGACTGCAGGCCGTGATCTATGCCAGCATGCAGGTCGCAACTGGGGGTGCCGACCTGGTCATCGCTGGCGGTGCCGAATCGATGAGCAATGCTGCGTTCTTCAGCCACCAGCCACGCTGGGGCGTCAGCGGCGAGGCCATCATTCTCCACGATTCGCTGGTGCGCGGACGCGTCACCGCGGGGGGCAGGAATTATCCGGTGCCGGGCGGGATGATCGATACCGCCGAAAACCTGCGCCGTGACTACAACTTGTCGCGCGAAGAACAGGATGGCTATGCCGTGGAATCGCATCGTCGCGCCGTCGCCGCACAGCAAGCGGGCCGGTTCGATGACGAGATCATTCCGGTCGCCGTGTGGAATCGCAAGAGCGGCGATGCCATGATCAGCAA
>NZ_JANXNX010000050.1 GCF_025353885.1 Sphingomonas sp. | reverse complement strand
TCGCATTGGCGGGCAGCGTGTCGGCATCGACTGCAAAGCCATGGTTCATGCTGGTAATCTCGACCCGGCCATCTTCCAGTCGCTTGACCGGATGGTTCGCGCCGCGGTGCCCCTGGAACATCTTCACCGTCTTCGCCCCCGCTGCCAGCCCGAGGAGCTGGTGGCCAAGGCAAATGCCGAAGATCGGCGTGTCGGCAGCAATCAGTTGCTGGATGACCGGGACCGCATAGCCGCCGGTTGCCGCTGGATCGCCGGGACCGTTGGACAAGAACACGCCGTCGGGCTTGTGCGCGGCAATGTCGTCATACGTGGCGGTGGCTGGCACAACGGTAACGCGCGCGCCTGCCGCTACCAGGTTGCGGAGGATGTTGCGCTTTAAGCCGTAATCGACGGCGACGACATGGGGTTTACCCTCGGATGCGTGGCCCGTCGCATACCCCTGCCCCAGCGTCCAAAGCCCCTCGTCCCACGCATATGTTTGCAGGGTGGACACCTGTTTCGCCAGGTCTATTCCCTCAAGCCCCGACCATGCCCGTGCCTGTGCCAGCAAGGCTGGAACGTCGAAATCGCCCTTCGCCGAATGCGCGATGACGGCGTTCGGGGCACCAGCCTCGCGGATGCGCCGCGTCAAGGCGCGCGTATCGACGCCAGCCAGCCCGATCCGCCCATTGATCTTCATCCATTGGTCGAAATGCGAGGTGCTGCGGAAATTCGACGGCGCAGTCACGTCTTCGCGGACGATGCAGCCCAGCGCGTGCGGGTTGGTCGCCTCCAGATCTTCCGGGTTCGACCCGACATTGCCGATGTGCGGAAAGGTGAAAGTGACCATTTGGCCCGCATAGGACGGGTCGGTCATGACCTCCTGATAACCGGTCATCGCTGTATTGAAACAAACCTCGCCGACCGCGCTGCCCTCTGCGCCGAAGCCGCGACCATGAATGACGGTGCCGTCTGCCAGCACGAGAATCCCGGTCGCGATATCGGTGGCGCGCGAAGATTGGGCGTCGGCCATGCGGGCGGGCACTCCTTTGGGGTTAAACGGCGATGTCGCTAAGATTGGGCCGTTAAGCGCCACAAGCTTCCGGGTCAATTCTGGTAACGAAACTGCAATGCGGTTAAGACATGAAGTTTCCGAAAGAGAACCAATGATTCGAGACGATATTCAGGCGGCGCAGATCACGTCGATGAAGGCGCGCGACGCCGAGACGTTGGCCACCGTCCGCCTGATCCAGTCCGCCGTGAAAAACCGCGATATCGAGGCGCGGACCGGCAAGGCGCCCGCAGACGATGATACGATGGTGGTCGAAGTGCTGCAGAAGATGGTTAAACAGCGCCGCGAATCGATCGAGATGTTCACCAATGGTGGCCGTCAGGAACTGGCCGACAAGGAAGCCGCAGAGATTGCGGTCATCGAACGCTTCCTGCCCGCCCAGATGAGCGAGGCCGACACCCGCCTGACGATCGAGGCGATCAAGGTGGAACTCGGCGCGACGGGCGTCAAGGACATGGGTCGGGTCATGGCCACGCTGAAAGAACGTCATGCCAGCCAGTTGGACATGAGCAAGGCAAGCGCGCTGGTGAAGGCGTCGCTGGCGTAGCGCAGGGGGCATGATCTCCCCCCAATTCCTCGACGAACTTCGCGCACGCACCATGCTTTCCGCACTGGTCGGCCGCTCGCTCAAGCTGCAGCGCGCCGGGCGGGAGTTTAAGGCGTGCTGCCCCTTCCACAACGAGAAATCACCGAGCTTTTATGTCAACGACGACAAGGGGTTTTACCACTGCTTCGGTTGCTCGGCACATGGCGATGCGATCCGCTGGCTGACCGAGGCCAAGGGGCTGCCGTTCATGGACGCGGTCAAGGAACTCGCTGCCGCAGCTGGGATGGACGTCCCCGCCCCCGACCCGCGCAGCGCCGAACGGGCAGAGGTCGCCAATTCGCTCTATGACGTCATGACCGCTGCACAGACGTGGTTCGTCGAACAACTGGCGGGCCTCGCCGGCTCCGATGCCCGCGCCTACCTATCCAGGCGTGGGATCGACCCGGCCACCGCAATCGCCTTTGGCATCGGCTTTGCGCCGGACAGCCGGGGCAAGCTGAAGACCGCGCTGGCATCGTTCGGGAACGAAAGGCTGGTGGAGACGGGCCTGCTGATCTCGGTCGAGGAAAAAGAGCCCTACGACCGCTTTCGTGGCCGCCTGATGATCCCGATCCGGGACCCCCGCGCTCGGGTGATTGCTTTCGGTGGTCGAATTCTGGGACCGGGTGAACCAAAATATTTGAACTCCCCCGACACACCTTTGTTCGACAAGGGGCGAACCCTCTACAACCTCGATCGCGCGGGTGGCCCCGCGCGCAAAGCCGATCGCCTGATTGTCGTCGAAGGGTATATGGATGCGATTGCCCTCGCGCAGGCGGGCGTGGAAGAAGTCGTGGCTCCCCTGGGCACCGCGCTGACCGAGTTTCAGCTTGAACGGCTATGGCGGCTGGTCGATGTCCCCCTGCTGTGCTTCGACGGTGACGGCGCCGGACAGAAAGCCGCCATGCGCGCTGCCATCCGCGCGCTGCCGATGCTTGCTCCTGGAAAATCGCTCGGTTTCGTCCTGTTACCGACCGGCCAGGACCCAGACGATCTGGTCCGTAGTGGCGGGCGAAAGGCGATCGAGGGGGTCCTTGCCGCCGCCCGGCCGCTTGTGGAGCATCTTTGGCAGACCGAATACGACGCCGCCCCGCTTCGCACTCCGGAAGCCAAGGCCGGTCTGAAGCAGCGGATCGATGCCCATATTGCGACCATCGCCGATCCCGATGTCCGTCGCCATTACGCCCGTGAAATGCGCGAACGGTTCGATGCCGCCTTTTTTGCAGCGCGTGAACGCAGACCCTTCGTCAAGGGCAAGCCCTTCCAGAAAGGGGTCAAGTCGCGTGATCGACAAATCCCCCCCCTTGACAGCGTCAGGGCCATGCAGAGCCGGGGGATCGACCCCATGTATGAACGACCGATCATGGCTGGTTTGGTGCTTCATCCGTCGATCGTCCTGACCTGCGGCGAGACATTGTCATCGATCGTGATGAGCGATCTGACCCTCGATATCCTGCGAAATGTTCTGCTCGAAGGGGCATATGAAGGCGATCTCGTTGAAATCGGTCGCGTCGACACCATATGCCAATCTGCGGGGCTTTCCGATGTGTTGGAGGAGTTGCGTTCTTCGAATAGTCACAATCGCCTTGCCTTTTCGTTCTTGCGAAGCAATGCCGAACCGGAACGTGCGCGTCGCGATCTGGCGATGTTGATTGAGGCGGCGACGGCTCGACCCGAACTGGCAGAGGCGCTGGCAGCAGCGACTGCCAGGGTTGCGGCTGGTGGCGATGAAGAGAGTTTTGCCGAACAGGCGCGCCTTAACCGCGCGTTCAGCGAGGCAAAAGAAACCTTGATGTCCCTGATGGGATATGACGACGATTAGACGGGATACGAAGACCAGATGGTGAAAACGACCGAGCTGCCCGAGACACCTGATGCCAGTGATGCACCCCTGATCGACTTGAACGACGCCGAGCTGAAAAAGCTTATCGCGCGCGCCAAGAAGCGTGGCTACATCACATACGACCAGCTGAACGAGGCCCTGCCGCAGGATCAGATGTCCTCCGACCAACTCGAGGACGTAATGTCCGCGTTGAACGAGATGGGCGTCAACATCGTCGAGAATGACGAAGCTGGCGAAGACGGCGACGAAGCCGAAAAAGACGAGGACGAGGTTCAGTCGGTCGATGCCGATGATGGCAGCGGTCACGTCGCGGAAAAAGTGGTCAAGGTCACCGACCGCACTGATGACCCGGTGCGTATGTACTTGCGCGAGATGGGCGCGGTTGAGTTGCTCAGCCGCGAGGGCGAAATTGCTATCGCGAAGCGGATCGAAGCCGGTCGCGACACGATGATTCTGGGATTGTGCGAAAGCCCGATCACGTTCCACGCAATTATCGACTGGTCGAACGCGTTGAACGAAGGGACGATGCAGTTGCGTGAGATCATCGATCTCGACGCGATGCTGTCGAAGGATCCCGCTCCCGAAGCCATGGCAGAAGATGGCGAAGATGGTTCGGGCGAAATCAGCGAAAAGACCGCTGGCCCATCCTTCAAGGAAGAAGAGGAGCCTGAGGAAGCCGCCGCCGTCGACGAAGACGAGGAGGCGCTGACCGAGCGTCGCACGCCCCGCCAGTCGGACGACGAGGAGGAGGATAATACTCTCAGCCTAGCGCAGATGGAGGAGCAGCTAAAGCCTGCCGCTCTCGAAAAGTTCGCGACGATCACCGCGCTCTACAAGAAGTTCGCAAAGGTTCAGCAGGCGCGGATCGAGGCGCTGGGGGTCGGCAACGACTTCCCGGCTGCGGACGAGCGCAAATATCACAAGCTGCGCGAAGAGCTGACCGCCGAAGTTGAAAGCGTCCAGTTCCACAGTGGCAAGATCGAATATCTGGTCGACCAGCTGTATGCCTATAACCGTCGCCTGACCGCGCTTGGCGGGCAGATGCTACGGCTGGCCGAACGGCACAAAGTGCCGCGCAAGTCGTTCCTGGACAGTTACATCGACCATGAGCTCGATGAGACCTGGCTTGAGCGCGCGCGCGCTACCGACAAGAAATGGGCGGCGTTTGCTGCCGAAGAAGGCGATGCCGTCGATCGCATTCGCGTTGAGATCGGTGAAATCTCGCAGGCGACGGGGATGTCGCTGAGCGAATTCCGCCGCATCGTCAACACCGTGCAGAAGGCTGAGCGCGAGGCTCGCATGGCCAAGAAGGAGATGGTCGAGGCCAACCTGCGCCTCGTCATTTCCATCGCCAAGAAATATACCAACCGCGGGCTGCAGTTCCTGGATCTGATCCAGGAAGGCAATATCGGCCTAATGAAGGCGGTCGACAAGTTCGAATATCGCCGCGGCTACAAGTTCAGCACCTATGCGACCTGGTGGATTCGCCAGGCGATTACCCGGTCGATTGCCGACCAGGCGCGTACCATTCGTATCCCGGTGCATATGATCGAGACGATCAACAAGCTGGTCCGCACCAGTCGGCAGTTCCTGCATGAGCAGGGCCGCGAGCCAACGCCCGAGGAGATGGCCGAGCGCTTGTCGATGCCGCTTGAGAAGGTCCGTAAGGTGATGAAGATCGCCAAGGAACCGATATCACTCGAAACGCCAATCGGTGACGAGGAAGATTCGCATCTGGGCGACTTTATCGAAGACAAGAATGCCGTCATCCCCGTCGATGCAGCGATCCAGGCGAACCTGAAGGAAACGGTCACCCGAGTCCTGGCCTCGCTTACTCCCCGTGAGGAGCGTGTTCTGCGGATGCGCTTCGGCATCGGCATGAATACCGACCACACGCTCGAGGAAGTTGGGCAGCAGTTCAGCGTAACGCGTGAGCGCATTCGCCAGATCGAGGCAAAGGCACTTCGCAAGCTGAAGCACCCGAGCCGCAGCCGCAAGATGCGCAGCTTCCTCGACCAATAGCCAAGACCTTAAACCGCAAACCTTCCCCTATCCCTAACACCGCCTAAACCCTGTCTTTACGCCCTTCGGTATAGAAGCGTGTTGCACAGCGTTTTTTCAGTGCAACGGGGAACTGCAATTGGCCGAATTTTCATCGCCTGCTTTATCGCAAGGCCGCCCGGATATTTCCCGCGCGTCCCCGGTCGAGACATTGCTGTCGCTCGTCCAGGCTGAAGGAACGCTTGCGCATAGATATCCGGTATCGGAGGTCATGGTTCGCGGGCCTGAGGCGGCGCGCAATGTTGCCGATGCCGTGCACCATTTCTCGCTGCTGCACGGCCGCCATCCGGGCGTTGTCGATCATGCCCTGGTTCGTGCGCATGACATTGCTCACGGTGAGTTGCTCACCATGCTCGCAGCAGAATTTGCCGAAGAACGGCAATTCCTGACCAGGCTGGTGGTGGCTGTCGGGCCCTTGCCAAGCACGCCGGGGCAAGCCAACACCGAAACCGCCGTCCTTGCCCAGCATCATGCCATCGGCATGCTTGCCCAGTCGGAACGCGCCGGATGTGCACTGGGTGCCGCCGTTGCTGTCCTTATTGACTGGCTGGCGATTCGGGTTGTGCTGGATCATGCGGCCGAACGGCTGTCGGTGGACCCGCCAGCGCCGAGAATCCCGAGTACCGGTGCCATGCGGGCGCTGATAGCGGATCTGACGATGACGCCGGGCATGGAACGGGCGCTGGTGTTCGGCGGCCAGCAGATCGTCGCGCAGCACCGCGGTTTGTGGGATTTGCTCGAAGCGCGCAGCATTGCTCGCGAACATGCATTCTGAAAACAGCGCGACAAAGCGCTTGCCCTTGCCACACACCCTCGCCTAACGATTGACGTTAACGTCAAGGATTGTGGTGATGCGTTTCGAAGGTACTGGCGACTATATCGCAACCGACGACCTGAAGGTTGCGGTCAATGCCGCGGTGATGCTCCGCCGCCCGCTGCTCATCAAGGGTGAGCCCGGCACCGGGAAGACCGTCCTCGCGCACGAGATCGCCAAGGCGGCCAACGCCCCGCTGATCGAATGGCATGTAAAGTCTACGACCAAGGCGCATCAGGGGCTTTACGAATATGACGCGGTCGCCCGCCTTCGCGACGGCCAGTTGGGGGACGAGCGGGTCCACGACATCAAGAACTACATTCGCAAGGGCAAGCTGTGGGAAGCCTTTACGTCACCTGTGCTGCCCGTCCTGCTCATCGATGAAATCGACAAGGCCGACATCGAATTTCCCAACGACCTGTTGCAGGAACTCGACCGGATGAGCTTCGATGTCTACGAAACGCACGAGACGATTGCGGCGAAGGAGCGCCCGATCGTCGTCATCACGTCGAACAATGAAAAGGAACTACCCGACGCGTTCCTGCGCCGCTGTTTCTTTCACTATATCAAGTTTCCTGATCGCGAGACGATGCAGTCGATCGTCGATGTCCATTTTCCCGGCATCCAGAAAATCCTGGTCAGCCGCGCGATGGACATCTTCTACGAGATCAGGGAGGTCCCGGGCCTGAAGAAAAAGCCCAGCACCAGCGAGTTGCTCGACTGGCTAAAGCTGTTGCTGAACGAAGACATGCCGCTCGAGGTGCTTAAGAACCGCGACCCGACCGAGGCGATCCCGCCCCTGCACGGAGCGCTGTTGAAGAACGAGCAGGACATCATGCTGTTCGAACGCCTCGCCTTCCTGTCGCGCAGGCAGGGCGCCAAAGGTTGATCAGTCGATATAGGCGATCTCGAAATTGCCCCACCGTCGACCGTTGAAGATTAGGGGCACGAAGCAATTCTTGACCGCACGATACCCGTTGACGCCAAGGTCCTGGCGGTAGGTCGTCATCATGAAATCCGCGGTCGACGCGATCCCGCGCGCGGTGGCATCGTCCATGAAGTTGCACTTGTTCCGGCAATTCAGGGCATTCCATGCCGGATCGTCGGGTCGTTGCTGGTGCGACTTGGACGACAAATGAGTGGGAAGATAGCCGTTGATGTCGGTGACGGCAGCACCGATGATACGAGGATCTGACTGCGACACGCGGTCGATGATCGGCTGGAGCAACCGATCCGCCGTGAGGTTGAAGTTATTGTCATACTGCTGCGGATTCGATCCCGGCACCGGGCGATAGGCGGTATCGAAAACGTCGCTGACACTGATTTCTTGCGCCGCGATCGCTGCCTCGACGCTTTTGCGGACCTCCTCGCTGCCATCGATCGCAAGATCGACGAAGCGTCGGTCGTCCAGCGCGAAGCCGGAATGAACGATCAGGTCGAGCATCTCGTTGGCGCGAGTCTCGAGCGCGCCCATTCGGGCATGCGCGACGCCAAGGCGGAGGTCGTTGGCCCGCGCGTCGGTCGAAAAACCGTTGAGTTCGTCGCCCACGCGGCAGACCCGCTGATGAATCATGCTGGTGGCGCGCGCAATGCCCTCGGCCTGCGCGTCCACCTGCTCTACCAGCGCGATAACTTCCGAAACGGTTTCGTTGACGCGCGTGAACCCTTTTTCGGCTTCGCTGGCCCTGGCGACCCCGTCCATGACATCGCGCATGAACCCTTCGCCTTCGCGACCCAGCGATTCCATCGTCAGGCCGATCTCGACGGTCGCGATTCGCGTATCAAGCGCCAGCTTCTTCACTTCGGCGGCGACAACCGCAAATGTGCGGCCTGCTACGCCGGCCTTTTCGGCCTCGATGGCGGCGTTGAGCGCCAGCATGTTCGTGGTCCGCGCGATGCGGTCGATGGTGTCCGTCGTCCGTTTCACTTGCTGCATCGCGGTCGCAAAGCCGGTTAGTTGCAAGCCCAGTCGCTTCACCAGCGCCGTCAGTTCGCCGAACTCGGCAACCGATTGGGTAATGGTCACACCACCTTCAGCAAGCCGACTGCGGACGCTTTCCGACAAAGTGCGTGCTTCGTCGGTGGCATCTGTCGCCTGTCGCTGGTCGATCTCGAGCGACGCCATGACGTTCTGCAACTCGTCGAGCACGCTGATCTGGCGCGTGATGCTGTCGGTGACTGCCTTTACATGGCCAGCGGCGTCAGTGCACCCGATGGCCAGCCCACCCATCTCTCGCGCAGCCTTGTCGACCATCTGCGGGTCGGCCACTTCGATGCGCGATTCGATCATTGTCAATTCCAGGAGATTGCGATTTCCGGCTGAAATAACGCAAATGTTTTGACAGGCCGTTAACCAGCCGATGCTTGCCGCAAACGTAAGGTGGCGGCATAGTGGGATAATGTTTTTCAACTTCCTCGACGAACTGCGCGCCGCAGGTATCCCGGCCAGTATCAGGGAACATCTGATGTTGCTTGAGGCGCTCGACAGCGAAGTCATCGGCCGCACACCTGAGGAATTCTATTACCTGGCGCGCGCTTGCTATGTGAAGGACGAAGGACTGATCGACCGTTTCGATCAGGTCTTCGCCAAAGTCTTCAAGGGCATCGAATCAAGCTTTGGAGACCAGAATGGCGAAGTTCCCGAGGACTGGCTGAAAGCCATCGCCGAAAAGTTTCTGACGCCCGAGGAGATGGAGACAATCAAGAGCCTTGGGTCATGGGAAGAAATCATGGAGACGCTGCAAAAGCGCCTCGACGAGCAGCATGAACGTCATCAGGGCGGCAGCAAATGGATCGGCACCGGCGGCACCTCCCCTTATGGCAACGGCGGCTATAATCCCGAAGGCGTGCGGATCGGCGGCGAAAGCAAGCATGGCCGGGCGTTGAAAGTCTGGGACAAGCGTGAGTTCAGGAATCTCGATTCGACCCGGGAACTGGGCACGCGCAACATCAAGATCGCGCTGCGTCGCCTGCGCCGGTTTGCGCGTGAGGGCGCTGCCGAGGAACTCGACATCAACGGCACGATCGACGGCACCGCGCGGCAGGGCTGGCTCGACATACGGATGCGCCCCGAACGCCACAATGCTGTGAAGCTGCTGCTGTTTCTGGACGTGGGTGGTTCGATGGATCCGCATATCAAGCTATGCGAGGAGTTGTTCAGCGCGGCGACCAGCGAGTTCAAGAACCTCGAATTCTTTTATTTCCACAACTGCCCGTATGAAGGATTGTGGAAAGACAATCACCGCCGCTTTACCGAACGCACTCCGACCTGGGACGTGCTGCATAAATACGGGCATGATTATAAGCTGATCTTCATCGGCGACGCGTCAATGTCACCCTATGAAATCAGCCACCCCGGCGGCTCGGTGGAACACTTCAACGAGGAATCGGGTATAAGCTGGATGCAGCGGCTCACTAATACCTACCCGGCGGCGGCTTGGCTGAACCCGGTTCCAGAGGCGCACTGGGGTTATTCTCAATCGGTGAAGATGATCCGCGAACTCATGGGGCAGCGGATGTATCCCCTCACGCTTGGTGGGCTGGACGACGCAATGCGCGGCCTCACCCGTAAAAGCTAGATCGCGAGTGATTGCGCTAGGCGCGCAATTCCTGGGCTTTCTGGAAATATGTCGCGGCCAGGTGCAGTCGACGCTCGCGGGCCGCCTCCGTAACCGCGCGGGCGGCTGCTGCGGTTTCCTCAGCAGCGCGACGCGAATAAAAAAGCAGGTCAGATGTCACAAACCATCCCCAAACGACTCGGTAGAGTTTTGTTACACCGACGATGGTTAATGAACAGTTACTGTCGGCCACCTGCGCGCAAAATGCGACGGATCAATGCTTACAACGGACGATGAACGACCCCGCCCGTCATTGGTTCCGCAACGCCGGTCGTTCCCGGAAAACTGACAGGCTGCCCGTTAAGCACCCTTACCGCCATATAAGCAAAGCCTTCTGCCTCTGTGGCATCGCCGTTCGCGCCCAGCGCCTCCACCGGTTCGACGCCCAGATTACAGCGGGCGCTCAGCATCGCCATCAATGCGGGATTGTGCCGTCCGCCGCCGGCAACGATGATGCGCTTCGGTCGCGACGGCAACAGGCGTAACGCCAGCGCCACGGTTTCGGCAGTAAACGCGGTCAGGGTCGCGGCACCATCGGCAGCGGACAACCCGCGTGCCGGCTGTATTGAGAAATCGCTGCGATCGAGCGACTTTGGCGGCGCTTCATCGAAGAACGGATTGTCCAGCATGGCGGTCAGCGTGCCCTCATCGACGCGTCCCGAACCTGCCAGCGTTCCGCCCTCGTCGAACCGCCCCCCGGTTTCCTGCGCCACCCAATCGTCGATCAGGCTGTTGGCGGGGCCGGTATCGAATGCGACAATGGCGTCGCCCTCCCCGATCCAGGTAATGTTGCCGACGCCGCCAAGGTTCAGGACCGCAACCGGTTTCTCCAAATCCGCTATCAGCGCGCGGTGGTAAACCGGCAAGAGCGGGGCGCCCTGCCCGCCGTGCGCAACGTCGTTACTGCGGAAATCGGAGACGGTCGTGATCTTTAGCGATTGCGCCAGCACCGCGCCGTCGCCTACCTGCCACGTCCATCCGCGGTCGGGCCGATGCGCGACGGTCTGGCCGTGATACCCGACCACACCGATGCGGTCGGCAGTCACCCCTGTTTCAACCAGCAGTTTGCGCACCGCCATGACATGCATTCGATCGACCAATGCGCCTGCCTTGACCAGGTCGGGACTGGCGCGCGGTCGTGCGAATGTCAGGGCCTGTCGCGATGCTTCGGCAAGCTGCGCCCGCGCCTCGTCACTCCATTGCTCGCACCGGAACGCCATCGGCCAGACCAGGCCAATGCCATCGGTTTCGATGAGCGCCGCGTCGATCCCGTCCAGCGACGTGCCCGACATCAATCCGATACTCAGCATGCTACCCATGTGCCGACCCCCATGCTAAGCGCCCGCGCGCCATGACAGACTATAAATCCGATCTTCTCCGCCTGCTCGATAGCCGCGGCTATGTCCACCAGATCACCGATCCCGTGGGTCTCGACGACCTCGCCACGCGACAGGTCGTTCCCGGTTATATCGGCTTCGACGCGACCGCGCCTTCGCTGCACGTCGGCAGCCTGGTCCAGATCATGATGCTGCGCCGGATGCAGCAGGCGGGGCACAAACCCATCGTCCTGATGGGTGGCGGCACGACCAAGGTAGGTGACCCGTCGGGCAAGGATGAATCGCGACGGATCCTGACCGATGACACAATCAACCAGAATATTGCCAGCATCCGGCGCGTGTTCGAACGCTTCCTGACCTTTGGCGAAGGCCCGACCGATGCCGTGATGGTCAACAACGCCGATTGGCTCGACGCGCTCGAATATGTCCCGTTTCTACGCGACATCGGCAAACATTTCACGATCAACCGCATGCTGACGTTTGACTCGGTAAAGCTGCGGCTTGAGCGCGAACAGCCACTGACTTTCCTCGAATTTAACTACATGATCCTGCAAGCCTATGACTTCCTGGAACTTTCGCGCCGGGCGGGCTTGCGATTGCAGATGGGTGGTTCGGATCAATGGGGCAACATCGTCAACGGCGTGGACCTGACGCGCCGGGTCGACGGGACGCCGCTGTTCGGACTGACGACGCCGCTGATCACGATGGCCGACGGGTCGAAGATGGGCAAGACCGCCAACGGGGCCGTCTGGCTGAATGCCGACGCCCTCAGCCCGTATGATTATTGGCAGTTCTGGCGCAATACGCAGGACGGCGACGTCGGACGCTTCCTGCGCCTGTTTACCGATGTGCCGCTCGACGAAATTGCTCGGCTGGAGGCATTGGAGGGCGCAGAGATCAATGCCGCCAAGAGTATCCTTGCCGATTCCGCCACCACGCTGGCCCATGGGGCCGAGGCCGCCGCCGCCGCCGCGCAGACCGCGCGCAAGACTTTCGACGAGGGCGCGAGCGATGCCGGACTGCCCCAACATGCCGTCACGACCCATGTTATTTCGATTGTCGATGCCCTGCTGGCGCTGAACCTCGTCGCGTCGAAGGGGGAGGCCCGCCGCCTGATCGCGGGCGGCGGCGCGCGCATCGATGGCGAGAAGGTCACCGACGAAGCCGCGCTGATTGCACCGGGGCCAGAACCTGTGCGCGTATCGGCGGGCAAGAAACTTCATGGCCTGATTATCCGGTAAGCAAGCGGTTAACCCTGTCGGTTCATGACACGCTAGCCAGACTGGCCTACGGGAACGGCATGGCAAGTGCCTCGTACAATCTCATCGAACAGGTCGCCGCCGCTGAACGTCGGCGCGCTGAACGGCGCACGGTCGCGCTCGATACGCTGATGGCCGACCGCGAAAGCCGCACTTTTGCGGTGCGTATCCTGAACCTTTCCGAAGTCGGTTTTATGGGGCAATCCGACTGGCTGCTGTGCGAACGCGCACCCGTCCGGGTCGATATTCCCACGATCGGATGGCTGCGTGCCGACATCGTCTGGGTGCTGGGGGACCGTCTCGGCGGCAGCTTCCGCGAAACCGTCGAAGCCGAAGCATTCGCGACATTCGTCAAGGTTTTCGGCGAGCATCCCCGGGGCTAGGGGGTGCGGTTAGTCGTCACCCCGACCGCAACAATGCCACCCCGGCATCCCGCTCGAACAGATACAGCGCCAGCCGCGCCGCCCGGCCACGGTCGCCGTCCAGCCCGCCGTCACGATCCACCAGTAATCGCGCATCGTCATGGGCCGTCGGCGTCAGCGCCACAATCTGTTCGGCCGTCGCCAGCCGAAACCGCGCCTCCCCCGACTGCCGCGTCCCCAGCAATTCGCCGGCCCCGCGCAACCGCAAATCCTCTTCGGCGATGAAAAACCCATCGGTCGAGTTCTTCATCGTCGCCAGCCGGGCGCGCGCGGTCTCGCTCAATGAATTCCCCCGGAGCAGCAGGCAAACCGACCGCTCCGCCCCTCGCCCGACCCGCCCGCGCAGTTGATGCAGCTGCGCGAGCCCAAAGCGTTCGGCATCCTCGATCACGATCAGCGAGGCATTCGGCACGTCGACGCCAACCTCGATAACCGTCGTCGCAACCAGCACGCTCAACGCGCCTTGCTGGAACGCCAACATGACCGCGTCCTTGTCCGGTCCCTTCATTCGGCCATGCACCAGCCCGATCCGGTCCCCAAACCGCGACCTCAGGGCCGCCGCGCGCGCCTCTGCTGCGCTGCGGTCTGCGATCTCGGACTCCTCGACCAAGGGGCAAACCCAGAACGCCTGCCCGCCCCCCTCGATATGGCGTCCTAGCCCGGCGATCACCTCGTCCAGCCGGTCGCCTGCCACAACGCTCGTTTCAACCGGCGTTCGCCCCGGGGGCATTTCGTCGATTCGGCTGACGTCCATCTCGCCGTAATTGGTGAGGGTCAAAGTTCGCGGGATCGGTGTCGCGGTCATCACCAGCAGGTGCGGTGGGCGTTCGGCCTTGGCGGTCAGCAGCATCCGCTGCGCCACACCGAAGCGATGTTGCTCATCGACGACCGCCAGACCCAGCTTTTTATAGGCGACAGCCTCCTGAAATATCGCGTGCGTGCCGATCAGCATGTCGATCGACCCATCGGCCAGCCCCATCAGCGTCGCCTCCCGAACGCGCCCCTTGTCGCGCCCCGTCAGGATTGCGATTCGTACTGGCAGGCCCGACATCATTGCCTGCAAATTGGCGAAATGTTGCCGCGCCAGGATTTCGGTCGGCGCTAGCAAGGCGGCCTGCGCGCCCGCTTCGACCGCAATCAGCATCGCCTCCAGCGCGACCAGTGTCTTGCCCGAGCCGACATCGCCCTGGAGCAGCCGGACCATCGGCGTCGGCTGCGCCATGTCGCCCTCGATCTCGGCCATGACCCGCCGCTGGGCGCCCGTTGGTGCATAGGGCAGGCGCAAGGCGTCACGGTGCCGCCCATCACCGGTCAGCGGTGTGCCCCGCCGTTTCCGCGAGGAGGCCCGCACCAGCATCAATGCCAGTTGATTGGCGAAAACCTCGTCATAGGCGATCCGCTCGCGCGCCAGAGCGTCGTCGGGCGTATGGTGCGCCGTTGCAATCCCCACGCGCCAGCCCGGCCATCCTTTGGCGGCCAGCAGTCCTGGCTCGATCCATTCGGGCAGTTCGGGCGCGCGTCCGATTGCCTGTTCGGCCAACTGTCCCAACCGCCGCGCGGTCAGTCCTTCCGACAGGGGGTAGATCGCCTCTCTCAGCGCAATCTGGTCGTCGGGGGCCAGGATCTGGTCGGGATGAACGATTTGCCGCTCCTGCCCATACAGCTCCAGCTTCCCCGAAATCAGCTTCGGCTCACCCAGCGGCAGCAGCTTGCGAGCATAGCCGGTGCGCGCGCCGAAATACGTCAGACTAAGGTAGTCGCCCGCCAGATCGACGGCCTGAACCCGCAACGGCCCGCGCGACCCGTTTTGCCGATATTCGATTGGCGTTACGACGATAGCGACATGGTCGCCCGGCACCCCATCGTCGAGCCTGTCCAACCGCGTCCGCGTCACCGTCCCTGTTGACAAGTGGAACAGCACATCGACCACCCGCTCCAGGCCCAGGCGCGCCAGCGGCTTGGCAATGCCCGCGCCAACGCCCTTCAGTGCCTCGACTTCGGCGAATAGCGGATTGAGGAGTTCGGGTCGCATGGCTACAGGAGTGCCTACACACAGTCGGGGGGCAAATGAATGCCCGTCGGCCTTTTGCTATTGGAGCTTGAGATTCCAGACCGTGAGATCCGCCTGAAACGCCTTCGCTTTCGTAGCTGGCATCGCGGGACCAAAGAGGCGGACCTGCTGGTTGGCGGCTTCTACGACCGATATTCGGCGGGCTGGAACGATGAAGAGATCACTTGGTTCGAAGCGCTAATGCACGAGGAAGACGTCGAAATCATGGCCTGGGCGATCGGCACCATGCCAGTGCCCGAACGAGCTTCGGGGCCGATGATGATTGCCATGCAGAAACTGGATTATATCGCGGTGGAAAAGTGACGCGTTCGCATGAGATCGAGGATCATATTCTTCCTCCGTCACCCCGGCGCAGGCCGGGGCCTATACGGATGTCAGAAAGACCCGCCCTCTCGATCGAAAGCGCAGTCGAAAGACGGGCCACCGGCGCAACCCTTACAGACCGTGTCTCAACTTCGCTCGATACAAGCGGCGCGATTTGTCGCCGATGGACGCTCATAAATTGACCGAAATCTCCCGCATAACGGCCGCAAAATCCCCGCTGACGCTGGCGGGAGCCCCCAACGGGTTCCTGCCTTGGTTGCTCACCGACCTTGCTCGCGCCGCCCCGAAACGCGCCGTATTCATCGCCGCCGATGAAGCCGAAATGCGCGGGCTGGCCGATGCCGCACAGTGGTTCGCGCCCGAGATTCAGGTCCTCAACTATCCCGCATGGGACTGCCTGCCCTACGACCGCGCATCCCCGTCGCTGCGGGTCACCGCCGAACGCCTGGCCGCACTGTCTGCGCTTCAGGCCAAACCCACCGGCCCCCAATTGCTGCTGACCACGGTCAACGCCGCCACCCAGCGCACGCTCACGCCCTTTCGCCTCCGATCGCTGGTCGCAACGCTGGCGCCCGGCGAACGCATCGACCGCGACTCGCTTGCTCAACTGCTGCAAGCCAATGGCTATATCCGCAGCGAAACCGTGGCCGACTCCGGCGACTTTGCGGTGCGCGGTTCGCTCGTCGACCTGTTCCCCAGCGGCCTGGCCCATGCCCTGCGCCTCGACTTCTTCGGCGATGAAATCGAAAGCGTCCGTACGTTCGACCCGGCCGACCAGCGCACCATCGAACGCATCGACGGCTTCACGCTCCTGCCCGCTTCCGAATCGCTGCTCGACGAGGACTCGATCAAGCGGTTTCGCAGCCGCTACCGTGAAACCTTTGGCGCGACGGCGACCGGCGACCCGCTTTATCAGGCGATCAGCGATGGCCGCCGGCTCGCGGGCATGGACCACTGGCTGCCGCTGATCGAGGAAAAGCTGGGCACGCTGTTCGATCACCTGGGGACCGACGACATCATCGTCCGCGACGCCGGTAGTGGAGGCGCCGCCGAGGCGCGTTTCGAGGCCATCACCGACTATCATTCCAATCGCGTCCGTGCGGCGTCGTCCGACCCTGGCAGCTATCGCCCGCTGAAGCCCGAATCTTTGTATCTTACCGCCGCCGAATGGACCGCCGCGCTCGACAGTCGCCGGGTCCATCTCGCCACCCAGTTCCGCGAACCGCCCTCGGCCACGGTCATCGACTTCGGCATAGAGGGCGCGCGCGATTTCGGACCCGAGCGCAGCCGATCCGAAAACGTCTACGAGGCGCTTGCCGATTACCGGAAAGCAATCGGCAAAACCGGCCTCATCATCGCCAGCTACTCGAACGGTTCCCGCGACCGTCTTTCGGGACTTCTCGCCGAACACGGCCTCGGCAATCAGGCGCTGGCCGACTCGTGGCAAAATGCGCAGGGCATCGCCGCAAAGGGTCAGGTCGCGCTTGCCGTCGTCCCCCTCGACCACGGCTTTGTCGCACCCTCGGTTGCGGTTGTTACAGAACAGGATTTGCTTGGCGACCGGCTCGTCCGTCGCGCCAAACGCAAGAAGAGCACCGATGCCTTTCTGTCCGAACTCGCCGCCATGTCCCCCGGCGACCTCATGGTCCACCGCGACCACGGTATCGGGCGTTACGAGGGGCTGACCTCGATTCCCGTGGGCAAAAGTCCCCATGATTGCGTCGCGCTGACCTATGCGGGCGGCGACAAGCTGTTCGTGCCGGTCGAGAACATCGACATCCTGTCACGTTACGGCTCGGCGAGCGACGTGGCCCAGCTCGACCGCCTCGGCGGCGAGGCATGGCAGCGCCGCAAGGCGACCATGAAGGAGCGTATCCGCGCAATCGCGGGCGACCTCATCCTCGTCGCCGCCGAACGCGCGCTAAAGGCGGCTGACGTCATGGTGCCCGATGCGGCCTATAATGAGTTCGTCGACCGTTTTCCCTATCAGGAAACCGACGACCAGGACCGTGCGATCGCCGATGTCATCGAAGACCTTGGCGCGGGCAAGCCGATGGATCGCCTCGTCTGCGGCGATGTCGGTTTCGGCAAGACCGAAGTCGCCTTGCGCGCGGCATTTATCGCGGCGATGAGCGGCCAGCAGGTCGCGCTGGTCTGCCCAACGACGCTGCTCGCCCGCCAGCATCACAAGACTTTCCTCGAACGCTTTCAAGGCTTTCCACTGAAAGTTGGTCGCCTGTCGCGGCTGGTCCCCGGCACCGAGGCCACCGCCACCAAGGCGGGTATGGCGGACGGCACGCTCGACATCGTCATCGGCACCCATGCCATCCTTGCCAAGACCGTGGAGTTCAAGCGCCTCGGGTTGGTGATCGTCGACGAGGAGCAGCGTTTCGGCGTCACCCACAAAGAGCGACTGAAGGCCCTAAAGACTGACGTCCATATGCTGACCCTGACCGCGACGCCGATCCCCCGGACCTTGCAAATGGCCATGTCGGGCCTGCGCGAACTGTCGGTCATTCAGACCCCGCCGGTCGATCGCCTCGCCGTCCGCACTTATGTCATGCCATGGGATCCGGTGGTGTTGCGTGAAGCCCTGCTTCGCGAACATTATCGCGGGGGCCAGAGTTTCTTTGTCACCCCGCGCATTTCCGACCTGCCCGACATCGAGGCATTTTTGCTGAAGGAAATCCCCGAAATCCGCGCCGTCACCGCGCACGGTCAGATGTCGCCCACCCAAGTCGAGGAGCGAATGTCGGCTTTCTATGACCGCAAATACGATGTGCTGCTGTCGACCACGATCGTCGAATCGGGCCTCGATATCCCGAGCGCCAACACGATGATCATCCACCACGCCGACCGCTTCGGCCTGGCCCAGCTTTATCAGCTTCGTGGCCGCGTCGGACGGTCAAAGACCCGCGCCTATGCCTATATGACGACGGGCAAGGACCGTTCGATGACCGAGGGCGCGGAAAAACGCCTGAAGGTATTGAGCGATCTCGATACCCTGGGTGCCGGTTTCCAGCTTGCCAGTCACGATCTGGATATTCGCGGCGCGGGCAATCTTTTGGGTGACGAACAGTCGGGCCATATTCGCGAAGTTGGCTTCGAATTGTATCAATCCATGCTCGAAGACGCGATAATTGATGCAAAAGCGGGCGGAATCGTAGCCGCCCGCAAGGCCGATTTGTCACCGCAAATCACCGTCGACGCCCCGATCCTGATTCCCGACGACTACGTCCCCGACCTCGACCTCCGCATGAGCCTCTACAGACGTGTCAACGAGATAGACAACCAACTTGCGATCGAGGCCTTCGGAGCAGAGATCATCGACCGCTTCGGCCCCCTGCCCGATGCCACCGAAAACCTTCTCACCCTGATGGCGATCAAGCTCAACGCCCGTAGTGCGGGGATTGCCAAGATCGATGTCGGACCACGCGGTGCCTTGGTCAGTTTCTGGCAGGAAGGATTCTCGAACGTCCCCGGCCTGCTTAACTATGTCGAGCGTTTAAAGGGTGTCGCCAAACTGCGTCCCGACAGCAAGCTGGTCATCGCTCGTGAATGGGGCGACCCGAAGTCGCGCCTCAACGGCGCGCTCCAGATATCGAAGGGGCTGGCAAAGATCGCTGCGTAACCAATTCCGCCAGCGCCTCCACCGTCAGCGGGGCCGCGCACAGGAACCCCTGGTAGTAATTGCAACCTTCCTGCGCCAGCAGGGTCAGTTGCTCTTCGGTTTCGACACCCTCGGCGATCACCGCCAGCCCCAGCGATCGCGCCATGTTGATCACGCCACGCACGACGATCCGATCGCGCGGGGTGCCGGCGATATCCTGCGCCAGATGTTTGTCGATCTTCAGATAATCGAGGGGCAGCGCCTTCAAATAAGCCAGGCTGGAATATCCGGTTCCGAAGTCATCGATGGCGACCCGGCACCCCTCGGCACGCAAGGTCGCGAGCAGCGTCGCCGCCGCGTTCAGGTCTTCGATCAGGCCGTTTTCGGTAATTTCCACGGTCAGCCGCGCGCGGGGAAAGCCGGTTTCATCGATCATCGCCAAGAACGTCTCGACGAAGCCGGGGCGGCCGATGTCTTCCGCCGTGACGTTCACCGACAGGCGCAATTTCTCCAGCACGATCGGCCACGCTGCCGCCCTGGTTGCGGCCCGGCGCTGCACATGGGTCGAAAGTGCCGTCAGATAGTCGGACCGTTTCGCGACCGAAAACAGGGTCTCCGCACCCAGCTCGCCATGTTGGGGGTGCCGCCAGCGGGCCAGTGCCTCGACCCCGATAATGCGCCCTGTCGTCACTGAAACCTGAGGCTGAAACAGAATGTCGATCTCATCGTTGTGCAGCGCACGGCGAAGATCGGTTTCCAGACCGGCATCGAACAATGCGGTGCCCTCATCCTTTTCGCTCAACACCCGCACGGGAACATCGTCGTCGCGCGCCGCCGCTAGCGCGACCTGGGCCCGGCGCAGCACGTCGGATTCCCGGTCACCAGTGCGGGTATCGACGATGCCGACACAGGCGCCCAGCGCCACAAAATGATCCCCCGCCATGAACGGGCGTTCGATCTGGGTAACGATGCGATCCGCCAACGCCAATCGACCGGTAATACCCATCTGCCCCGGCACCACGATGAAGTCCGTGCCGTCTGATCGCGCGACGATTGCGGTTCCTGCGGAAACCTCCCTGGCCGCCGCCGCGATCCGCCGTTCCACCGCCACCAGCAAGGCATCGCCGGTGACCCGTCCGAACGCGGCATTGATAGCGTCGAACCGTTTCAATCCGACCAGCATCAGCGCCGTCGGCCCTGCCAGTAACTGTTCCTGCACACTGCCCGCGACCGATCGGATTTCGGACCCGGGGTCGTTTGGCGCAATCACGGTGCGTTCGGCGCGTCGCCTGCCCCCCGCCAGTGCCAGCCGCTCGACGTGCCGCGCCGCCAGCAGCAGCGCGGCGTCCAGCAACTCGACGGTAAACGGTTCGGCGACAACGTGCGTAGCGCCCGCCTCGAACGCGGCTTCGAAAGCGGTCTGGTCGGGAAGCAGCGCTACCAGGGCACCCCGCATGGTCGCGATCGCCGGACCCATTGCCGCCAGTCCGACAGGCGGCCCTCGGCGCAAATCGACCAGCACGACCCTTGATGTGTCCGCTCCGGGCTCTTCCGGTTCCGTCGCGACCCGCCAGCCCAATTGCCTGAGCGCGGCAACACGCGGGTCGTCGGGCAGCGGCGCAAGCGCAAACCCCACAGGGTTCGCCGCGCGCTCGACTTCACCCGATTTTTCCTTCTCGCGCAAAATCATCCCCTTGCCGGGCGTTGCTAACGGGTGTTTCCCCCGCCGCCAATTGCCATAACTCGATAGGACCCTTACCTGTCGATAATGGTGCAAAGCGTTAATCCAGCGAAAACTCTGCGCGACGGCTTTGGCCGGAATATCGACTATGTCCGCCTGTCACTAACCGATCGGTGTGATCTGCGCTGCCGTTATTGCATGGCCGAGGATATGATCTTCCTGCCCCGCTCCGAAATCCTGACGCTAGAGGAGATTGCCGTGCTGGCGCGGCGGTTCGTCGCCCGCGGGGTTAAGCGCATCCGGCTGACCGGGGGCGAACCGCTGGCCCGGCGCGGCGCGGTCCAGGTTACGCAAGCGATCGGTCAACTGATCGGCCGCGGCCTCGACGAAGTGACCATGACCACCAATGCGACGCGGCTGCGCGAACATGCGCCTGCGTTGCGCGCGGCGGGGCTCGCCCGCATCAATGTCAGCCTCGACACCCGCGATCCTGACAAGTTTCGCCATATCACGCGCCACGGTGATGTCGCCCAAGTGCTCGACGGTATCCAGGCCGCCAAGGAGGCGGGCATGGGTGTCAAAATCAACATGGTCGCGTTGAAGGGCGTCAATCAGGATGAAATCGAGCCGATGCTGGCATGGTGCGGCGAACAGGGGTTTGGCCTCTCGTTGATCGAGACCATGCCGCTCGGCGTGATCGAGGATGATAGGACCGATCGTTTCCTGTCGTTAGCCGTGGTCAAGGAACAGCTTGAGGCACGCTACACGCTCGTGCCCAGTGCAAAACGAACCGGCGGGCCTGCGCGCTACTGGTCGGTTCCTGCGCTTGGCGCGACGCTCGGCCTCATTTCGCCGCTGACCCGCAATTTTTGCGAGGGCTGCAATCGTATTCGCGTTTCGGCTTCGGGCCAGCTCTTCATGTGCCTCGGCCACGAAGACCGCGTCGATTTGCGGGAGGCGCTGCGGTCTGACGATCCCGCATTGCTCGATGATGCGATCGATCGCGCGCTCGGCGCCAAGCCGAAGGCGCATGATTTCCTGATCGGAACACCCGCGACGTCGCGTCACATGAGCGTGACCGGCGGATGATCGCCGAACCCAAACGCGCACTGCTCGTTTCCCCCACCGATGCCGCCGAAGAAGCCGCTGTGTCGCTGCGCGCGCGGCGCGATTGGGTCAGCGTCCGCGACGCAGATATGATCGTGGCGCTGGGTGGCGACGGATTCCTGCTCCAGACATTGCACGCGATGCTGGAGGAACGCCGCATTCTGCCGGTGTTCGGCATGAATCTTGGCACCGTCGGTTTCCTGATGAATGAATGGCGTGAAAAGCGGCTCGATGAGCGGATCGACAACGCCAAGCTGTTCAACGTGACGCCGTTGCGCATGGAGGCCGAGACGATCGACGGGCAAAAGATTTCGCTGCCCGCCATCAATGAAGTATCGCTGTTGCGCGAAACCCGTCAGACCGCCAAGCTGGAGGTCGAAGTCAACGGTCGCGTCGTCCTGCCCGAGCTGGTTTGCGACGGTGTCCTGGTCGCAACACCAGCGGGTTCGACCGCCTATAATCTGTCGGCCCATGGCCCAATCCTGCCGCTCGGGTCGGCGCTGCTGGCCCTGACGCCCATCAGCCCGTTTCGCCCGCGACGCTGGCGCGGGGCGATCCTGCCAGAAACCGCAGTCATCAAGTTTCGCGTGCTCGATCCGGTAAAACGGCCCGTATCTGCGGTTGCCGATCAGCGCGAGGTTCGTGACGTAGCGACGATCACCGTGTCGATCGATCGCACTTCGACGCTGAAATTACTCTTCGATCCAGAACACGCACTTGATGATCGCATCGCGATGGAACAATTCGTCGTCTGACCCTTGCATCCTTCGGAAAACCGGTGCTAGGAGCGCGCCTTCGTTAGTGTTCCCCGGTAGCTCAGCGGTAGAGCATTCGACTGTTAATCGAATGGCCGCCTGTTCGAATCAGGCCCGGGGAGCCACTGACCGTCCGCTTCGGTCGGCTTAAAAGCCTTTGGCGATCGAGAAGAAGGCGCGTGCCGATCGCAACCCCGATACGCGTTGCAACGGTACGCCTAGCTCAGCCGAAAACGACAGTCCCGCCATTACGAAACGCGTCCCGACGCCCACCGACGACAGGCTTTCGCTGCGGGGCTGGCTGCTCTGCCGCCCCGACTGGAACACCGCACCGCCATCGGCGAACGAGAATAGCTCCGCCTGCCGTGGTCCGCTCCTGCGATCCCGGATCCGGTAGCCGATTTCGATTCCGCCCGCGATACCATGGTCGCCCGTCAGGGCGTTGAAGTCATAGGCCCGGCCGATTGCGCTGCCACCCAGCGAGAACTCTTCTGGCGACAACACCGGGCGGCTCACATACTGGCCCGCAAAGTTTGCCCGCAAGGTCATAGTCTTGCTCAGCGGGTGGGCAAGCTGGACGTTTGCGCTCGCCTTGGAAAAAATGCCGCTGCCATCAATCCGTGAGGCCAGTGGGTCGTCGCGCCGGGTGACGCCGTCGAACCCCAGCCCGCGCGCGAAGGCAAATTGTCCTTCGAAGCGCGTCTTGCCACCGCTGGTAACGTCGAGAGCGACCCGTGCCACGCGCAGACGGTCGCGCTGGATGCGCACGCGGTCGAGGTCGTTAACGCTGCGCCAGTCGGATACCGACAGCCGGGCGACGGCGGTCAGGGCCCGGCTTCGCACCAGTGGATAGGACAGTTGGGCGGCAAAGCTGTACGACGCCCCATCGAGTCTGCCGAATGAGTAGAGCTGATACTGGTCGCCGCGTGACGCCGACACACCGATCCGCCAGCCGTCGGGACCGACCGGCACGCTGGCGGCGGCCTGCCCATACAGATAATGATAGCGACGGCCGGGTATCGCGAAGACGGCGATGTTTGCTTCGTCGCCAGCGATGACCACTGAATTGACGGTCGCCGCCGTGTAGAGCCGCTCGCGACCGGCCTGGTCGGTGCCGCGATTGTCGGCATAGACCAGCGCTTCAGCGCCGTCGTGCGTCACGATGATTGTAAGCTGGTGGTTTGCGGCGTTACCCGGAGAGCGGCTGAGACGGACGTCGGACACGGCCATTCCCGGCATGTCGCGGATCAGGCCGATTACCCGTTCCAGGGTTTGCGAATTAAGCGGTTGTTCCTTCACCAGCCGCGCCACCATCGCTTCGACCGCACGCGTGCGGGGACCTCCACCCTGAACCACAACCTTGTCGACGCAACCCTCAACGACGGCGATCCGGACGATGCCGCCCGCCACATTCTGGGCGGGTAAAACCGCATAGGACAGAATATACCCGGCGCTGCGATAGCGCCGCGTGATCCTCGCGACGATTTCCTTCAGCGTGTCGGTGTCCACTGTGGTTGCAAGATAGGGCTCGAATTCGTTGGACAGCTGGGTTGGCGTGAAGACCGTTGCGCCTTCGATATGAACCGAGCCCAGGACAAACTGAGTGTTGACGCCAGCGCCAACGCCGGCGGGCGTGCGTGGTAGACTCACCCGCGGGGCTGCCACCGGCGAGGGGGCAGGCTGGGGTATCGTTCGTTCGATGGCACCCGGATCGTTCGCCACCTGCGCCGCAGCATCAGGTGCAAATCCGAGGCTGGCAGCAGCGATCGCCAAAGCCATCAGGGCCGGTGTTAAAAAGTAAGTAGCGATACGACACCTGATTATTTCTGTTGCGAAACGAAGCACTTGGCTGGTTCGCATCTTATGTCGAGGCCGTTAATTTATCACAAAGGCCGCGACGCCCGCCATTAAACCTTTCAATAACCATTTTAGCTTACAAAGCCTTATCGCTCAGGGGCTTAGACCCATCCTATGAAAGCCTGCCGCGCGGGCAACGCATGACGCCGTGCTTCCGCCTACGCGCAGCAATAATGATAGGGATTATCGTGGGCAGAACGACAAAAATCATCGCGGCGATGCTGCTTGGAGCGTCGACTTCGGCCATCGCTGCGGGTGCGCCCGAGGGACCCTGGAAAGTCAGCCAGCGGAGCGGCGATGCCCATGTTCTGCGCACTGGCTTCCAGTCAGTCGTGCTTCAGACAAATGCGGCGCTGGCGCCCGGCGACGTCGTTGTCACCGGACCCGGCGGTCGCGCGACCCTGACGCGCGGGGCCGACTATATCGTTGTCTCCCCCGGCAGCCGGTTGCAGGTCCCACAGGCCGAACAGGTGAGTGGCTTTACCCATATCGTCCAGCAGGCTGGAACATTGCTGTACAAGATCAGGCACATGGCGATCCCGCATTTCCAGGTGGAAACGCCGATGCTGGCCGCCGTCGTGAAGGGTACTACTTTCACGATCATCGTCGACAAGGATCGTAGCGCCATCCAGGTGATCGACGGCGCAGTCGAGGTTTCGGCGATTACAGGCGGGATGCATCGCCTGGTCACCAACGGCGACACTGTGTTCGTCAAGCATTCGAATCCGAAGTCGCTTGTGCTCGCCAACGTCGCGAGCATCGGCGAGGCTGAAAAGGGATCTGAACGTACCGTTGTTGTTGCTGCGTCGGAGGATGTATCGCTGTCGACGGTCGCGCAGCTGTCGGGTGGCCTGATGAGTGTCGATCCGGTGCCGGTAAAGACGATGCAGGCGGCGGTTACACGGCCCGCTCAGATCGCTCTGCTCGAAAAACCGTCGGCGCAGGCGCCCGCTTCTAGTACGCCCAGTGACCCGGTGATCGTACCGGTAACGACACCTCCAGTCGCCGTTACCCCGGTCACGGTGCCAGTCGTGACCGCGCCAGTCGTGACGGTCCCCGTCGCAACAGTGCCGGTTGTCACGCCTCCGGTCGTCACAGCGCCGGTCATTTTGCCACCAGTGACGCTGCCACCAACCACAGTTCCAGTCGTCACGCCGCCCGTGACATTGCCACCGGTCACCGTGCCGCCGGTAACGTTACCCCCAATCACGACGCCGCCGGTGACCGTGCCAGTGACATTGCCCCCGGTGACGACCCCACCCGTGGTCATGATACCGCCCGGCGGTGGTGAGGGTGGTGACAACGGCAAACATTTCGACAACGACAAGATCAAGCTGCCGAAGCTGCCCAAGCCGCCCAAGGGCAAGGACGACTGACCGCCAGTGCGCCGGATTGACGGGTCTCTGACGTTATCGAAAGCAATCGCCCGATGACCACAGTGCGATCGCTATCATTGCGCGCACGCGTCGCGCTGGTGGCTGGCGCGCTTGTGACAACGGTTGCAATGTTCTCTTTCGGCTGGTTCGAACCCATCGAGGATCGGCTGACCGCGGCCCGCGCCAGTCTGCTCGACAGCGCTCCGACAGGGCAGGTCGCGGTCGTGGAAATCGACGCCCGCAGCCTCGCCCGTCTTCATCACTGGCCCTGGTCCCGTCACTATCATGCGGGTGTCGTGGAACGGTTGCACGCCGCGGGTGCCAATCTGATCGCCTTCGATGTCGATTTCAGCGCCCCTTCGGAAGCTTCCGGCGACGCCGCGTTCGCCAACGCCATCCGTCAGGCGCAACCCGTTATCCTGCCGATTTTCCAGCAACGCGCCTCAGATCAGGCGACAGCAAGCTCGGCCATCGAAAGCAAGCCCGCCACCGTGTTTGAAACGGCCTGGGTCGGGGGCGTCAATATTTTTCCCGGGATCGATGGCGTCGTCCGCGACTATCCCGCAGCGACAATGATCGCCGGCCATATCAGGCCGTCGATCTCGGCATTGCTGGCCGAAAACGATACGCTGGGAGACCGCGTGTTCCAGCCTGACTGGGCCATAGACGTCCGCAAAATCCCCCGCTTTTCATTCGTCGACGTCCTGGCGGGGCGCATCCCGGCGAGGGACCTTGCTGGAAAGCGGATCATCATCGGGGCAACGGCGATCGAACTGGGCGACCATTACGTCGTGCCACGCTTTGGCAGCATCCCCGGCGTCGTCATCCAGGCGCTTGCAGCAGATTCGTTGATCCAGGGTCGCGCGCTCATGCGCACCGGCTGGCTGCCCACGTTGGTCGCCGCTGCATTGGTCGCGCTGGTCCTGGGGCTGGGCGTGTATCGGCGCTTTCGATATTCTTTCAGCGCCGCTGCGCTCGCGGTCGTCAGCGTAACGCTGGCGCTCCCCATTGCCCTGCAATCGCGGTGGCCGGTCTCGATCGATTCCGCGCCGGTCTTGTTCGTGGCGCTGGTCGTGACTGCCGCGCGCGTTGCGTTTGAACTACGCCGCCAGCTCGTTTTGCGGGCGCTTCTGGATAGCGAAACCAAGCTGCCCAACCGCCAAAGCCTGGAGATCGCCCTCGCGGCGTCGGTCAAGGACCCCTGCGTGCTGGCAGCGGCGGGGCTCGAGCGCTTCGAATTGATCCGCGACGCCCTCGGCATGGCGGCGGTCACCGACATGGTGAAGGAGATTGCCGCCCGTATCGAAGCCGCCATCGATGGCCCGGTCTATCGCATTGCCCCCGACGTGGTGGCATGGTGCCAGCCCGCCGAAGAGGATGCCGCCATTGCCGCGCGCGTCGTCGCCATCACCCAGGGTTTTCGCCAGCCGGTGTCGACCAGCGCCGGGCTGGTCGACGTTGGACTGACGGTAGGGCTGGACCGGGATGGCGGGGCGGGTCTGGTGGTGCTGCGGATCGAACATGCCCTGGCCGCGATCGGCACAGCGCGGGCGGCGGGCGACCTTTGCCACTGGTATCAGGGTGCCGACCCCACGGTCCGTCGCAAGGTTTCGCTGATGGGTGAACTGCGCAACGGACTGGCTGCCGGTGATGTCACCGTGTTTTACCAGCCAAAACTGGATCTGCGCCGCAACCTGATTGCCGATGCAGAAGCGCTGGTACGCTGGTATCATCCGACCCAGGGCAATATTTCTCCCGACGAATTTATTCCGCTCGCCGAAACGACGGGCGTGATTTCGGAGGTTACTGACTATGTGCTGCGGACTGCGCTGAACGACTGTGCGCGGTGGCAGGGGATGGGCACGCCGATGCGGGTCGCGATAAATGCGTCGGCCGGCGATATCGCCAACGCCCATTTCGCCGACAAGATCAAATCGCTGCTGCATGATTTTGGCCTGCCGCCCTCGGCCATCGCCATCGAGATCACCGAAAGCGCGCTGATCCGTTCGCCCGACGTTGCCATCTTCGTGCTGAAGTCCTTGCGCGAATTTGGCGTGCGCCTCTCGATCGACGATTACGGGACGGGCCTGTCCACGTTGTCCTATTTGAAGCAACTTCCGGTCCATGAACTGAAGATCGACAAGTCCTTTGTGACGTCGCTTTGTCAAAAAAACAGCGATAGCGACACGATCATGGTGCGTTCGACCATCAATCTCGCTCACGACCTCGGGCTTCAGGTGGTCGCCGAAGGGATTGAGGACCAGGCGACAATCGACCTGTTGCGCACGTTCGGGTGCGATTATGCGCAGGGATATTTCATCGGCAAGCCTATGCCATTCGATGCGCTGACCCAATTGGTGAACCATCGGGCCGAGCCGGTGCGCCTGATCGCCTGAATACGATCACCTCACCGCCGCTCGGCCGCCCTAGCCGTTACCCCGCCTTTTTCGCGGCGATCCAGCGGTCGATCTTTGCTTCCAGCACACCCATCGGCAGCGCGCCCGACATCAGGACCTGCGCATGGAACTCCCGCACATCGAATTTCGGGCCGAGCGCCGTTTGCGCCTTGGCCCGCAAGCGCTGGATGGTCAGCGCCCCGATCTTGTAAGCCAGCGCCTGGCTTGGAATGGCGATATAACGCTCGACCTCGGCCGTCGCGTCGGTCCGGCCCATTGCTGAATTGTCGAGCATATAGGCAATCGCCTTGTCCCGACTCCATCCCTGTGCATGAATGCCGGTATCGACCACCAGCCGCATGGCGCGCAGGATTTCGTCGTTCAAATGGCCGTAATATTGGTACGGGTCGGTAAACAGGCCCAGCTCGCGCCCGAGGCTTTCGGAATAGAGCGCCCAGCCCTCGACATAGGCAGTATTACCGCCGAACCGCTGGAACGCGGGCAGTGACGTATTTTCCTGCGCCAGGCTGATCTGGAAATGATGCCCGGGCCGTCCCTCGTGTAGGAACAGCGTCTCGTCACCCCAGGTGAATCGCGATGGCAGATCGTAACTATTGTAAAAGAAAATCCCCGGTCGCGAACCGTCGGGCGTGCCCCCCTGATATGATCCTGCCGCGTCGGTTTTCTCTTTATAGGACGGCACCGCGCGGATCTCGAGCGGCGACTTGGGGATGGTGTCGAACTCGCGGGGGATCGTCACCGACAGGCGCTTGTCGATGGACAGGTACGAATCGCGCATCGCGGCGGCGGACACGGGCGCGAACTTCTTGTCGGTCCGCATATATTCAAAGAACTGCGCCAGCGTCCCCTTGAACGCCACCTGCGTCTTGACCTTCTCCATCTCGCCATGGATACGCGCCACCTCCGACAGGCCGAGCGCGTGGATCGCCTCTGGGGTCATGTCGGTCGTCGTCGTCTGAGCAACCAGATAGCGGTAATAGGCCGCCCCGCCCGGCATCTGCCCCAACCCGACGCTCTCACGCGCTTTCGGCAGGTAATCGTTCTTGATGAAATCGCGCAGCCGTGCGTGCGCCGGGTTCAGCCGGTCGCGGATGAACGCCGCATAGGCGGTCTTCAGGCGCGCCTGATCCGCCGCCGGAATGCCCTCGGGAAATTTGGTCACGGGTTTGTAGAAGGTCGACCCCTCAACCCCCTGCCCGATCAGCGCGTCGAGTTGTCCGACGACATTGACCATCACCAGCTTAGGATTGGTCACGCCATCGGCCAGCCCCTCGCGCATCCGTCCGACCGAGCGGTCGAGGAACGTGATATAGCCTTCGAGCCGAACCAGGTTATTGTCGTAATCGGCCACGGTCTTGAACGGCGCGGCACCATCCCCCGACGACACATCGGGCATCATCGTCTGGAACCCGGAGAAATGGTCGATGGGCCGGTCGGTCGCAGTCCGTAGCAATCCGGGTTCGAACCCGCGCAGGCTCATCTCGGTCTGGTATTTGAAGACATCGTAGGAAATCTGGTCGTCGGCATTGAGCCTGGCCCGGGCGATCGCCTTCAGTGCGGTCAGGCTCTGCTCGGCCGCCGCCTTCTCGCGCGCCATGAAGTCGTTCGTGATGAAGTCGCCGAACTGCCCGCCAAACCGTGCGTCCCCGCGAAACAGCGCAAACAGCGGGCTGCGCTTCAACTGCCCCTCGTCGCTGTCCTCGAATATTTTGCGTAGCGCCTGGCTCTGAGCCGGAACAGCAGCAGCGGTGGCTGCCTTTTGCGCGCCGACGACCGCCGGGTTCAACAGGACCGCCGAGGCAGTGGCAAGGATCAGGAAACGCAAACGCATGGGATTTTCTCCGATAGAATTGCCCTGTGTGCTAATCCGCTAACACACTCTGTCAAGCCGCCTTTGACGGGTCGGCACGGGAAAACTGCAGCGTTCCGTCATCGATTCTGCCAAACTTCAGCGCGATCAGGTCAAGCAGGTAATTCTGGTTCAGTTTCCACGGCTTGCGCGACCCCTGTTTGGGCAATTTTTCCAGAGCGCGGGTGATATAGCTGCTCGAAAAGTCGAGGAAGGGCATTTCGGTGACCGCCGGATCATTCCGCCTTGGCGTCGCCACCGCCAGCCCGCGCCGGTCCATATAGTTCATGACCCGGCACACATAGTCCGACGTCAGATCGGCCTTCAGCGTCCACGACGCATTGGTATAGCCGAACACATAGGCCAGGTTCGGCACGTCGCTGAACATCATGCCCTTGTAGCTCATTGTCCTGCCGACATCGACCGCGACCCCGTCGACCGCCAGCGAGAGATCGCCCAGCACAGTCATCGTCAGGCCGGTTGCCGTCACGATTACGTCGGCCGCCAGTTGACCCCCTGAACTCAGCGCGATGCCGGTTGGTGTGAAAGCGAGGATCGTGTCGGTAACGACCTCCGCCCGACCCGATCGGATCGCGGTAAACAGGTCGCCATCGGGAACCGCGCACAGGCGCTGGTCCCACGGATCATAGCGCGGCGTGAAGTGCGTCTTGACGTCATAATCGGGGCCCAGCGCATCGCCGACCATCGCAATCAGGCGCTGCTTTACAGCCACCGGTCGCCGGCGCGCCAACCTGTAGAAGAACGACCCGAGCAGGACGTTCTTCCAGCGGGTCAGGGCATAGGCGAATCCCGGGGATAACCACCGTCGCAGGCGCATCGCGGTGTTGTCCTGCCCCGGGCGCGCCGCGACGTATGACGGCGACCGCTGCAGCATCGTCACCTGCGCGCCCAGATCGCACAGCGCGGGGACCAGCGTCACCGCCGTTGCCCCGCTGCCGATCACGACGATCTTCTTGTCCCGGCAGTCCAGATCGTCGGGCCAGAATTGCGGGTGAACGATCCGACCCGCAAAACGGTCGGCATCGGGAAAATCGGGCCGATGTCCGTCGGCATAGCTGTAATACCCGCTGCACATCATCACGAACCCGGCGGTCAGGGTCGTTGGCGCGCCATCGCGCGTGACCTGCACCGTCCACACCGCGTCCTGCGAAGACCAGTCGGCGCGCACGACCCGGCAGCCGTATTGGATATGCCGGTCGATCCCGTTTTCCCGCGCGGTCTCGCGGATATAGTCCAGGATCGTCGCACCGTCGGCGATGGACTTATCGTCGACCCACGGTTTGAAGCGGTAACCGAGCGTGTACATGTCTGAATCCGACCGGATGCCGGGGTACCGGAACAGATCCCACGTCCCACCACTGGCCGCCCGCGCCTCGAGGATCGCATAGCTTTTGCTGGGGCAATTCTTTTGCAAATGCCAGGCCGCCCCGATGCCCGACAGCCCCGCGCCGACAATTATGACGTCATGATGCACGCCCGGGTTCAACTCGAAAAACTCTGCCACAACAGCCGGATCGAGACGTACAGGATCAGCACCGCAGTCAGCCTGCGTACACCGATCGGCGGCAGTATCGTGACCCCCGCCCGGCTACCGATCTGACCGCCGATCAGCACCGCCATCGCGAGCGGCCAATAGGCAACGACCGGCTGCAACACTGCCATCCCGCCATCCGTGATCTTGCTTAACTGGCCACCCAGCCCGGCGATCGAGTTGGCGAGGATGAAGACCGACGCACTCGCCGAGATGCGTTTGGTCCTGTCCCATCCGATCAGGTGCAGCACCGGCGCCAGGAAAATGCCCCCACCAATCCCCACGATCCCCGACAGCAATCCCAGTGGTGCCGCGATCAGCGGGCCGATGATGCGAAAGCGCGGGACTTCCCCCGCCCCATCCTCGCGCAGGGGCCGCTGGAACAGCAGCAGCACACCTGCACAAAACAGCGAAATGCCCAGCAGCAGGATAAACAGGGTCTTGGAGACGGGCAGCGCACCGCCGACCCACGCCGCGGGCACCGACACTGCCAGCAACGGCCACAATCGCCGCCATGGCACCAGCCCCGCCCGGGCGAACCGGATACTGCCCCCCGTCGCCACGATCAGGTTGCAGGCCAGCGCGATGATCGGGAAAATCTTTTGGTCGACGCCCGCCAGCACCAGCAGCGCGTTATAGGTCGAACCGCCCGCGAACCCGACCGAAGCGTATAACAACGCCGTCGCGAAAAAGGCGGTTACCAGTGCCAGCATCGGTTGCGACTTTCCAATGTTTCAGCCGGATCGCGCCGGTGGTGTAACGTCTAGCATAGCCGACAAAAAGAAGAAGGACGCAGTTTCTGACTGACTTGACTGAGAAAATACCCCCCTAAATCACAGCGCCCCGTGGCAATGCTTGTACTTCTGCCCCGACCCGCACGGACAGGGCGCGTTGCGGCTGACGCGGCCTTCCCAGTCGGCGGGGTCCATGCCCAGCATTTCCTCGGGGTCGGGCTGCACGATCTGCAACGGCGGCAGCCGCGTCGTGACAAAGCCATAGCCGCCACCCGCATCGGCGCTGTCGTCGTCGCCGGTCAGCGCGTCGATATGCGTTGTGAAAATGTCGGGCATTTGCGGCATGTCCATCGGCGGCAGCGCGAACTGGGCATGGGCCAACACCTTCGTCACGTCCTCGCGGATCGATTCCAGCATCCGTTCGAACAGGACGAACGCCTCGCGCTTATACTCGTTGATCGGCGTCTTCTGGGCATAGGCGCGCAAGTGGATGACTTGCCGCAGCGCGTCCAGCGTCGCCAGATGCTCCTTCCAGTGATGATCCAGATTCTGGAGCATGATGCTCTTTTCGACCGATACCCAGGTTTCGGCATCCAGTTCGGCCGCCTTGGTCGCGATGTTTGCGTCGGCGGCTTCCTGGATCCGGCTTTCCATCTTTTCGGCGTCGACCCCTTCCTCGGCGACCCAGTCGGCAATCGGCAGGTCCAGACCCAGGATTTCGGTGACGCGCGTCTGCATGCTCGCGACATCCCATTGCTCGGGATAGCTGTCGGGCGGGCAGGAATCGGCAACGATGCTGTTGACGGTCTCGGCGCGCATGTCGACCACGACATCGTCGACCGTATCGGCGTCCATGATGTCCGAACGCTGTTCATAGATGACCTTGCGCTGGTCGTTCATGACGTCGTCATATTCGACGACCTGTTTGCGCACGTCATAGTTGCGTGCCTCGACCTTGCGCTGCGCGGTCTCGATGGCTTTCGACAGCCACTTCGAGCCGATCGCCTCGCCATCGGGGATGTTGTTGTTCATCATCTTGGAGAACATCGTATCCGGCCCGAAAATCCGCAGTAGATCATCGTCGAGGCTCAGATAGAATCGCGACAGGCCTGGATCACCCTGGCGTCCCGAACGCCCGCGCAACTGGTTGTCGATGCGCCGGCTTTCATGGCGTTCGGTGCCCAGCACGAACAGTCCGCCCGCCGCCAGAACCTTGGCCTTATCAGCGGCAACCACGGCCTTGATCTGCGCGATTGCGGCCTCGCGTTCTGGACCTTCGGGCAGTTCGGACAGCTCGTCACCGACGCGAAACTCGACGTTGCCGCCCAGCTGGATGTCGGTCCCGCGCCCGGCCATGTTGGTGGCGATCGTCACCGCACCCAGGCTGCCCGCCTGCGCGACGATATGCGCCTCCCGCTCATGGAAACGCGCGTTCAGAACTTCGTGCTTCACGCCTTCCTTGGTCAGGAACTCGCTCAGCAATTCGGACTTTTCAATCGACACGGTGCCGACCAGAACCGGCTGCCCGATCTGCGCCTTTTCGGCGATCGACTTGGCGATTGCGGCGAACTTGTCGTTAGTGTTCTTGTAGAATTCGTCTTCCTCGTCGATCCGCTGGACCGGAACATGCGTCGGGATCGTCACCACGTTCATCTTGTAAATGTCGAAGAATTCTGACGCTTCGGTCGCGGCCGTGCCCGTCATGCCGCTAAGTTTGGGATACATACGAAAGAAGTTCTGAAAGGTGATCGACGCCATCGTCTGGTTCTCGGGCTCGATCGCCACGCCTTCCTTGGCCTCGACCGCCTGGTGCAGGCCGTCGGACCAGCGCCGCCCGTCCATCATGCGGCCGGTAAATTCGTCGATGATGACGATCTTGCCGTCCTTCTCGATATAGTCGGTGTCGCGCCGGAACATCACATTGGCCCGCAGCGACTGGTTCAAATGGTGGACGACTTGGGTGTTTTCGATGTCGTACAGGTTGTCACCTTCCAGCAACCCCGCATCCTCCAGCATCCGTTCGGCCTTTTCGGTGCCGTCCTCGGTCAGGATGATCGACTTCTGCTTTTCGTCCATCTCATAGTCTTCGGCGACGAACTGCTTCACCACCGCATCGACCAGCATGTACAGTTCGGACTTGTCGTCGGTGGGCCCCGAGATGATCAGCGGCGTCCGCGCTTCGTCGATCAGGATTGAATCGACTTCATCGACGATGCCGAAACTGAACGGCCGCTGGACCATCTGGCCGCGGTCGTATTTCATGTTGTCGCGCAGATAATCGAAACCGAGTTCGTTGTTCGTGCCGTAAGTAATGTCGCAGGCATAGGCCGCGCGGCGGTTGTCCTCACCGATGTCGGGAATGACGACGCCGACCGTCAGGCCCAGGAAAGTATAGACCTGCCCCATCCAGCCGGCATCGCGCTGCGCCAGATAATCGTTGACCGTGACGACATGGACGCCGTCCCCGGGCAGCGCGTTCAGATAGCAGGCGAGCGTTGCGACCAGCGTCTTGCCCTCTCCCGTCCGCATCTCGGCGATCTCGCCGCGATGCAGGACGATGCCGCCGACCAACTGCATGTCGTAATGCCGCTGTCCCAGCGTCCGCGAGGCGGCCTCGCGCACCGTGGCGAACGCCTCGGGCAGCAGGGCGTCCAGTTTCTCCCCCTCGGCGAGCCGCGCGCGGAACAGCACCGTCTGGTTGGCGAGTTCGGCGTCGCTCATCGCGGAGATGGCGGGTTCGAAGTCGTTGATCTTGGTGACGATCGCACCCAGCGACTTGACGTAACGATCGTTCGACGACCCGAAAATGGCCTTGGCAATACCGCCGAGCATAGGGAATTCCTGTGGATTAAGGGGGGCGGTCGTCGCGCGACTGGCCTGAATTGGTCGGAGAAAGCGTGAGCGCGTGCTAGACGCGCAGGCGGTTCGCATAAATCGGCGCGAGCGCCGCCGGGACCGCGATGATCATCAGCGCAACCGGGCGTGTCATATCGACCGCCCGGGGTAGCCCCGTCACCGGCCGCCGAGCCTGTGCTGCGTCTGCGACCTTGGGCGCCTGAACTCCGCACCGCCCGTCGACCTGATGCGTCTGCGCGAGCGCCGGGCGCGCATAGGCACCCGATCCGACCATCGCCGACAACATGGCAGAAAGGAGCAACAGAAAACGCATCGGCGGCACCCATACGCAAACAGTGTTAACGCGTCCAGAACAACGCCCTTCCTTGCGGCGATTTTAAAGCTAAAGCACCGGAATGCCCTCCCCCATATCCCCCCTTGCCCGCCCGTTCCCAATGCTTTTCGACATTGCCGGAGCCACCCCGCGCATCGCCCGCGCCGGGTATAAGGACTGGGGCCGCTGCGACCTGACGTTTGTGGAACTGGCGGAGGGCACCAGTGTTGCTGGGGTCACGACACTCAGCAAATGCCCGTCCCCCGAAGTCGAATGGTGCCGCGCCGCGCTGACGCTTGGCCATGCCCGCGCGCTGGTCGTCAACGCCGGTAACGCCAATGCCTTTACCGGAGGCCGTGGCCGCGCCGCGGTCGAAGCGATCGCCGCGCGTGTCGCGGGGCACCTCTCCTGCCTGCCGTCGGATGTCTTCGTCGCGTCGACCGGCGTGATCGGGGTGCCGCTGCCCATCGACAAGGCCGAATCCGGGCTGACCGCAGCCTTTGCCGCCCGCCCCTGTTCGTGGGAGGATGCGACCAACACGATCGGCACCACCGATACGTTCCCGAAGGGCGCGCAGACGCAGGCGGTGATCGGCGACCGCACCGTGACCCTGGTCGGCATTATCAAGGGCAGCGGCATGATCGCGCCCGACATGGCGACGATGCTGGGCTTCATCTTCACTGACGCGGCCATCGCTCCTGATCTGCTTCAGGGGATGCTGACCGCCGCCAATCGCGCCACCTTCAGCTGTATCACCGTCGACAGCGACACGTCGACCAGCGACACCGTGCTGGCGTTTGCCACCGGAGCAGCGGGCAACGAACCGCTGACCACCGCCGACGACGCCGGGGCCGACGCCTTTGCTGCCGCGCTTAACGACCTGTGCCGCCAGCTGGCGCACCTTGTCGTCCGCGACGGTGAGGGCGCGACCAAGTTCATCGAGATCCGCGTCGAGGGCGCGAAGTCCGACGCCAGCGCGCACCGCATCGCGCTCAGCATCGCCAATTCACCGCTCGTCAAAACCGCCATCGCCGGACAGGACGCCAACTGGGGCCGCGTCGTCATGGCGGTCGGCAAGGCTGGTGAACCCGCCGACCGCGACACGCTGTCGATCCGGTTCGGCACCACGCAGGTCGCCCGCAACGGCGTTGCGGTCGAGGGGTATGACGAAACCCCGGTCGCCGCGCACCTGACGGGCAGCGAGATCGAGATCGGCGTCGATATCGGGCTGGGCGAAGGCCGCGCGACCGTCTGGACGTGCGACCTGACCCACGGCTACATCAGCATCAACGCCGACTACAGGTCCTAAAGCTCGCTTTCCAGCCAGCCCTTCAGCTGCGATTTCGGTGCCGCGCCGACTTTGGTCGCGGCGGGCGCGCCATCCTTGAACAGGATCATCGTCGGAATGCCGCGCACGCCATATTTGGCCGGAGCATCTGGATTGTCGTCGATGTTCAGCTTCACGATGGTGACCTTTTCACCCAGCTCTTCGGAGATTTCCTCCAGGCTCGGCCCGATCATCTTGCACGGCCCGCACCACTCGGCCCAGAAATCAACCAGCACCGGACCGCTGGCACCGATGACGTCCGTGGCAAAGCTGGCGTCGGTAACTTGAACGGTGGCCATCGTTAATCTCCTGAAATGTTGGACAGTATCTAGGCACCGCGTGGCCGCTTCTCAACTGTCGGCGGCCAAATTCTCGATTGCGTCCTGATAGCCCGGCTTCCAGCGCGCCAGGTCGGCCGCCGACACGCGGTGCAACACCGGCCCCGCGCTATACAGCAACGCCGCCCCGACCGCGCGATCGGGGAAGATCTGCGCCACGACGGCGGCATAGGCCGCCATTTGCCGCAGGTGGTGGACCGGCACCGATCCCGCGTCGCGGGCCACGCGACCGGTCTTGAAATCGACGATCGTCACGGTCGTATCGGTCACGACCAGCCGGTCGACCACCCCCGACACCACGACGCCATCGACCACCCCCGCAACCGGCGCTTCGGCAAGCGCCTCTGGAGCAAACACGTCGGCAAAGGCGGGGTCGTCGATCACCGCCAGCGCCGTATCGACCAGCGCGGCGTCGCCCAGCCACGCGATCCCCGCCGCGCGCCGCCGGTCGCTGGCGACCGCCGGCAATCGTTCGAACAGCCCATGCAGCCGCCGCCCGCGCTCGGCCGCATCGGCTTTGCCAGCCCCGCCTGGCGGACTGGTCACCAGATCGACGCCCAACGATGACGGTGCCAGTGGCCGGGGCGGTCGAGCCTCGACCGGTGCCGCCGACCGCAGCCATTCCGGAACCGCCGCGCCGTCCGGGAGGGCGCGCGCGGCAATCCCCTCGACCCGCGCGCCCACGGCACCCACGGCGTAATCCGCCCGCGACCCCCACACCGGATCGGCGACGCCCACCACCTCCAGCCGCGCCAGCGCCCGCCCGATCGCCGCGTGCCAGCTTTCGACCGGCACCACGCCTTTCGCCCGCGTGCCCAGCGACCCGGCGACGACCAGCCGTTCCCCGGCCCGCGTCATCGCGACATACAGCAGCCGCCAGTGTTCGCGCCGGTCCTTTTCCTCGGCCTTGTGTGCCGCCGCCTCCAGCGATTCGACCAGTGCCCGCTCCGCCGCGCGCGGCCGGAACAACGGCACTTCGTCGGGATAGAGGCTGTCCAGCACCCATTCAAAGCCGCGCGCCCCGCTGGCATCGGGATCGCCCGCTGCATCGGCCAACACGACCAGCGGCGCCTCCAGTCCTTTTGCGCCATGTACCGTCATCACGCGGACGGCATCGCCTGCCCCCATGGCGTCACGCACGATCTCGCCCTCGCCCCGGTCGAACCAGTCCAGGAATCCCTGCAACGACGGCGTCCCCTCGCGCCCGAATTGCAGCGCGGTGTTCAGCAGTTCATCGATCGGATCGCGCGCCTCCTCACCGAGTCGTGCGATCAGTTTGCGCCGACCCTGCAACGGCCCCGACAACAGGTTTTCCAGGAATTGGAACGGCGTCACCCGGTCGGCGGCGTTCAGTATCGCCAGCAGCGCGTCGTGCGTTTCGCCCTCGGGCATCGCCGCCCACAACGTCCCTTTGCGCCCGTGCGCGACGGTGAACAGCGCTTCCTGATCCCAGCCCATCAGTGGCGAAACCAGCAGCGCGGCCAGCGTCAGATCGTCGCCGCGCTGCACGGCAAAACGGATTGCCGCCAGCAGATCCTTCACCGCCAGCGGTGCCTGCAACCGCAACCGGTCGACCCCCGCCACCGGCACCCCCTCGGCCTGCAACCGCGCCACCAGCAACGCCGCCAGTTCGCCGCGCTTGCGGACCAGGATCATCACGTCCTCGGGCCGAAGCCAGCGCTTGTCCCGTTCCAGCCAAAGGCGTTCGGGACCGGCTTCCTGCAACCAGCCCCGCACCTGTTTCGCCAGCGCGCCCGCCAGCTTGCGGACATGGTCCTCGACCCAGCCTTCCTCGCCGTCATCGTCAACAGCGCTGTCGCCGGACAGGGGGTGCAACAGCGTCACCTGGCCAAAGCCACCGCCGAAACTGACGTGGGGCTGCGACGCCTCGGGCAATCCAAGGGCGACATGACCCAGTTCGTCCAACAGCTTGTCGACCACATCCAGCACCGGCTGCGACGACCGAAACGATGCGTTCAGCGACAATTGGACGATCTCCCGCCCGGCATCTTCCGCCTGGCGATTGAACCCGATCCGGGCCGCGTCGTAGTGATCGGGGTCGGTGCCCTGAAAGCCAAAGATCGCCTGTTTGAAATCGCCAACGGTAAAGATCGTCCGCTCGACCCCCGCCCGCGCGCCATCGCCTGCGAAAAACTCGCTCGCCAGCCCGGCAACGATCTTCCACTGGCGCAAATTGGTGTCCTGCGCCTCGTCCACCAGAATATGGTCGGTCGCCTGGTCGAGCTTGTAGCGGATCCAGTCGCCGATGCCCGGTTCGCCCAGCAACCGCCCGGTCAGCCGGATCAGATCGTCGAAATCGACCAGACCGCGCGCGCGCTTGGCCGCGGCATAATCGCGGGCATAGCGTCGCCCGGCATGAAGCGCCGACGCAATCGCCATCGCCAGTTCGGCGCGCGCGGCCCGCGCACACAACGCGCCGCACCAGTCGTTCAGCCGTTCGCGCAGCGCGGCGAATTCATCGTCCTTGGGACCGTTCTTGCGGAAATCGCCGCTTGCGGTCGCCCAGATCAGCGTCAATCCGGGCAATTCGGCGGCGCGCTGTTCGGGCGTTCCCAGCAACCATTCGGCAATCCGGTCGGCTGCCTCTTCGCCGGTCTTGGTCGCCCAACCGGCATACATGCGCGCCATCTCGATCAACGCAGGCTGGTCGAACGCGCCATCGGTGCAGGCGAGCGCAATGTCGCCAGCCTGAAAGTCCGACGGCACGTCCATCGCCCGCCGCACCAGTGACTCCAGCCCCTCGGCCCCTTCGGGCAGCGCATCCAAAGCCTCCCCCGCCCGCGCCGCGCGTGACAGAAACCGCCGCGCCTCGTCCTCGCCCAGCCGCCGACTGAGCGCACTCAGGTCGCCCAGCAACCTCCGCTCGCCTTCGCGCTCCGCTGTGACGACCATGTCGGCCAGCACGCTTTGCCCCAGCGCCGACTCCTCGCGCCCCTCGATCGGGCGAAAGCCGGGGATGAGGCCCGCTTCCAGCGGAAACCCGGCGAGCAGCGTCTGGCAGAACGCATGGATCGTCATGATGCGCAGGCCACCGCCGCGCGATTCAAGGACTCTGGCGAACAGCGTGCGGGCATGCTCGCGCTCGGCGGGGCCGGATGCTTCGCCCAGCGCCTCCAGTTCGCGAAACAACAATTTGTCGTCCAGCCGCACCCACCACGCCAGCCGCTGGTGCACCCGGTTAGCCATCTCCGCCGCGCCCGCCTTGGTGAACGTCAGGCACAGGATCGATTCGGGGCTGACCCCGCGCAACAACAGCCGCAACACCCGCGCCGACAGGACATAGGTCTTGCCCGTGCCCGCGCTCGCCGACAGCCAGACATGCTCCAGCGGATCGGACGCGGTGCGCTGCTCGCCCTTTAACGGGGCGTGCGGTTTGACCAGCGGGGCTTTCATGACGTCGTTACCCCCTCCCCGTCACCCCGGCGCAGGCCAGGGCCTATACGGCTGTCCGCACATACGGCGTTTCCTAGAGACGGCCGTATAGGCTCCGGCCTGCGCCAGGGTGACGAAGTCGGATCAATCCTCACGACCATACCATTCATCCCGCCGCATCAACTGGTCGTAATCGTCATAAACCGCATATTCGGGCACCAGCTTGGCGGTAAACGCCTCGGTCCCCGTCAACCATTTGCCCGCAGCGTCGGCGAACTGCCCCGCCGAAACGGCGACGAAATCCGCAGGCGCGATCGTCGATCGGCCCCCGACCGGCGATGTCACCTTGCCGAAACCGCCCTTGCCGTCGCTTGCCAGCGACCAGTATTCGAACACGCTCGCCCTGCCCGAAACCCCGTCGAACCCGCCGCGCTCGGCAATCAGGCCCAACAGGCCCAGCTGCATCGAAAACCCGGCGGCAACGGCCTTTGGCGACGGGGCCTTGCCGGTCTTGTAATCGACCACTGCCAACGCCCCGTCGATCCGGTCCAGGCGGTCGGCGCGGCCCTGCAACGTCACGCCTGCAAATTCGATTTTGCCGTCGATCTCGCTGCCGACCACTGTCCGGCCCTGCGACCGATCCTCGGCTATCCGCACCGCGATCCAGTCGATGGCCTCGGTCAGGCGCGGTTGCCACAGCGCGCGCAGCAACGGGTGCGTGCCCGCGTCGTTCAACAATTCGGTCACCCGTCCACGCAGTTTTGCGGGGTCGAAGCCGTCGTCCCTCGCCCATTTGTCGAGCACCGCATGGACCGCCGTCCCCCGCCACGCCGGCCCGGGATCAGCGTCGATGGCCTCCAGCTTCGGCAGCTTCAGCATGGCCTTGGCGTAAAAGGCATAGGGGTCGGCCTGCAGCCGATCGACGTCGGTCACAGATATTCGGCGCGGACGGAGGGCGGCGGGCGGCGTTGGCGCGGGTCGTCGGGGCATCGGCGTCCGCCGGTCGGGCGTATCGATCGCCGCGGCCAGCGCCACGATTCTGTCGTCATGGACAATCCTGCCGGTCATCGCGTCGAGCCGCAGCCAGAAGCGCGAGGCGATTGTCGGCGACCGGGCGTCGCGTCTGGCTCGCGTAATCAGGACCTCACGCCCGCCCAGTGCCGTCGCCAGGTCGTGCGCCGCGAGCCCGACCCGCCGCTCCGTCCCGCCCAGCCCCAGTTCGATGCGAACGCGCGGGGCCAGCCACGGATCGGGCGCGGGGCTGGCGGGCCAATTACCCTCGTTCAGCCCGCCGAGGATCAGCAGGTCGGCCTGTTGCAGCCGCGCCTCCAGCAATCCCCAGATGGCGATGCGCGGATGCCCGCCCTGCGGCGGGCGCACCGCAATCTCGCCCATCAATTGCCGG
>NZ_JANXNX010000071.1 GCF_025353885.1 Sphingomonas sp. | reverse complement strand
GCGATGGTTTCCGGTTTGCTAACCTTTCGGTGCCACAAAGGCGCGAAAGCGAGCGCAAACCATGTGGCCTGCCCTGCGGCGGAAGAGTGAAAAGACGGCAAATCCCTGGCGCAAGACCCTCATCTGGGCTGCGGCCGTCGGGGTGATCTTTAGCGTCACCGGCTTCGGTGAGCCGGTCGAGAACCTGTTGCGCAGTGCACGTAACGTGCTTCACCCCACTCAGGCGAGCGGGGACATTGTCGTTGTCGGCCTCGACGAAAAGAGCATTCATGAGCTGGGTCGTTGGCCATGGCGCAGGCGCGACGTGGCGCAAATAGTTAACAACCTAAACACCGGCGGTGCGCGGCGAATTCTGTTCGATCTCAACTTCACCGGAAAGACAAATCCAGTCGACGACCTCGCCCTGAGCCAGGCGTTCCACCGCACTCCATCAAAGATTATTCTGCCCATTCGGCTGGATTATGGTCCGTCGACCACAGTGTTCAAGGCAGTGATCCCGTCACCGCAGCTCGGGCACGACATTCGGCTTGCCAACATCAGCGGACAAATGAACTTTGCCGACGAACTGTGGAGAATGCATTTCTCCCGAACATTCGATGGAGTTAATTACCCCTCAATGGCCAGTGTTATGGCAGGCGTCACTGGTGACGGCGCGGAGTCGTTCCCGATTGACAATTCTATCCTCGTCAGCTCGGTGCCTACCTTTTCCGCAGTCGACATCCTCAAAAACGTCATCCCGAGCTCCCGCTTTCGCGGCAAGGACGTGATGATCGGGGCAATCTCGGCCGATCTCAACGATACTTACAACCTTCCCGGCCAGGGGCGGGTGGCAGGTGTATATGGTCATGTTCTGTCGGCAGAAACTTTAAAACGGGGTATTCCGGTCGAGATCAATCCGCTGTGGATGTGCCTCGCGACATTCGGCTGCTGTCTCGCTTTTCTATTTTCGGAGAAGAAGAAGCTTAAGCTGGCTGCGGTGACGATGCCCATCCTGATGATCGTAGTTTTACCTTTAATTCTCGAGATGAATCTCGTCTTCGTTGATGTCATTCCCGCGGCAGTCATGCTTACGATAGTACTTGTAGCGGCGGCCCGGAGGCGGATCCGCCTGAAGGGGGGCATGACCCATGCCTTATCGGGTCTGCCGAACTTGAATGCCTTGCGGCAAAGCGCGCCACCTGAGGGGAAGTCCCTGATTGTCGCGCGCATTCGGAATTTCGCGGAAATCAGCTCGAGTCTCGACCTTGTGATGGAACGTGTGCTGGTCGAACAGATCGTCCGGCGCTTCGGCCTCGGCGTCGGTAACTCTGACCTGTATCAGGGTGACGAAGGCATTTTTGCCTGGTTGGCTAGCGATATCCGGGGATCAAGCTTCAATGACCAGCTCGGCGGCCTTCATGCATTACTCTCGACGCCCGTTGTAATCGCCGATCGCAAGATCGATCTTGCGGTGACATTCGGTATCGACTCTGGGTTCAAGCGTTCTAGCGCAAATCGCATCGGAAGCGCGCTGGTTGCGGCTGATGAAGCCGCCGCAGACGGCCAGAAATGGAAAGGTTATGACCCTGAAAAGCTGAAGAATGCCGAATGGAAACTGGCTCTGCTCGGGCGCCTCGACGAGGCTATCGATAACGGTGAGATCTGGGTTGCCTACCAGCCGAAGCTCGACATCCCGACACGCCGGATCGTCGGAGCCGAAGCGCTGGTCAGATGGTCGCATCCGGAAAAGGGCGAAATCAGTCCCGACGAGTTCATCCCGGTCGCCGAACAGCATGGCCGCATTGAAAAACTGACGCTCCATGTCCTCAACAGCGCCGTGCGGGCCGCGGTCGCGATCAACACGCGCGGCATTCCGTTCAATATCGCCGTCAATCTTTCCGCAGGACTTCTGGAAAGCCCTTATCTGGCCGACATGATATCCGACCACCTCGACGACCTCGGACTTCATCCATCGTTGCTGACTCTGGAAGTCACCGAATCGGCAGCCATCGCCAACAACGGCAATGCCGTGAACCTGCTGAATGAGTTGCGCGCCGCCGGGATCAAGATTTCGATCGACGACTATGGCACCGGCTTTTCGACGCTCGACTACCTGAAAAAAATACCGGCGACTGAGATCAAGATCGACAAGAGCTTCGTGTCGCTGATCGATCGCAACAACAGCGATCGCCTGATGGTCAATTCTACAGTGCAACTCGCTCACCAGCTGAATCGCCAAGTAGTTGCCGAGGGCGTCGAGACTATCGAGACACTTAATGCCCTCGCCGCAATGGGTTGCGACCAGGCCCAGGGCTATCTGATCGGTCGCCCGATGCGGTTTTCGTCTTTGGCGAGGCTTTTACTTCGCGCAAAGGAATCCCGTACCGCTTATAATTAACGGTTTGCTAACCACGTTCCTTATGGTTAAGAACTTTGTTACGGAGTCGTGCCTTCGGCAGCGCTTCGATGAAAAGGGATCTGATCATGAAGAAGCAGAACATCAAACCTGTACGCGGTTTTTGGGACTTTCTTGGTTGCACACGTGGTCTGGGTGCTGGTGGCGGCTGAAGCCTCCGAATAAACAGAAGGTTACAGGGAGAAATCTGTAACCGCTGAAAGAAAAACCGCGGCTCGCCGCGGTTTTTTTGTCTACAGAATCTAGGCCGTAGACTCATAAGCGCGCAACCACAGCCGCATTGAGGCGAGCTTGACCATGGCGAGGAAGTTGTCGGCGAGCTTGCGGACGGCGTTGCCGTCATAGGCCTTGTCAGCAAGCACGATGGTGCGCGGATCGAGCCGGTCGAGCAGCGCCAGCACGGCAGGCGCGTCGTGCGCTTGCCCCGCGCTCAGGCCGAGGCGGATCGGCAGGCCTTGCCGATCGACGATCGCGTGGATCTTGGTCGTGAGGCCGCCTCGGGAGCGACCGAGACAATGATCTCGACCCCCCTTTTTAGGGTCGCAGCCTGCTGGTGCGCCCGAATGGAAGTGCTGTCGATCATCTGGATGTCGCCGTCGTAAGCCTCGGTGATCGCGTCCATCAGCCGGTCCCACACGCCCGCTCGCCGCCAACGGACAAACCGGTTGTAGCACGTCGTCCTCGGCCCATAGCGTTCGGGCAGGTCGCGCCACGGCGCACCCGAGCGCAACACCCAGAAGATGCCGTTCAGCACCCGCCGGTCATCGACCCTCGGCACCACTCGCGGCTTGTTCGGCAACAACGGCGCGATCACGCGCCACTCGAAATCTGTCAGATCATAACGGCTCATGCCGAAACCCTGAATCAGATCGACGACGCTTTGGGAATCCTGTTTATGGGTTCACGACCTAGCATTACAGTTGCTGTTTTGATTTGAGGTGAGCGTGTCTGGCTTCGGCCTGATGTGCCCTTCGCCACAACAACCATGCGATGATGTGCGCTGGTTGGATACGGCGCTGAGCGAGACGGATGGCGATGCGGCGGATTTCCTGAACCGACCAGCGGATCAGAGCCGAAGCCGCCAGACTGTTTTTGGGGGCGTCATGTTCGCTTTGTGGCGGATGGTTGCCATCATCGCAAAGGCGAGCATGACGAGCGAGACATGGCGATTCCAGCCATGCCAGGAGCGGGTTTCGTTGTGATCGAGGCCGAGTTCGTTCTTGGTGGTCTCGAAGCTGTCCTCGATCGCCCAGCGGCGCCCCTCGACCAGGACAAGGGCTTCGATCGTCGTGCCTTGCGGGCACCAGGTCGAGAAGAAGGCAAGATCGCCGTCCGCGATCGTGCGACGGATCAGCAGGCCGCGGGTCCACAGTCCCGATCGCTGTGCGTCATATTCGGCCGCATCGAGATCGGCGAGTGGGCAATAGGCCCAGTCATAAAGCCTTGCGCCCTTGGTGCCTTCACCCGCCGACAGCCGCTGCCAGGCCCCGGGCTCAAGGCTTTTTGCGATGCCTTCGGCAGTACCGGCAACCGGTGGGATCACGCCCCAGGAGGCGAAGTGATGGTTGGAGTTGACCCCGAGCACATAGCCCTTCCCCGCACGTCGCAGGGCCTGTTCGATCGCGCCGACGCCGTAGACGCTGTCGGCCGCCACCCAGCTGAACGGCGCCTTTGCCGTGATCGCCCGCTCGATCATCGTCACCGCGAGCTCTGGCTTGGTCGCAAACGCCGTCCCGGCGGGAACATGTGCCCGCTTCATGCGCACCGGGTCGTTCGTCCAACTCTTGGGCAGATACAGCGCACGATCGATGAACGCATGGCCATGGCGCGACACATAGGCCGCGAACACCCCGATCTGGCAGTTCGTGATCTTGCCTGCCGAACCGGTATATTGCCGGTTCACGCCGCATGACGCCTTGCCCTGCTTCAGAAAGCCGGTCTCGTCGATGACCAGCACCGCATCTTCATCCGTCAGCGTCTCCAGCGCATAATCGCGGGCGATATCGCGCAGCGCCTCCGCGTCCCAACGCCCCCGCCCGAGAATGGCCTGCTGACGCCACGGCCCGGGATCGCCCGCCGCCTCGGCACGCATCCAGCCCGTCTTGCGCCGCTCGTCCCCCAGCAGCCCGTCCAAAAAAAGACCCGCCGACGCCGCAACCCGCTCCTGCGTGAACAATCCCCGCATCCGCGACTTCACGTCTCGCAGCGACGATGCCCAAAGCTCCAATGTCGTTTCGATCGATGCACCCGTCATCCACAGCCTCCATACCATGGACACACATTGATTCAGAGTTCAATCAAAGGCGCAACTGTAATGCTAGTCTTCTTGGGTGGCAATCCGCGCTACCCGCCAGACAGCCGCTCGTCCTTGCCGTACTCGAACTCGCGAACACGCTTCGACCACAATCCATTCAATTTCCGTTACGGTCGCTTGCATCGCTCCCCCGCGCGGCTAAACACCGGGTGATTCCTCAAGGAGCATTACGCCGCATGTCACGATCGTTCGAAACATTCGTACTGTTCGGGGCCACTGGCGACCTAGCACAACGGATGCTGTTTCCGTCGCTTTACAACCTTTCGTGCGATGGCTTGCTGCCCGAAAGTTTCAGGATCATCGGTTCGGCACGATCGAAGGTCGATACCGCGGCTTTTCGGGCCCAGGTCGAAACATCGTTGAAGCCGCTCGAACTATACGACGCCGAAAAAGTCGCGACCTTCATCGCGCGGATCGACTATTGTGCGGTCTCCAGCGACAATGCCGATGACTTTCAAAAGCTCGCCGAGATGGCCGCCGCCTTCAAGGACGGCGGTATTGCCTTCTATCTCTCGACACCGCCAGCGTTGTTTGCGCCCGTAGTCGCCGGGCTTGAAACGGTCGGCCTGACGGGCCCGGCAACGCGCGTCGCGATGGAAAAGCCCATTGGTCACGACCTGATTTCAAGTCGCGAAGTCAACGCAGCGGTCGGTCATGCGTTTGACGAGGAGAATATCTTTCGTGTCGATCACTATCTTGGCAAGGAAACAGTGCAGAACCTGTTGGTCTTGCGGTTTGGCAATACGATGTTCGAACCATTGTGGAACGCTGCCTCAATCGAACATGTTCAGATTACCGTTGCTGAAACGGTCGGACTGGAGGGGCGCGTTTCCTATTACGACGGCGTCGGAGCGCTGGCGGATATGGTCCAGAACCACATGCTGCAGCTGCTAGCGCTGGTCGCGATGGAACCGCCTGCAAGTTACACAGCGACGGCCGTGCGCGACGAAAAGGTAAAGGTGCTGCGCTCGCTGCGGCCCCTGAGCAACTCCGAAGCGGCGCTGCTCAGCGTGAAGGGCCAGTACACATCGGGCGCGATCGACGGGCAGCCCGTACAGGGGTATGCCGACGAGCTGGGCGGCAAGTCCAACACCGAGACCTTTGTCGCGGTAAAAGCGCATCTGGACAACTGGCGCTGGCGTGGCGTTCCGTTCTATCTGCGGACGGGCAAGCGATTGCCGACGCGCCATTCCGAAATCCTGATCCAGTTCCGGCCGGTTCCCCACTCGATCTTTGCAACGCGCGGCAATGGGCTCGAACCCAATGCCCTCGTCATCCGGCTGCAACCGCACGAGGGCATCGGGCTGCAGATCATGACCAAGGAGCCGGGGCTCGACCGGGGTGGGATCGAACTCACCAATGTCGGGCTCGACGTCAGCCTTGCCGCCACCTTTGCCGGAAAACGGCGGCGGGTTGCCTATGAGCGGTTGCTACTGGACTTATTGGAGGGCGACACCACCTTGTTCGTGCGTCGCGACGAGATCGAAGCAGCATGGACCTGGGTCGATTCGATTCACAAGGCATGGGACGCGGCCGGTATCATGGCCAAGCCCTATACCGCGGGAAGCTGGGGTCCGTCGGCGGCAATGGGCATGATTGAACGCGACGGAGCAAGCTGGCATGACTGAGATGCATGAAATCGTCGCAGCGGTGACCGAACGCGTGGTGGCACGGTCGCGTCCGTCGCGGGCCGCGTATCTGGACTTGATGGATCGCCAGCGCGAGGCCGGGACAAATCGGCCCAACCTGTCATGCGGCAACCTCGCTCACGGCTTTGCCGCATCGGGTGAAGACAAGGCCGTCATCCGCAGCGGCGAGGCCATGAACATCGGCATCGTGACCGCCTATAACGACATGTTGTCGGCGCATCAGCCCTATGGCCGTTACCCCGAAGCGATCAAGATTGCGGCCCGCGAAGCCGGCGCGACCGCGCAGGTGGCGGGCGGCGTGCCCGCGATGTGCGACGGCGTCACGCAGGGCCAGGCGGGCATGGACCTGTCGCTGTTCAGCCGCGACACCATCGCGCTGTCAACCGCGATCGCGCTCAGCCATGCCATGTTCGAGGGTGTGGCGATGCTCGGCATCTGCGACAAGATCGTGCCCGGCCTGCTGATCGGCGCGCTTCGCTTCGGTCACCTGCCGGCCCTGTTGATCCCGGCAGGACCGATGCCGTCGGGACTGGCGAACAAGGAAAAGCAGCGCATTCGTCAGCTTTATGCCGAGGGCAAGGTCGGCACCGCCGAATTGCTGGAGGCCGAATCCGCCAGTTATCACGACGCCGGGACGTGCACCTTTTACGGCACCGCCAATTCCAATCAGATGATGATGGAGGTCATGGGCCTGCATATGCCGGGCGCGGCGTTCGTCAATCCCGGCACTCGATTGCGTAGTGAGCTGACCCGGGCGGCGGTTCACCGTCTCGCGGCGATTGGCTGGCACGGCGACGATTATCGCCCGCTCGGTCGCTGCGTCGATGAAAAGGCCATCGTCAATGCGATAGTCGGGTTGCTGGCGACGGGCGGATCGACCAATCACGCCATCCACGTTCCCGCGATTGCGCGTGCGGCTGGGATCGTCGTCGACTGGGAAGATTTCGATGCGCTATCGGCGGCGGTTCCCCTGATCGCACGCGTTTATCCGAATGGATCGGGCGATGTGAACGACTTCCACCATGCGGGCGGCATGGCGTATGTCATTCACGAATTGCTGGAAGCGGGTCTGTTGCACCGCGACGTGATGACAGTGGCGCGGTCGGACCTGTCCGATTATGGGCAGGAACCCGTGCTGGTCGGTGATGCCGTGATGTGGCAACCAGTCCCTGTCACCCGCGACAATGCCATGCTGCGTCCGGTCGCTGCGCCCTTCGCACCCGACGGCGGCATGCGCCTGTTGCGCGGCAACTTGGGACGTTGCGTCATCAAGACCAGCGCCGTCGTGGAAGAACGCTGGATCATCGAGGCACCGTGCGCGGTTTTCGAAAACCAGGACGATGTATTGCGGGCGTTCAAGGCCGGGCAGCTGGAGCGCGACGTGGTCGTCGTCGTGCGCTTCCAGGGTCCGCAAGCCAATGGCATGCCCGAACTGCACAAGCTCACGCCCGCGCTCGGCGTGCTGCAGGATCGCGGGTTCCGGGTGGCGCTCGTCACCGACGGGCGGATGTCGGGGGCCAGTGGCAAGGTTCCAGCAGCGATTCATGTCACGCCCGAGGCGGCAAACAACGGCGCCTTGGCCCAGTTGCAGGACGGCGACGTGGTGCGCGTCGATGCAGTGGCCGGAACGCTGTCCACCAGCGCCGACCTGTCGAGCCGCCTCGCCGCACGGACCCCGCCGCCGCCGGTTGGCACGGGGCGCGAACTGTTTGCCTTTATGCGCCATGGGTCGGATAGTGCCGAACAGGGCGCGTCGGCCATGCTACTCGCCGCCGGGCTATGACGATGCAGATCGTCGCGGTCGACATCGGTGGAACCCACGCGCGATTTGCCCTGGCAGAAGCGGCGGATGGCAGGGTCATTGATCTGGGCTCGACAGTCACATTCAAGACCGCAGAATTTGCCAGTTTCCAGACCGCATGGGAGGCTTTTGGCGAAACCATCCCGCATCCCCTCCCCCGGGCGGCAGGCATCGCATTTGCGGGGCCGGTTGAGGGCGACGTGCTGCAACTGACCAACAGTCACTGGACCGTCCGCCCATCGCTGATCGAGGCGCGCCTGAACGTCGACAGTTTCACGCTCGTCAACGATTTCGCTGCCGTCGGTCATGCGGTCGGGCAGGCGTCAGCGGGCAGTTTTAGCCATTTGTGCGGCCCCGACGTGCCGCTGCCGGAACTGGGAACGACGACGGTCGTCGGCCCAGGAACCGGATTGGGCGTCGCATATGTCTTGCGGACCAAGGATCGCTATCACGTCGGCCCGACCGAGGGTGGGCACCTCGACTTTGCCCCTATCGACCATTTCGAGGACGAGCTGGTTAGCGAATTACGCGCGAAGCTGCGCCGCGTCTCGACCGAGCGGATCGTGTCGGGTCCGGGGCTGAGGCACATCCACGACGCGCTGGGCCAAATCGAAAAACGAGCGCCCTTTGCCCAAGACGACAAGGCGTTGTGGACAGCGGCACTTGATGGCACAGACAGTCTTGCCGTCGCAGCACTGGACCGCTTCTGCATGGCACTTGGCTCGGTCGCGGGCGATCTGGCGCTGGCGCACGGGGCAAATGCGGTGGTGATCGCGGGAGGAGTCGGTGCCCGCATTGCGGGACATCTGCCTGCGTCGGGTTTTGCCGAACGGTTCGTGGCAAAGGGCCGGTTTCAGGCGATGATGGCGGGGATTCCCGTTAAGCTGATCACCCTCGACCAACCCGGGCTGTTCGGCGCTGCCGCCGCCTTTGCAATGGAGCATAGCCGATGAACGTTGAAGCCATCATGCGCGATGGGCCGGTTGTCCCGGTGCTCGTCATCGACGACGTGGCGCAAGCGCGCCCGATTGCCGAGGCGCTGGTCGCGGGCGGGGTCCGGGTGCTGGAGGTGACGCTGCGCACTCCGGCGGCGCTTGATGTCATTGCCGCGATGTCGTCGGTCGCGGGCGCGATCGTCGGGGCGGGGACCGTCCTGAACCCGACCGACCTCGAGGCAGCGATCAATGCCGGGGCGAAATTCATCGTCAGTCCAGGCCTGACCGAGTCGCTGGGCCGCGCGGCGGTGGCGAGCGGCGTGCCGTTCCTGCCCGGCGTCGCGAATGCGGGCGACCTGATGCGCGGGCTCGACATGGGGCTGACCCGGTTCAAGCTATTTCCAGCGATGGCGGCGGGTGGGCTTCCGGCATTGCGCGCGCTGGCGGCACCGTTCGGCAACGTGCGTTTTTGCCCCACCGGCGGCATCACTTTGGCGACGGCGCCCGAGTGGCTGGCGGAGGCGGCGGTGCTGTGCGTTGGGGGCAGCTGGATCGTTCCGAAGGGACCGCTCGACGTGACGACGATCGAAGCCAATGCGCGGGCAGCCGCGGCATTGGTCAGCGGCTGAAGACCCAGATCGGAAAGGCCGCGACCGCCATCAGCGCGCCGAGTGGCAAGCGGGTCTGGCTGGTGACGATGCGTTTGCGCAGTAGTTGGTAGACCACCAAGTTTATACCCAAAATGCTGGCACCGAGCAGGACAAAGGGCATCACCTGCCAGCCGAGCCACAATCCGATTGCGCCCAGCAGTTTCGGGTCACCCGCCCCCATCCCCTGTTGTCCGCGTAACCGTTTGTAACTCCACGCAATTATGGAGAGGGTCGCGAACCCCGCGAGGCCGCCGACCAGGCGATCGGAGAGTGGTGGATCAAAACCGATCGCGCCGCCCGCAACTCCGGTTGCCGCCAGCGCCAGCGTCAGGCGGTCGGGGAGCCAGAAATGGCGGAGATCAAGCGCGGCCAGCGCCACCAATATCCAACCAAAGCACGCACCGGCCATCCCCTCCCACCCCGGCGCGACTGCGAGGGCGACACCGCCGACCACGACACAGACGGCTTCGATCCAGAAATGGTCGGGCGCAATTCGGGCACCGCAGTGCCGGCATTTTCCGCGCTGGAGCAGGAAACTGGCCAGCGGCACCAGTTCGAACCAGCGAAGGCGAACGGCACAGCCGTCGCAAGCCGAACGCCCCCCGGTCCCCCGCCCCTGCGGCCAGCGGATCACCAGCGTCGCGATGAAACTGCCGAGGATCGCGCCCAGCGCGGTTCCAGCCAGCACCCACCAAATCGGCCCACTCACGGCAGACGTTCGTCGGGCTTTGCTCCCCAGATATGGGCGATTTCAATATAGCCGGTGCGGCCCTTTACGTCGAACAGGCACCAGCCCCGGTCACATTGCGTCAGCGCGCCGACGACGCCGGGTTCGGCGCGCCAGACCACCGGGGCCGAGGCATCGGCCGCGCCACGCATCTCGTGGATACCGCCCATGACGATCGCGGTGCGATTGTCGCTCAACAAATTGCCCTGAACCCACCCGGTAGTGCCGTCAGGATCCTCAATTTTTCGCCAGTTCGGATAGATTTCGAGCACTTTTACCGGCAATCCGACACGCTGATACATCCAGGTTGCGGGAAATTGACGACCGGGACCGCTTCGCATCCGGGCTTTTCCCGCGCTGATCGACGCCCAATAGGGGAGCTTTCGTTCGGCGAGGGCCGCGCCCGGCATGACGAGCGCGGCAAGGATGATGGCGGTGAAAGTGAAGCGCATCATGATCGATTGGCGTGTCGGACCGCCCGCGTCAATTGCCCCGACCTGGCACCCGATCGATTGCCGTAGTTGAAGCCTTAACCCGCCATGTTTAGGTTGGTCACGATGACCACACTTTCCCGTTACGCGCTGACGACGCTCGGCATTTCATTGGCGACTGTGGCGCAGGCCCAGCCGATCGTGGTGGCCGACAGCGGCGACAGCGCGTGGGTGCTGGCAGCCTCTGCATTGGGACTGATTGCCGCCCTGCCCGGCCTCGCGCTGTTGCATGGTCGTCGCGACGGCGTACACGGCCCCGCGATAGTGCTGTCGGCGGCGATTGCGACGCTCGTCTTCGCGGCCCTCGGCTATAGTCTTGCGTTCAGCGAGGGCGGCTCGATCATCGGTGGTGCCGACAATGCGATGCTGGCGAACATGGCCGAAATGCACGCCGACCTGACCATTTCGGACATTGTTTTTGCCCTGTATCAACTGACCGTCGCCCTGTTTGCGGTCGGGATTATGGTTTCATCGATCGCCCATCGCGCACGGATCGGCTGGCTGGGCGGCTTCGTCGCGGTCTGGAGCCTGATCGTCTATGCCCCCGTCGCTCACTGGATCTGGGGCGGCGGGTGGCTCAGCGACCTGGGCGTGCTGGATTTCGGTGGCGGGCTGGTCGTGCAGGTCGCAGCGGGCACGGCGACACTGGTGGCGGCGCTGTTGATCGGACGCGGCGGGATCGACGACGACGCAGCGGAGGCGGTCACGGTAACGGTCACGGGCGCGGGCGCGGTCCCGGCGCTGCGACACGCCGGGCTGGCGCTGACTTTGGTGGGCTGGATCGGCATTCTGGGTGGCGCGGCGTTCGGCGGCGGTGACGATGCCGCGACCGCGATGCTGAATGGGCTGTTGGCGGCCAGCGCAGCGGTACTGGTGGGCTTTGCAATCGCGCGCTGGCGAGAAAGTCCGGGCGGAGACGACGGGGTGGCGACGGCCGCCATCGCCGGACTGGCGGCGATCAGCACTGGCGCGGCATTTGTCGGACCGGCGGGCGCGATGGCGCTGGGCGTGGGCGGAGCATTGGCCGCATGGGCCGGATCGGTGCTGGTGCGTCAGTTGAATGTCGGGACAACCGCCAGCGCCTTTGTTGCGAGCGGGTGCGGCGGCATTGTCGGCGCGGTCGCCTTTCCCCTGTTCGTATCGCCGATTTTCGGAGGCCCCGGCTTTGATGAAGGCGTCGGCCTGTTGACGCAGACGGTGGCGCAAGGGGTGGGCGTGCTGGTCGTTATCCTGTGGAGCGCGGTCGTGACCGCCATCGCGGCGCTGATGGTGTCGATGATCGCGCCGATGCGGGTGGCTGGTAGGTTTGAATAGGGGGGGGCCGTCACCCCGGCGTAGGCCGGGGGGCTATACGGCTGTTGGGTAGTTAACCGCCCTATCGGAAATCCGTAGAGGCCCCGGCCTGCGCCGGGGTGACGGGTTATTGATCGGGTCCTGATTTCAAGCGGGGCCGGAGCGGGGCGAATACCCCGCACCGGTCCCAGGATCACATCTTGCCGGAGATCGACACCCCGATGATGCGTGGTTCGTTGAAGACTGCGGCCATGTAATTCTCGATGACGCCCTTCAGGTTCTTTTCCTTGGTGATGTTGCGCGCGAAGGCCGCGATCTCGTATTTGCCTTCTGCGGCGGTGTAGCCGATTTTCAGCCCGCCTTCGAAATCGCCCTTCGAGTTGAACTCGGCAGTGCGGTACAGGACGAAGTTGGTATAACCCTGGATGTTCCAGTCGGTTGCCGCGAAGATCGCGCTGCCATTGCCCAGCGGCACGTCGTAGCGCGCCGAGATGTTGGCGGTGTATTTCGGAGCATTGGGCAGCGGGTTGCCGTCGATACGCGCGAAATTGTTGGTGCCGATGGCGACGGTCGGGTTCTGCACGGTGCAGACGACGACGCCGTTCAGCTGGCACACCTGCGCCAGTGCGTTCGGATCCTTGATTTCTGTATGCAACAGGCTGAGGCCCGCCGACAACGTCAGGTTCGGAATTGGCCGGGTGTCGAGTTCGGCCTCCAGTCCATAGGCATCGGCCTTGGCGGCGTTGAACAGGACGCCGTTGCCATTGGTATCGTTGCCGTTCAGCTGGATGTTCTTGACGCGGTAGCCAAAGCCCGAGAGGTTGAAGCGCACCCGGTTGTCGAACAGATTGGTCTTGATGCCGCCTTCATACGACACGATGGTTTCCGAATTGGCGGTCGAGAACGGCGCGTTGAACACCGCCGAACGGCCCTGGATCGTCGGTCCGCGAAAGCCGCGCGCGACGCGGGCATACAGGCTCACCTCTGGCGACAGTTCGTACAAGGCACTGACGTCCCAGCTGGGCTGCTTGTCCGACAGGCGCACGAACGGACGGTCGGCGAACGGGCCACCCGCGGGCTCGCCGACGGCCTTTACCAGCCGGGTCTTCTTGGTGTCCTTGGTATAACGGCCACCGGCGGTGATCGTCAGGCCGGGCACGACCTCCAGGCTGGCCTGTCCGAAGAACGCCCAGCTGGTGTTGATGTCGCGCAGCCGGACGAAGTTGTTCGGGTTGTTCGCGGCGGTCGTCAGGAAATAGGTGCGCTGGTAGAATTCAGTGCGGTCGTGCTGATCGAAATACATCGCGCCGACCTGATATTTGAAACGGGTGTCACCGTTGCTCGACAGGCGAACTTCCTGCGTGAGCTGGTCGAGATCGCGAATGTTGCCCTGCGACTGGCCAAAACCGGTGCCTCCGAAATTGCTCGCGGCACCACCGTCGGTATCGCCCCGGCTGAACCCCTTGGTCGTTTCATAGGCAGAGATCGAGGTCAGCGTGACCGGCCCGAAATCGAAGGCGATCTTTTCCGATGCACCATAGGTTTTGTACGACTGCGGATTGTCGTTGCCTTCGTCCAACGCAATACTGTCGCGGGGTTCGGCCGAGATGTCGTTCGAACCCTTTTTCAGTGCGGCCCGGTGAAAGATCGTCGACGTGCCGTCATAATCGCGCGCGTGGAACGAGGTCAGCATGGACAGCTGTTCATTGGGCGTCAGCAACAGCTGGACGCGGACGTTCCGGTCGGTGAAGCCGCCGAGCGCGTTCTTGCGGGGAGCGACGGTGCCGTCCTGGCTGACGCCGGTGTAGGTGTTGTCGACCCAGTCGTCGCGGTGCTGATACAGCCCCGAGATGCGAAACGACAGTTTGTCCTCGACGATGGGACCGCCGAAACCGCCGTCGAAGGTGGCGGTGTTGTAGCTGCCATAGGAAGCCGACGCACGGCCGCCCCATTGCTGGCTGGGCCTGATGCTGTCGAACTTGATGATGCCTGCCGTCGTGTTGCGCCCGAACAGCGAACCCTGTGGTCCGCGCAACACTTCGACCTGGGCCATGTCAAAGACGGGATTGGATTTCAGGACGACGTGTTCCAGCACGACATCGTCCTGGATGATCGACACCGGCTGCGATGCGCCGAGGTAGAAATCGACGTTGCCAAGGCCACGGATATAAAAGCGCGGAAAGATGCGGCCGGTCGTGGTTTCGGCATAAAGCCCGGGAACGCGGCCCGACAGCGCGAGAATGTCGTCGCCGCCCGCCTGGAAGCTGCGAAGCTGGTCGCCGGCCACGACACCGACCGAGATCGGCACCTTTTGCAGATTTTCGGAACGCCGTTCGGCCGTCACCACGATGTCACCGAGCGTGGTGTCCGATGCTTCGGGAGCCGGGACAGCGTCCTGTGCGTGCGCGGCATTAGCCGTCGACAAGGCAACAAGCGCTACGGCCAGAAACGAAGCCGGACGGGTAACTGATGTTCTCGACATGGAAATCCCCAGATGTGTTGCGACGCCCGCAAGCGACGCGAAATGACGTGTCAGCGGTGGTGGCAAAGGGGGAATGCGGGTGCTGCCCGATCCGACTTTCTCATCCTGCTGGCGGCGCGGCTAGGGGACGAATAAGTCAATTTGGTGACTTAAGGCAGCCGTCATGGTGCAGTGCCGCACAATCTGGAGGACTGTGGCCGTGAGGCAACAGACCGAGCGTCAGTCCCCGGTCAGGATGCGGTCGACAAGCTGCTTCACCGTCGGCACGAACCCGTTTGAATAGAACGGATCACGTTTGAACCGGAACGCGGAATGCCCCGCGAACATCAGGTTTTCCTCGACCGGGCCGCCGTGGGCGATGTCCTGCAACGTCTTCTGGATACAGAAGGAGCGCGGATCGGCGAGGTAGCCGGTCGACCAGTCGTCATGGTCCTTCCACGCCGAGAAACCGCAGTGAGAGAGGCACCCCATGCAATCTGCCTGGTCCTTGCGGATCGCGGCCTTTTCGGCGGGGGTGACGAAAACCAGCGTGTTGTCGGGGGTCTTCAATGCGTCGGTATAGCCCAGACCATACCATTCGCGGGCGCGCATCAGGTCGCCACGCGTGACCCAGAAATGCTTGCCCTTCACACCAACGTCAAGCTGGTGCGTGTGGTCGCCGACCGATTCGCCGGAGAAGGCGATCTGGCGCTCGCTGCGGTGTTCCAGGTTGCGCAGGAACGGGTTGCGGACCGCGCTTGAATAAAAGCCGGTGGGTGAAAAGCGGTGAAGCAGGATGTCGCCCTCCTCCAGCGTCATCAGCCGGTCCTTCCACCCTTGCGGGATCGGGCTTTCCTGCGTGAGCAGCGGGCGCGTGCCGAATTGAAAGGCGATCTGGCCAAGCTCGGGATTGTCGAGCCAGTCGTTCCAGTCCTTCAGCGCCCACACCCCGCCCGCCATGACGATGGGCGTTTCGTCGGATATGCCCCCCTCTCGCATGGTGTCGCGAAGTGCCTTCACGCGTGGATAGGGGTCCTCGGGCTTTTTGGGGTCTTCGGCATTCGACAGGCCATTGTGGCCGCCCGCCAGCCAGGGATCCTCATAGACGACCGCCGACAGATACTCCGCAGCCTTTGAATAGGCGCGCTTCCACAGCGCGCGAAACGCGCGGGCAGAGCTGACGATCGGCAGATAGGAGACCCCGTAGGATGAGGCGATCTCGCTGAGTTTATAGGGCATTCCGGCACCGCAGGTCACGCCGGCAACCATGCCCTTGGTCCGTTCCAGAACGCCATGGAGGATCGGTTGTGCGCCGCCCATTTCCCACAGCACGTTGATGTTGATCGCGCCCTTGCCCGACGACATATCATAAGCCAGCTTGACCTGTTCGACGGCCCCGTCGATGGCATATTGGATCAATTCCTGGTGGCGTTCGACGCGGGTGCGCGCCGAATAAACCTGCGGCACGATCTTGCCGGTCGGATCGTAGCTGTCGGCGTTGACCGCGCTGACCGTGCCGATGCCGCCCGCCTGCGCCCATGCGCCCGAACTCATGTGGTTGGTCGCCGAAACGCCCTTGCCACCCTCGATCAACGGCCAGACTTCGCGACCGCGGTAAACGATCGGCTTTACACCCTTGAACAAACTTCAGCTCCTAATGCACCGCATCCACATATACGAAGACCGATGTGTAATTGCTTCAAGAATCGCGAAATGCGGCTTCATAAAGCATGCGATAGCGCCCGATCATGATCCGCTCATCATATTCCGCGAGCGCCTTGGCCCGGTTCGCCTCGCCAAGCAACCGCCGGATTGCGGCGTCGCCGCACAAGGCGGCCAGCCCCGCTGCGAAAGCCCTGTCTTCGGCAGGCATGACAAAGTGACGGTTGGCAGTGGCCACGATGGTCGCGACATCGCCGACGTCGGTCGCCAGGCAGGGCAGGCCCGCCGCCATCGCCTCGATCAGCGAGATCGGGAATTGTTCGCTGTCGGAGGACAGGGCGAACAGGTCGAAATGGCCGATATAGTCGTGCGGGCGCGGCATGAACCCCGGCAGGACGAGACGGTCGGCCATGCCGGTGCGCGCCGCTTCGGCAAGGATGGCGGCGCGTTCCGGCCCCTCCCCCACGATGACGAGACGGACATTGGGAATAGTAGCGGCAGCGCGGACGAGACGGAGCAAATTCTTGACCGGGCGCAACCCCGCGAGCGTGCCGACGACAATCTCTCCGGGCAATCGCGCAAGGCCGGGAATCGCGACGGTCGGGCGCGCATAGGCCGCCACGTCGATGCCATTGGCAATCCGGACGGGCGTGATGTGCCACACGCCCCGCGCCACGGCTTCCAAAGTCTGCGAGGGCACGACCAGCGCGCGGGCGGTCGGTAGCGCGAGGCGGCGGAAAAAATTGCGGCGGGTCTTCAGGCGGACCGCTTCATCGGCGTTGAAACCGTCTTCATGGTGGATCAGCGGAGGCAAATTGTCGAACACGCGGTGCGCCATGACGGCGTCCATCGCGCCCCAATTATACGTCAGGATCAGATCGAATCCGCGCATATAGTCGGCCAGACGGTGGTAGCGGCGGGGGCCGGGCTTGCCGATCAGCGACGGGGCATCGGTTGGGAAATCGGCACGGACACCGGGATCGATCAGGGTGCGCGCGCCCAGCGCACCGGGCGTCGCGGTCAGGATCACATGATCGAACTGGTCGCCGAACGCGTTCATCAGGCGCACCGCGCGCGCCTCCTTGCCACCCGCGTCGAAGGTCGAGTGGCAATGAAGAATTCTGCGCATCAGGCGAGCGGGGACAGGAAAGTGTCGATCGCGGCCCCGGCTTCGGGTTCGTCGAGCGTGGGGGCATGGCCCACGCCTGCGACATCGACATATTTGGCCAGTGGCATCCGGGCAACCATCGCCTGCGTCGTTGCCTCGCTCAAAACATCGGACAATGCGCCGTGGATGATGAGCGTGGGGATGGTCGCCATGCCCGCGATGACAGGCCACAGGTCCTGCCCCGCTTCGCCCCCGGCAAGACGGAATGGTTCGGAAATCTTTTTGTCATAGTCGGCCACGATCCGCCCGGCGGACGTCAGCCGGAACAGTCGCTTGGCCATCACCAGCCAGTCGGGCATTCCATAATTCGGATAGGACGTCGCGTTGTTTTCGGCCAGCCAGCGCGCGGCATGGAGCCAGGTCGGCCACGGCCCGGTCCGGCCGACATAGCCGCGAATCCGTTCCAGCCCGCGCGGCTCGATCACCGGGCCGATGTCGTTCAGGACGACGCCCGCAATCCGTTCGCGATCCATCGACGCCAGGATCATCGCGACGATGCCGCCCAGCGACGTGCCGATCAGGATGACACGCGTGAGACCGAGGGCGGTCAGCAAAGCCTCGACGTCCTGAACATAGGTCAGCGGGACATAAGTCATCGCGTCCTTGGCATAGGCACTTTCGCCGCGGCCCCGAAACTCGACCGCCAGCACGCGCCACTGTCCGGCAAGCCGTTCGGCAAGCCCATCGAAATCGCGCGCGTTGCGGGTTAGTCCGGGCAGGCAGATGACGACGGGCCGGTTCGCGGCAGCCTCCGATGGACCGGCATAATCGCGATAGTGGAGGCGCAGGCTGTCGTTCGACCACCAATAACCGTCTGTAAATGTCCCCGTAAAAGTCATTGTTGATTGCCCCGACCCAAAGCGGCCATACCGGTGTCATGGCCGACCCAGCGCAAGCTTTCCACCCTGAACATATCATCACAGAGATCGCAGAGTTTATCGGCGATCCGGTTCGCGCCGCCGAATTTCCCGAACATATCGTGCGCTGGCGCAACGACATGGCCGCCGCCACGGTCGGACTGGCTGGCCTCAGCGACAGCGAATGGATCGCGCATTTCGGGCGGTTCGAGCCGCTCACCGGGAGCCTGCCCGAGCCACTGGCGCTGCGCTATCACGGCCACCAGTTTCGCAACTACAACCCCGACATCGGCGACGGTCGCGGATTCCTGTTTGCCCAGATGCGCGACGGTGCGGGGCGGATCATGGACCTCGGCACCAAGGGGTCGGGGACGACGCCCTATAGTCGGTTCGGTGACGGCGGGCTGACCCTGAAAGGTGGCGTGCGCGAAATCCTGGCGACCGAAATGCTGGAGGCGCTGGGGGTCGAGACGTCGCGGACGTTCTCGCTGATCGAGACGGGGCTGGAACTGCATCGGGGCGACGAGCCATCGCCGACCCGGTCTGCGGTGATGGTGCGCCTGAGCCACGGGCATATCCGCATCGGCAGTTTCCAGCGACTGGCCACGCTGGGCCAGCACGACGCGCTGCACCGGCTGGTCGCTTATGCGCTGAAACATTATTATGGCGAGGATGCGGGCGCGGACGCCCCTGCCCGCCTGCTGGCGCTGGTGGCCGGGAAAGCGGCGCGGCTGGCGGCAAGCTATATGGCGGCGGGGTTCGTCCATGGCGTGCTGAACACCGACAACATCAACATCACCGCGGAAAGTTTCGATTACGGGCCGTGGCGGTTCGCGCAAACCTTTGATCCCGGTTTCACCGCAGCCTATTTCGATTCAGCCGGTCTCTATGCGTTCGGGCGCCAGGCAGAAGCGATCCACTGGAACGTCGTGCAACTGGCGATCGCGCTGAATACGATTGCCGAAGTAGAACCGCTGGCGGCGGCGGTCGATGGTTTTGCCCCCGCCTATCGCACCGCGCTGGTCGCCGCGATGCTGTGGCGGCTGGGCGTGGCCGCGCGCGATGACGATGAAAATATCGGGCTGGTGCAGGCGATGGAGGCTGGACTGATTGCCAGCCGGGTCAACATCGACCGTTTCTTTTTCGACTGGGCGGGCGGCGATCTGCGCGCGGGACATGGTGACTATGCCGCCGATCATTTCGCCGCCTTTCGCGACGCTGTGGCTCCCTTTGCATCGGCGCTCGACCTGGCCGACCATTATTGGTCCGATGCGGCCCCGTGCGGCATGGCGATCGAGGAGGTCGAGGCGATCTGGCAACCGATTGCCGATGGCGACGACTGGTCGCCGCTGGACGCGAAAGCCGTCGCCATTCGCCGGATGGGTGCGGCGCTGGCAAATCGCTCTCGACGCGCTAAAGACATGGTATGAGTACCGAAATCGTATCGACCGAACCCGCGACCGGTGCCGTCGTGTGGCGCGGTCCGGTCAGCAATGTCGATGATGAGGTGGGCTATGCCCGCGCGGCCTGGCCAGAATGGGCATCGAAGCCCGTGGCCGTCCGCGTCGAATTGTTGCGGCGCTTTGCCAACGTCGTGCGCAGCAAAGGCGCGGCATTCTCCGACCTGATCGCGCGCGAGACCGGCAAGCCATTGTGGGAGGCCAAGACCGAGATCGAATCGGTCATCGCCAAGGTCGAGATTTCGTCGGACGCCTACAACGAACGCACGGCGCAACGCCGTGTCGATGGCGAGATGAACGGTCGTCAGGCGCTGCGGCACAAGTCGCACGGCGTGCTTGCGGTGCTGGGGCCGTATAATTTCCCCGCGCACTTACCCAACGGTCACATCGTGCCCGCACTGATCGCGGGCAATACCGTGGTGTTCAAGCCGTCGGAAAAGACCGTTGCGACAGGCCGGATGCTGGTCGAATGTTTCCATCTGGCGGGAATACCGACCGGGGTCATCCGCCTGGTCGTCGGCGGTCCGGCCGAGGGCAAGGCGCTGGGCGCGCATCCCGAGATCGACGGGTTGCTGTTTACCGGATCGGCGCAGACCGGCCTGATCCTGAACCGCCAGTTTGCCGATTCCCCGCAGAAGATGCTGGCGCTGGAAATGGGCGGCAACAACCCGATCATCGTCTGGGACGCGCCCGACCTGTATGCCGCCGCGACCATCGTCGTGCAGTCAGCTTTTCTGAGTGCAGGCCAACGCTGCACCGCCGCCCGCCGGTTGATCGTCCGCGACGGGTTTCACGAACCCCTCCTCGAACAGATCAAGCGGATCTCGGCCCGGCTGATCGTTGGTGAGCCGCACAGCAGCCCTGCCCCGTTCATGGGTCCGGTGATCGACAATGAAGCCGCCGACGGATTGCAGGAAAGCTTCCTCGCGCTGCTGATGAAGGGTGGTCGTCCCATGATGCAGATGGAGCGCCCGATTGCCGGGCGCCCCTTCCTGACGCCAGCGATGATCGACGTGACCGATATTGCCGACCGCCCCGACATGGAGCTGTTCGGCCCGCTGCTGCAGGTCATCCGTGTTTCTGATTTCGACGCGGCGCTGGCAGAGGCCAACAACACGCGCTTCGGACTGGCAGCATCGCTGATCGGGGGCAGCCCCGAACTCTACGATCAGTTCTGGGCCAATGCGCGCGCGGGGATCGTCAACTGGAACAAGCCGACCAACGGGGCGTCATCGCGGGCCCCTTTCGGTGGGATCGGCCTGTCGGGTAATCATCGGCCAAGTGCCTATTACGCCGCCGATTATTGTGCCTACCCGGTCGCGTCCGCCGAAGAGGAAAACGCGCGCGGGTCGATCAACATCGGACTGCGCGAGGCATAGGCGACAGAGCGCCAAAGCTGCGCTAACACACGCACAACAATCGCTGGGTTGAGGTTCCCCACGCGCGGGGCCATGTTCAGTCCATGGTTTCCCTCCTCGATCCCGAAGCGCGTGGGCGCGTCATCCTTGTCGGTGCTGGCCCGGGCGATCCCGGCCTGCTGACCATGAAGGCCGTCGCCGCGCTGAACGAGGCCGATGTCGTCGTCCATGACGGCCTGATCGACGAACGCGTTTTCGATCATGTCCGCCCCGATGCCCAGCGCATCAGCGTTGCCAAGAAGCGCGACCGCCATACCCTGCCACAGGACGCAATCAACGCGCTGATCGTCGCCCACGTAAAGACCGGTGCGATCGTCGTGCGGCTGAAGGGTGGCGACCCGTTCGTATTCGGGCGGGGCGGCGAGGAGGTCGAGGCGGTCCGCGCCGCTGGCCTGCGGGTCGAGGTTATTCCCGGCGTATCGGCGGCATTGGGTTGCGCCGCCGAAGCAATGCTGCCGCTGACCCATCGCGACTGGTCGAGCGCGGTCAGCTTTGTGGCGGGCACCTGCAAGGACCTGGCGGAACAGAGCTGGGCGGGTCTGGCGGGGCACGGTCGGACCCTGGTCATCTATATGGGCGTGACCTGCGCGCGGGCGATTGCCGACAAGCTGATGCTGGAGGGTGTTTCTCCCGGAATCGCGGTGGCGGTGCTGGAGCGCGGGACATTGCCTGGATCGCGTGCGATGCGGACGCTGCTTGCCGATCTGGGCGATCTGGTCGAGCGCGAGCAGGTCATCAGCCCGGCGATCCTGGTGATCGGCGAGGTCGTGATGCTGTCGGATGCGACGAACAAGCTGGCGGCCTTTGCGGCTCAGGCAGAAACGATGGGGACTGAAGTTTGATGAAGTTGGTGACCGGCAATGACCTAAAGACCGGCGACGTAATCTGGTGGACCGGCACTGGCTGGTCGCGCCATGTCGAGGAGGCGGGCGATGTTGGTGAAGACGGTGCCGCGATCCTGTCGGCGGAGGAAGACGCACGTCGCGTTAACGCTGGTTATATCATCGAAGCGGTGGCCACTTCGGAAGGGCCGCGCCCAGCCCATATCAAGGATCGTGTGCGCGCACTTGGGCCCACGGTGCGTCCCGACCTGACCCTGAAACCCGCCGACCCAACCGCCGGATCCTGGATAATCTGATGTACAAATACGACACTTACGACCAGGCGCTCGTCGATGCCCGCGTGGCGGATTTTCGCGATCAGGTGGCGCGTCGGATTGCCGGTGACATCACCGAGGACCAGTTCAAGCCGCTGCGGTTGATGAATGGCCTGTACCTGCAACTCCATGCCTATATGCTGCGCGTTGCGGTGCCTTATGGGACGCTCGACGGGCGGCAGATGCGGATGCTGGGCCATATCGCGCGCAAGTACGACCGCGGTTACGGGCATTTCACGACCCGCCAGAACATCCAGTATAACTGGATCAAGCTGGACGAGACGCCCGACATCCTCGCCGATCTGGCGACGGTCGAGATGCACGCGATCCAGACCAGCGGAAATTGCATTCGCAACATCAGTTCGGACCAATATGCCGGTGCTGCGGCGGACGAGGTCACCGACCCGCGCGTTTGGGCCGAGGTGCTGCGCCAGTGGAGCAGTTTCCACCCTGAATTCAGTTACCTGCCACGCAAGTTCAAGATTGCCGTGGTCGCGAGCAGCGAGGATCGGGCGGCGATGCGCCTGCACGACATCGGCATCGAATTGACGACGCGCGATGGTGTGCTTGGTGGGCGGGTCTTCGTCGGTGGCGGCATGGGCCGGACGCCGATGATCGCGCCCGAAATCTGCGACTTCGTGGTGGCCGACGACCTGCTGAGCTATGTCGAGGCCTGTCTGCGCGTCTATAATCGCCACGGGAGACGCGACAATATCTATAAGGCGCGCATCAAGATCCTGATTCACGAGATCGGTGCCGACGAGTATCGCCGCCAGGTCGATGTGGAATTCGCGCACGTCAAGACGCTTGGCCTCGACCCGCCAAAGGCCGAGTTCGACCGCGTGGCGGCATTCTTTGCGCCGCCTGCGTTCGAGGTCGGGCTGCCCGATGATATCGAACAGGCCGACCCGGGCTTTCGTGTCTGGGTGTCGCAGAATGTCGCCAAGCACAAACAGCCGGGCTATGCGATCGCCAACATCAGCCTGAAGCCGATCGGCGGTATCCCGGGCGATGCATCGGCGGACCAGATCGACGCGATGGCCGCGATTGCCGAGCAATATGGCTTCGACGAATTGCGTGTGACCCACGCGCAGAACATCGTCTTGCCCCATGTCGCCAAGCGCGATCTGTATGCCGTGTGGCAGGCGCTGGTCGCCGCCGACCTGGCGACGGCGAACCTCGACCTGGTCAGCGACATCATCGCCTGCCCGGGGCTGGATTATTGCAGCCTGGCCAACGCGCGATCGATACCGGTGGCGCAGAAAATCCAGACCCGCTTTGCCAATATGGAGCGCCAGCGTGACCTGGGCGAGCTGAAGCTGAAGATTTCGGGCTGCATCAACGCCTGCGGGCATCACCATGCCGGGCATATCGGCATCCTGGGTGTCGATCGGAAAGGCGTCGAGAATTATCAGCTGTCGCTGGGTGGATCGGGTGCCGAGGACGTGTCGATCGGCAAGATCACCGGCCCGGGCTTTTCCGAGGACGGGATCGTCGATGCCGTCGAGCGCGTGACCGACAAATATGTCGCGGTGCGTACCGACGGCGAGCGCTTCATCGACACCTATCGCCGCGTGGGCATGGAACCGTTCAAGGAGGCGATCTATGGATAATTCGGCGCAAGGCCAGTGGCCACGCTTCCGCGATGATCAGGCGCAAGACGAACCGCCAGTGACGCTGGCCGCATTCATTGCCGACCAGTCGAATGCCAACGCCGTCCGCGTCGTGCCGGGTGAGGACGTCCGCGACCTGTTGCCCTTTCTGGACCGCGTCGCGTTGGTCGAGGTCGCCTTTCCGACGTTCCGCGATGGCCGGGGCTATTCGACCGCCCGAATCTTGCGTGAGGCCGGCTATGTCGGGGAATTGCGGGCCGAGGGCGACGTTCTGGTCGATCAGATCGCCTATATGCGACGCTGCGGGTTCGACAGTTTTGCGCCCGCAAAGCCATTGGACCCGACCGTCGTCGCCACGGTCCTTTCGCGCTATCCACAGGTTTATCAGCGCGCCGCCGACGGCCGGACGCCGGTCTGGAAAATACGTCATGGCTAAGGCTGTCCGCCAAATCGATGTCATCGACACCGCTCCCAGGTTCACGCCCGAAACGGCGCGCGCGATGGATGAACGCTGGGCGGGTGTCGAGACAACCGAGATGTTGCGCGGTGTCTTTGCCGAAAAGCCGTTCGAGGACATCGCGCTGGTATCGTCGTTTGGTGCCGAAAGCGCGGTGCTGCTCCACATGGTCGCGCAGATCGACCGGACCGTGCCGCTGATCTTTGTCAACACTCAGAAAATGTTCGGCGAGACGCTGGCCTATCGCGACGAGCTGGCCGAACGGCTGGGGTTCGTGGACATGCGCGTCTATCGGCCCGACCCGTATCTGCTGGCGCAGAAGGATGCGACCGGACTGCGGTGGAACTATGATCCCGATGGCTGCTGCGACCTGCGCAAGGTTGAACCGCTGCGGCGTGCGCTGAACGGTTTCGATGCGTGGATTTCGGGCCGCAAGGGGTTTCAGTCGGGGACGCGCACCGCCCTGCCCCGCTTCGAGGCCGATGAAGGCCGGCTGAAGATCAATCCGCTCGCCGATTGGAACAAGGCGCGGCTGGACGCCTATTTCGATGAGCATAAGCTGCCGCGTCACCCGTTGGAGGCACAGGGGTATTTGTCGATCGGTTGCGCGCCCTGCACGTCGAAGGTCCAGGTCGGCGAAGACCCCCGTGCGGGTCGCTGGCGCGGGTGGGACAAGGTCGAATGCGGCATCCACACGCCCGAAGTGGATGACCCGATTTTTTGAGCTAAGCGCCAATCGCTCCTGTTATGGCTTAATTCGACCCGTAATACGCCGGGTCGGCCAGGTCGCTAAACTTGGTAATCTTGGCTTCGAACTTGAGATTGACCTTGCCCGTCGAGCCGTGGCGCTGCTTGGCGACGATCATTTCGGCGGTTCCGAAAATCTTTTCCCCTTCGGCAAACCACGCACGATGGGCGTCGCTGTCATGGTCGGCGGGTTCGCGGTGGCCGTGGTAATATTCTTCGCGGTACACGAACAGAACGATGTCAGCGTCCTGCTCGATCGATCCCGACTCGCGAAGATCGGAAAGCTGGGGTCGCTTGTCCTCGCGCTGTTCGACCGCACGGCTCAATTGCGACAGCGCCAGCACTGGGACATTCAGTTCCTTGGCCAGCGTCTTTAGCCCGCGCGAAATTTCGGAGATTTCCTGGACGCGATTGTCGTTCGACGACCGCCCCGACCCCTGCAACAACTGGAGGTAATCGACCACAATCAGGCCGATGCCATGCCGCCGTTTCAACCGGCGCGCGCGGGTCCGCAGCGCAGCGATCGTCAGGCCGGGCGTGTCGTCGATAAACAGCGGTAGCGTCTCAAGTTCGGCGGCGGCGCGTGCGAGGTTGCGGAAATCGGACTGGCCGATCTTGCCCATTCGCAACGCTTCGGAACTCAACCCGGAGTTTTCGGCAAGGATACGCGTCGCCAACTGGTCGGACGACATTTCCAAACTGAAAAAGGCGACCTTGGCACCAATCGATTTCTCCGGCGGAATACCGTCGTTCTCGTCCTGCACCCAGCGTTGCGCGGTGTTGAAGGCAATGTTGGTTGCAAGCGCGGTCTTGCCCATGCCGGGACGACCGGCAAGGATCAGCAGGTCGGAGTGATGCAGGCCACCGATCTTCGCATTCACGGTCTGCAATCCGGTCGTGATACCCGACAGGCCCCCGCCCGAATTAAGTGCCTTTTCAGCCATTTCGACCGCGACTTTCATCGCCTGCCCGAACGTCTTTACACTACCTTCGCCGCCGCCTTCCTCGGCCACCCGGTACAGCGCAACTTCGGCGGCTTCGATCTGGCCTTTGGGATTGATCTCCTCTGACGTGTCGAGCGCGCCATCGACCATCTCGCGCCCGACGGTGACCAGCGCGCGCAACAGGGCGAGGTCATAGACCTGCGTCGCAAAATCGCGGGCACCGATGATGGCGGCGCTGTTGCCGGTCAGTTGCGCCAGATAGGCGGGGCCACCAAGTTCGCGCATCGTCTCATCGGCTTCGAACATGGGGCGCAATGTCACCGGATTGGCGATCATGTTGCGATCGATCTGGCGCAGGATTGCCTCGTACACACGACCATGAACCGGCTCGAAGAAATGTTCGGGACGCAACCGCCCCTGCACATCCTCCGCAATGCGATTGTCGATCATCAACGCGCCCAGCAACGCCGCCTCCGCCTCCACATTATGGGGCAGCTCGGGGCCGCCGCCAGCGGGAGGGGGCGTGGGAACGAGTCGGATCGGATCAGCCATGCCACACTCATGCGCGCCCCAGCGGCAGGCTCCAAGCGCGGTTTCGCAGTTATCCCCAGCATAGTGCGATCACGTCCGACAAAGCTGCATCGATTGATTTGCCGAGCCGCTTGCCCGTAAAGGCGGCCATGGCCGACCCGCGCATTATCGACATTCAGCTCGACGAAAAGACGATCGCCTGGCGTTCGGGCGATATCGAGCAAGAACGCCGGATCGCAATCTTCGACCTGCTGGAGGGTAATCTGTTCCGCCCGCTGCGCGCGCACGCCGACGGCTATGCAGGTCCCTACCGGCTGAAACTATCGGTCGAAGAGGGGCGGCTCGGCATGGAGATCGCGCGTGAGGACGGCACCGCGCTAGAGGCGATCATCCTCGGCATGGCGCGATTTCGGCGACCGATCCGCGAGTATTTCGCGATCTGCGACAGTTATTTCCAGGCGGTAAAACAGTCGTCGCCCGCACAGATCGAGACGATCGACATGGCCCGTCGCGGGGTCCACAACGAGGCAGCCGAGATGCTGAAGGAAAAGCTGGAGGGCAAGATCGAGGTGGACTTCGAAACCGCGCGCCGACTGTTTACGCTGATCTGCGTGCTGCATATCAAGGGGTAGGATGACACCCGAGCAACTCATCGCGATGGCCCGCGACGCCGCCGTCCATGCCCATGCGCCCTATTCCCGCTTTGCGGTCGGCGCGGCTTTGCTGCTCGACGATGGCAGCGTTGTCACCGGCACCAACTTCGAAAACGCCAGCTACGGCCTGTCGCTCTGTGCTGAAACGGTCGCGCTGGCCAAGGCGAATTGCGACGGCAATTTAAGGAAAGTCGTCGAGATCGCGGTCATCGGCGGTGTCCCGAACGGCGCCGCGATTGTGCGCCCCTGCGGTCGCTGCCGCCAGATGCTGAACGAGGCGGCGCAGCTTAGCGGTCGGGATATCACCATATATTGCAGTTCGGGCGATGCGTCCGCCATGGAAACGCACCGCCTGTCGGAACTCCTGCCCTATGCCTTTGGACCCGCCGACCTGGACTTCAACTTCACATAGGCATCGACCGCCGTTGGCAGCAGCGCCAGGGGCACGCCGCCGGTTTTGACCAGAGCGTCGTTATACCCGGCCAAGTCGAACCGTGGCCCCAGCGTCGCCATCGCCTGTACACGCAGGCGCAGGATTTCGTTATGGCCCATCTTATACCCGCAGGCTTGTCCGGGTGACGCGCAATACCGGTCGGTCTCACTGGTCATTGCGCCCTGGCCCTTGCCGGTTTCCTCCATCAGGAATTTGACAGTCTGCTCGCGGGTCCAGCGCATCGAATGAAGCCCGGTGTCGGCCACCAGGCGGCACGCACGGAACTGCTGAGCCTGTAAATATCCGATCTCGCTGAACGGGTCGTTGGCATAGAGCCCGGCTTCGTCGACCAATTGTTCGGCATACAGCGCCCACCCCTCGACAAAGGCGTTGAAGCCAATCAGCGATGAGATCAGCGGGATTTCGCTGTGGTGTTCGGCCAGATAGGCACCCTGCCAAGTGTGCCCCGGTATCCCCTCGTGCGCGGTCAGGGTGGCAAGTTGGTATTTCGGCCAGAGCGTCGTGGACTTCAGATTGACGTAGTAAATCGCCGGGCGTTTCCCATCGAGCGAGGCGAAGTTCATATAGCCGAGCGCCGCGCCGTCCTGAATATCGGCGGGAACGCGCTTGACGGTGACGTCCGCCTTCAGGCCGAGATGCGACAGCTTGGGCATCAGAGGGCGAACGGCTGCGATCTTGTCGTTCAGAAATGCGATCAGCTGCGCCCGGCCCGCGTCATTGTCGGCATAAAGCTGGCGGGGATCCTTGTTCAGCGCCTGCACGCGTTCGCCGACCGAGCCCTTGGTCATGCCCTGCTTTTTCAGGAGTGCGTCGATCCGCGCCTTCAACTCGGCATTCTGTGCCAGGCCCAAGGCATGGATTTCGGCCGCCGAAGTTTCGGTTGTGGTGCCCAATCGCAGAGCCCACCGATAGTAATCGTCACCGCCGGGAAGCCGCTGGACGCCCGCATCGTGCGGCGCCTTTCTGGTGGCTTCGGTAAAGCCCGCGAGCTGGCGATCGACGGCCGGATAGACCAGGCTTTCGACCATCTTCTGCGCACGCGCCCGCCAGTCGCCGGGAATATTCTTGGCCGCGGTCCGGCTCGCGATCGATGTCACCAGTTTCTGTTCAGCAGGCGGCGTAGCGCGGAACCCCTTGATCTGGCCGATGACGTTGGCTGCAATGAAATCGGGCGGCATCACGCCCCGGTCGGCATTGTCCTTGATCTGCGCGGTCTCGTCATCGAGCGCACGGGCGAACGCGGCGACGCGCGACAGATAGGCCTCCGCATCGCTGGCCGAGTTTATCGGGTGCTGCGAATCGAGAAACTCGGGCGTGCTTGTAAGTTGGCCATTCTGCTGGCTGACAACATAAGGGGAGGTGCCGCCGAAAAACCCCTGCGCAGCGCTGGCATAGAAGAACGGCTTGGCCTCCTTGGCGCGATCGAGGGCGTAGTGCACCGTATCCCAGCGTAGCTGGTCGGCGGGTGACAGAGTTTTGCGATCGACAGTGTGGACCTGTGCCATCATCGCGTCGGTGGCCGATGCGAACGCGGCATTTCCGGCCGGTGACTGGTCGGACAGCCTGGCACGCAGCCCCGCGCGTGGGCCGACATCGACGCCGAGGCTGGTTGCTGTTTCGGGAGAGAAACTGAGTACCTTGTCGGCGATGGTATCCAGCACGCCTCTGAATTTGGACCGCGGCACCTGCTTCATCGTCGTTGCAACGGCAGGCAGTGCCGCCAGCCCGACCGCGGCGGTGCCACCGGCGATGATCGTGCGGCGGTTGGGAGTCATAATGAAATCGGCCAATGCGAATCTCCTGCGATATATTATTGCGCCGGAGGCTATGCCGCGAGCGCAGCCGCTGCAAGCGCGATCCGCCGGAGCTTGCGTTCGCGCCAGACGATGTAGAGGCCGCTGCCGATGATCAACGGCGCGCCAACCCATGTCCATACCGTCGGCCATTCGCCGAACAGCCACGCGCCTAGCGCAGCCGTCCAGAACAGGCTGGCATAATCGACCGGGGCCACCACAGAGACCGGCGCAAGCCGCAGCGACGACGTCAGCGCAATCTGGCCGAAACTCCCCGTCAGCCCGACCCCGATCAGCAACGCCCATGTCTGTGGATCATGATGCTGAAGCGCCCAAGGCAACGTCAGCGACAGCGCGAGCGCGCTTGTCGTGCCGAACCAGAACACGGTCGTCAGCGGGCCCTCTGTACTGCCGATCTGGCGGATCAGGATCGACGTCACCGCCACCATGAACGCGGCGGCCAGCCCGATTGCCGTGCCGAGCGGGTGGAGCAACCCCGTCTGCGGGTGGACCACGATCAGGACGCCAACGAACCCCAGCGCGACGGCCCCCCAGCGATGCGGGCCGACATATTCGCGGAGCCACCAGGCACCGAGCATCGTCGCAAACAACGGTGTCGTGAACCACACCGTCTGCGCCTCAGCCAGTGGGAGCAGGCCAATCGTGGCAAAGTTCAGCGCCATGCCGGACAAGCCGGCGGCACCGCGGCGAAGGTGCGCGCCCGGCCGGGCAGTCTTCAGCGTTACCAGGCCCGGCCCCATGGCCGCGATGACGACGACGGGCAGGATCATCACGAACTGGCGAAAGAACAGCAGCTCGATCAGATTGACGCCGCGCTCTGACGCCAGTTTGCCGAGCGCAAACATGATCGTCAGGCATATCGTAGCAGCCAGCCGCATTCCTATGGCCGCAATGGGCCGGTCTGCGCTGTCTCGGGTCATCGCGCCTGCTCTAGAGACGCCACGAGGCTGGACAAGCCCCGTCACCTCCGCAAAGACGTTTTGCCATGAAACACGCCCTTAACGTCACGCGCCAAGCCGATTTCGCCGCCTGGTATCAAGCTGTCATTTCCGAGGCCGACATGGCGGAGGATTCGGGTGTGCGCGGTTGCATGGTCATCAGGCCTTGGGGCTATGGCATCTGGGAACGCATCCAGAAACTGCTCGATCAGCGGATCAAGGAAACCGGGCACGAGAATTGCTATTTCCCGATCTTCATCCCGCTTTCCTACTTCGAGACAGAGGCCAGCCATGTCGACGGTTTTGCCAAAGAAATGGCGGTCGTCACGCATCATCGGCTGATCGCCGACGGCAAGGGTGGGCTGATGCCCGACCCTGCGGCGAAGCTGGAGGAGCCACTCATCGTGCGCCCAACCTCCGAAACAGTGATCGGGACGGCGATGGCACGCTGGGTGCAGTCGTGGCGCGACCTGCCGGTCCTGATCAACCAGTGGGCCAACGTCGTCCGCTGGGAAATGCGGACGCGGATGTTCCTGCGGACCAGCGAATTCCTGTGGCAAGAAGGGCATACCGCCCATGCCACACGCGACGACGCCGTCGAGGAAACGCTGAAGATGCTCGAGGTTTATCGCGAGTTCGCCGAAACCTGTCTGGCGATGCCGGTCATTGCGGGAGAAAAGCCCGAGCATGAACGGTTTCCGGGGGCCGAGGCGACCTATAGCATCGAGGCGATGATGCAGGATGGCAAGGCGTTGCAGGCGGGCACATCGCACTTCCTCGGCCAGAACTTCGCCAAGGCGCAGAACATTCGGTTCCAGGACAAGGATGGCGAGTTCGCCCATGCCTGGACGACGAGCTGGGGCGTCTCGACACGGATGATCGGCGGCTTGATCATGGTCCACGGCGACGACGACGGGCTGCGGCTGCCCCCCGCCGTCGCACCGCACCAGATCGTCATCGTGCCGATGCTGCGCGAAGTGCCCGAGGACGAGGCCGTGCTGGATTATGCGCGCGCGTTGCGGGTGGAGTTGCTGAAGCTGTCGGCTTTGGGCGAGCCGTTGCGTGTTCATGTCGATGCCAAGGCGGGTAAAGGCAAGCGGTGGGCCTGGGTGAAAAAGGGCGCGCCGCTGATCGTCGAGGTCGGCGGGCGTGATGTCGCCGGGCAAAACGTGTCGCTGGTACGTCGCGACCGGCTGTACGACGCGGCGGGGAAGCTGGCGAGTGCGGTGCTGCCGCGTGCGGCGTTCGTGGCGCAGGTGGTCGGGATGATCGAGGATATCCAGGCCGGGCTGTTCGCCGAAGCCCAGGCGCGACGCGACGCAGCGATTGTCCGGGTGGATGACTGGGCAGCCATCGAGGCGCACTTTACCGGTGGCGAGGACAGGGTGATTGGCTGGGTCGAGGCCGACTGGTCGCGTCCGACAGGTCCCGCGCTGAACGCCGTGGCTGCGAAGTTGAAGGCGTTAAAGCTGACCGTTCGCAACACGCCGGTTGGCGCGTCGGCACCAACGGGGGCGTGTGTGTTCACGGGAGAGCCAGCGGTCGAGCATGTCTTGATCGGCCGGACGTATTGAGGTGGTGATATTATTGTCACAATTAGTTTGTAAAAATGAAATAACGGTGATTGTGTAACTCGCACTTTAAGAAATCTTTGATAGCCTCCTACCTCAGCAGGGTCTGACTCATCAGCCCTGCTTAACAAAAATGGGATGGTCGAGTGTCAAATAAGCTTTCAGACCGGTTGCTCGCAACCACATTATTCGTGTCTGCGACGATGTCATTTCCTGCTTTCGCTCAACAAGGTCCGCAAGCCGCGCAAAATGGCGACACGTCCGAAGCCACTATCATTGTCACCGGAACGCGCATTCCGCGTCCTGAATATGATGCGCCCAGCCCCGTGGTCTCGCTGGGAGCTGACACCATCCAGTCGTCCGGCCAGACCAACCTTACGAATTTCTTGGCAGGTTATCCTGCGCTACTCGGCTCCTCGACGTCCGCCGACAATGCCGGTGCCAACGCAGGCATCGGCACGACCGGGATCAACTTGTTAAACCTGCGCAATTTCGGGACGCAGCGGACGCTGGTTCTGGTCGACGGACGTCGCCACGTCTCGGGTGATCCGGGCTCGGCGTCGGTCGATATCAACACGATCCCCACGGACCTGGTCGAGCGCATAGACGTGCTGACCGGGGGCGCGTCGGCTGTCTATGGTGCCGACGCAGTCAGTGGCGTGGTCAATTTCGTGTTGAAGAAAAACTTCGACGGCATTTCGGCGCGGGGGCAAGCCGGCATTTCTTCGCGCGGCGATGGCGGCAACCGCTTCGGCGCACTGACGATCGGCAAGAACTTTGCCGACAAGCGAGGCAATTTCGCCTTGGCTTTCGAACATGGCGAGGACGATCGCTTATTGGCTTCGGATCGGGATTATCTGTCGGGTACGCAAGCGGTCGGGTTTTATCGCACTCCATACGCTACCGGCTTTAGTCGCGTACCTTTGAACAACGTGCGTTACTATGACAGCTCACGTATTGGCGCACTCGATTTCAATTTCGATGGCCTTCCTGAATATGACGGACGGGGAAATCCGTGGGATCCCGGCCTTTCCGTACCCTCGGCCTTTCAACAGGGTGGATCGGGCACGCTGGCGTCCGACTACGGCAGCGATCTGCTCCCGCAAATTCGTCGTAACGTCATAAACGCCATCGCTCACTTCGATGTCAGCGACAAGCTGACACTGTTTGCAGAGGGCAAATATGCCCACAACAAATCGTTTTCGATCGGCCAGCCGACCTTCGATTATTATCTCTTCGTCGAGCCTGACAACGCTTACATCCCAACTAACCTGCAAGGCCAGGCTGCTACGAACGGCGGATTCCTCCTCAACCGTGATAACTTCGATCTCGGTCGTCGTGGTGAGGACATCACCCGTGAAACGATACGCGGGGTCGTCGGCGCCAAAGGCGAAATCTCCCCGAGCTTTCATTATGAATTGTCATATGTCTACGGCCGCACCAAAGTCACAAATCACTATATCGGCGACCAATATAACGATCGGTTTCTCGCGGCGCTCGACGCTGCGGTTAATCCAAACACCGGCCTGATCGATTGCAGGATCAATTTCACGCCGGGCTACCAGTATAACCAGCCATTCACGACGCGCGCTGTTAACGGTTCCACCTTCACTCCCGGCCAGTGTGTACCGCTGAACTTGTTCGGGGAAGGCCAATCGAGTGCGGCGGCCCGTCAATTCATCAGTGTCGATACAACAAATCGCGCAACCATTGAACAGCAAGTTGTTTCAGGCTCGATCAGCGGCGATTTCCGCGACCTGTTCTCGCTGCCCGGCGGCCCGATCGGGTTCGCTTTGGGGGCAGAGTACCGTAAGGAAAAGAGTAATTATGTTCCCGATCCTCTCGCACAGCAGGGCCTGGTCTTTTCCAACAAGCTTTCTGTGGAAAAAGGTTCGTACGACGTTAAAGAAGCCTATGCAGAATTGAATGCACCGTTGCTTCGGAACGTGCGGTTTGCGCAGAATTTGGAGTTTGGTGCGGCCATACGTTTTTCCGATTACTCAACGATCGGAAGAACTACGACGTGGAAGGTTGACGGCCAATACGCGCCAATTCGTGACATCAGCATTCGAGGCACCTACTCGCAAGCAGTTCGCGCACCAAATATCGGTGAATTGTTCGGCGGCGCGAGCCAAACCTTCGGTTTTATTAATGATCCATGCGATCCTGCTACGATCAATTTGGGCAAGGCTTCGCGACCTGCCAATTGTGCCGTATTGTTGACCAGTCTCGGTGCCAACCCAGCAACCTTCCTCGATACCAATTCGTCGAATATCCCCGGAACAGCTAGTGGAAACCGTAACCTTGCCCAGGAAAAGGCAAAAACCTGGACGGCAGGCATCGTGCTCCAGCCCCGATTCCTGCCCGGCCTGAATATTTCTGCCGATTGGTACGACCTTCGCCTGAAAAACGCGATCAGCACGGTGTCTGCACAAGAACTGGCGGACCTCTGCGTCGATCAGGCATCAATTAACAACGTTTTCTGCGCCGCTATTACACGAAACAATGGTGGATCGCAGCCCGGCAAAATCGTCGGGTTTTCGGTGCAGCCCCAAAATGTCGCCAGCTATTCAACGAGCGGGCTCGACCTGAACGTCAACTATCTGTTCAAGCCACAAAGCGACATTGGAACCTTCAACATTAAGGCAGTGGGTAACTATCTGCATTCGTTGAAGTTCATCGGCACTCCAGGAGCTCCGATCACCAACGATCGCGACACCCAGTTTTCACCGAAGTTCCAGGCAAACGTCGATGTTACCTGGGCTTATCACGGCTTTACCCTTACCTATGGGCTGAACTGGTATGACAGGACACGACGCTATTCGGCGGACGCGGTTGCGGGGAATCCGAACCTGGTCGATCCAAAATACATCTATTATCGCGATTTCTGGCAGCATGACATCTACGCCAGCTATGACGTCGGCGACCGATTCCAGATCTATGGTGGCGTGAACAATTTCACCGATCGTGGGCCCGACCTCGGCGAGTCAAGCTATCCACAGAGCGCGCTCGGTCGCTATCTGTTCGTGGGTGCCAAGGTGAAACTGGCATCGATTTTCTAAAGAACGAGGCGCTGGCGGTCCTGTCCACTCGGCAGGGGCGTCAGCGTAAAGCCCGCTGCAGGGCGCTCTGCCATTCGCCTAGGTGACGCGCGCGCTGATCGTCGGGCATGGTCACCTCGAACCGTGCATCGCTTTGCCATTTCGCGGCAAACTCGGCCTTGTCGGCGATGACCCCGGTAGTGATGCCCGCTAGCACCGCGGCGCCCAGCGCGGTCGTCTCATGGCTTGCGGGCCGCTCGACCGGCGTTTCCAATATATCGGCCAGGAATTGCGCGAACCAGTCGTTTTTCGCCATGCCACCATCGATCCTGATCGTGGGGAGACGGGTCGATCCGTCCGCTGCCATCGCATCGGTCAGGTCGCGCGTTTGGAAAGCAATGCTTTCGAGCGTCGCCCGCACCAAGTCGGCAGCCGTCGTGTCGAGTGTGACGCCGTGAATGCTGCCGCGCAGGTCGGGTCGCCAATGCGGCGCCCCCAGTCCAACGAAAGCCGGGATCACGACGATACCATGAGCATCGCGGGCGGACCGCGCGATAGCATCGGTCGCCTCCGATGTCTCGATCAGGCCGATCTTGTCACGCAGCCACCTCACTGCCGCACCGGCGACAAAGATCGACCCTTCGAGTGCATAGGCACGGTCACCGGCGATATCATATGCTGGCGTCGTCAGCAGCCGGGCGGACGATGCTACGGCTTGCGTACCAGTATTCATCAGCATGAAACAGCCCGTTCCATAGGTCGATTTTACCATTCCCTGCGTGAAGCACGCCTGCCCGACCAGCGCCGCCTGCTGGTCGCCCGCCATGCCGGCAATGGGAATTGCGCGACCAAACAGCGCCGAGTCGGTTTCGCCGAAATCGTGCGTATTCGGGCAGACTTCGGGCAATAACCCGGGCGGAATGTCAAACAGTCGCAACAGCGCATCATCCCACTGGCGATGGTGAATGTCATACAGCATCGTTCGCGCGGCATTCGTCCAGTCGGTGGCATGAACCCGGCCCCCGGTCAGCCGCCACAGCAGGAACGTGTCGATCGTGCCGACCGCCAGTGCGCCCCTGTCCGCCTGTTCACGCGCGCCGGGAATTGTGTCCAGCAACCACTTGATCTTGCTTGCCGAGAAATAGGGATCGAGCAGCAGTCCGGTCTTCGCCTGAACTTCCGGCTCCACGCCATCGGCCGCCAACGCCAAACAGTAATCCGCTGTCCTGCGGTCTTGCCAGACGATGGCATTGTGGATCGGCCTGCCCGATGCACGGTCCCAGATTACCACCGTTTCGCGCTGGTTGGTAATGCCGATGGCCGACGGATTGGCCGTCGCCATCGCCTGTTTCATGACCCGCAGTGTTGACGCCCAGATTTCCTCGGCATCATGTTCGACCCAACCGGATTGCGGGTAATGCTGGGGAAACTCCTCTTGCGCGGTAGCAACGGGTTTGGCGTTGCTATCGAACAGGATCGCCCGCGACGACGTGGTCCCCTGATCGACCGCAAGCAGATATTTCACTGTTTTTCTCCACCAGATAGTTTGCAAGCCGGGCGATTTGCGCCTCCGTCATCGCTAACCCCAATTTGCTGCGCCGCCAGATCACGTCCTCGACCGAGTGCGCCCATTCATGGCTGACCATCCAGTCGACCTCAACCTGGGTCAGCCCCGCCCCGAAGTCTTCGCCCAAGTCGGTTGCTTGCTTGACCGACGCGCCGATCATATCGACTAGCATCGAGCCATAGGCGCGCGCCATACGCAAGGAGCGCGCTTCACCAAGGAAGCGGTAGCGGACGCGGATTTCGGCAAGAAAGGGCGCGAATGCGCCGATATCGCCACCGGGAAATGCGGCGTTGCGCGTGACGCGGGAAACTTGCCAGCCGACAGCATGGGCCAGTTTGCCAACAGCTTCCTCGGCCAGATGCCGCGCGGTCGTGATCTTGCCGCCGAACACCGACAGCAAGGGTGCGCCCGCCGTGTCGAGTTCCAGCACATAGTCGCGGGTCACGGCCTTGGCTTCGCTTGCGCCATCATCATAAAGCGGACGGACGCCGGAAAACGTTCGCACCACGTCGTCGGGGTTGATCTGTTTCACGAAAAAATGATTGGCGGCTTGGCAGAGATAATCAATTTCATCAGGCGTCGTCTGCGCATCTTCGGGCCGTTCGACAGGAATGTCGGTCGTGCCGATCAGAGTGGTGTCATTGGCATAGGCAATAGCGAAAACCACGCGCTTGTCGGGCTGTTGCAACATATAGGCCTGGTCGCCATCGAAAATCTTGGGGACGACGATGTGGCTGCCCTTGATCAGTCGCACCCCGCTACTGGTGTTGGCTCCGGTCAGGGCAAGGGCTTGCGCTACCCATGGCCCGGCGGCGTTGATCATCGTGCTGGCTTGCACCGTGCGGCCATCGGACAGCGTGGCTTCCCACATGTTTGCGGCACGTCTTGCCGAGAGCATCGCGGTTTGAGTGACAATCATTGCACCATGCCGCGCGGCGTCGATCGCGTTCAGCACGACCAGCCGCGCATCATCCACCCAGGCGTCCGAATAAACAAACCCCCTGCTCGGTCGCCTCAACGGTTGCAGATAGTTAACGTCACTTTTTCGCAAGGATCGTGAATGCGGCAAGGTGATCGGCCCGCCGATATTGTCGTAAAGCAGCAGCCCCAGACGCACGAGCCACCATGGTCGCACCGCGTTTTCATGTGGCAATACAAAGTGCATCGGATAGATGAGATGCGGCGCCACTCTCAACATCCGCTCGCGTTCCTGCAGAGCCTCTCGCACCAGCCCGAATTCGTAATATTCCAGATACCTCAGCCCGCCGTGGATCAGCTTGGTCGAGGCCGATGACGTATGGCTGGCAAGGTCGTCGCGTTCGACCAGCATCACCGACAGGCCGTTCAGCGCCGCCTCTCGCGCGATCGCGGTGCCGTTGATGCCGCCACCGATGATAAGGAGATCGAACACCACGCCCAACGCTTTACCGTTTGGCCTGACCCCGCCTAGCCCCTATCGTAACCCGATGCACAAACCCATCGAGCCCGGCCTGCCCACGCGCGACCAGATTTTGAATTTCATCACCACAACCGAAACAGCAGCGGGCAAGCGCGAGATAGCTCGCGCTTTCGGGCTGAAAGGCTCGGAGAAAATCGCTCTGAAAGCCTTGTTGAAAGACATGGCGGACGAGGGTCTGATCGACAGCGCACCGGGGCGGGCTTTCCATAAAATGGGCGGATTGCCGAAGGTCACGGTGTTTCGCGTCGTCGACATAGACGGCGATACCGTCCTGTCGGTGCCCGAAAACTGGCAGGCCGATGGCGTGGTCCCCCCGCGCGTGCGGGTGATCGAGCGGAGCAAGGCGGGCGCGATGGCGATTGGCGATCGCTTTCTCGGGCGCACCGAAGAACGCGGCGGGGGCCATGTCGTGCATCCGATGAAAAAGCTCGCCAAGTCGGAGGAGATGCTGCTCGGCGTTGTCCGCAAGGAGGGTGACCGGTATTATCTGAAACCCGTCGACAAGCGCGAGCGCAACGACACCCTGATTTCGGACATCGGCGATGCGGTCGATGGTGATCTGGTACTGTGTGAAAAGGGCGGCCGTCCACCGAAGATCGTGGCGCGGGTGTCGGAAATTCTGGGCGATCCGTTTGCGCCCAAGGCATTCAGCCTCATCGCGATCCACAAACATGGCATCCCCGATCATTTCACCGATGATATGCTGGCAGAGGCGCACCGGGTGTCGAAGACCAAGCTCGGCGACCGCGAGGATCTGCGCGACCTGCCGATCGTGGCCATCGATCCGGCCGATGCGCGCGACCACGACGATGCGGTGTGGGCGGCCCCGAATGACAAGGGCGGCTACGACGCGATCGTCGCGATCGCTGATGTGTCGTTTTACGTTCGGCCCGGATCGTTGCTCGACCGTGAGGCGAAAAAACGCGGGAACAGTGTGTACTTCCCCGACCGCGTCGTGCCGATGCTTCCCGAAGAACTGTCGGCGGATATTTGTTCGCTGAAACAGGGGCAGGATCGCGCCGCGCTCGCGTGTCATTTAACGATCGATGCCAAGGGCAAGGTGACCGCGTGGCGGTTTACGCGGGCCGTGATCCGGGTGGCAGCGAACATTGCCTATGAGGACGCGCAGGCTGCCATCGACGGGGGCGACGCGCCCGAACATCTGCAACATCTGTGGTCGGCTTGGGGCTTGTTGGCCAAGGCGCGCGACGAGCGCGAGCCTTTGGCGCTCGACCTGCCGGAACGACGCGTGGTGCTCGATGAAAAGGGCCAGATCGTCAGCATCGCGGTGCGCGACAGGCTGGACGCGCACCGGCTGATCGAGGATTTCATGATCGCGGCCAATGTCGCGGCAGCCAAGGCGCTGGAAGCCAAGAAGTCGCCCGTGATGTACCGCGTGCATGAGGTTCCGGGCCGTGAGAAACTGGTCGCGCTGAAGGATTATCTCGCGACGTTCGGGGTGAGTTTTGCGCTTGGTCAGGTCGTGACGCCGGCGGTGTTCAACCGATTGCTGGAGCGCGTAACCGACCCGGAGCAGCGCCCGCAGATCATGGAGCAGGTGCTGCGGACGCAGACGCAGGCTTATTACGGGCCGGACAATCATGGGCATTTCGGCCTGTCACTGGGCAGCTACGCGCATTTCACCTCACCGATCCGGCGCTATGCCGACCTGATCGTGCATCGCGGGCTGGTGCACAGTTTCGGCCTGGGCGACGGCGGGCTGACCGAAGACGAGGCGCAGCGGATGACCGTGCTGGGGGAGGCGATCAGCCAGGCCGAGCGGCGGGCCATGCTGGCCGAGCGTGAGACGGTGGATCGGTACGTTGCCGCCCATCTGTCGACGCGGATCGGCGAGGTCGTCGACGCGCGGATAACGGGCGTGTCGAACTTCGGGTTTTTCGCGACTGTCGACGGGATCGGCGGCGATGGGCTGGTGCCGGTGTCGACGCTGGGGAATGATTATTTCCGGTTCGACGAGGGCGCGAAGACGCTGGAGGGCGATGTTTCGGGCGTGAAATATGCGCCGGGAATGAAGCTGCAACTGCGGCTTGCGGAGGCTAATCCGATCAGCGGGGCTTTGCGGTTCGAGTTGCCGGAGGGTGGGTCCGCGCCGCGGCAGCAGAAGGGGCGGATTACGACGATGCACCGTGGGCGGCCCAAGGGGATACCGCATAAGGGAGGCCGGAAACGCTAGACTTTGGGAAGCGTCACCCCGCGCTGGCCCATATATTTGCCCGCACGGTCGGCATAGCTGACTTCGCAGGGCTCATTCCCCTTCAGGAACAGGAACTGGCACGCGCCTTCGTTGGCGTAGATCTTGGCGGGGAGCGGCGTGGTGTTGGAGAATTCGAGAGTAACATGACCCTCCCACTCCGGTTCCAGCGGGGTCACGTTCACAATGATGCCACAACGCGCATAGGTCGATTTGCCGAGGCAGATGACGAGCACGTCGCGGGGCACGCGGAAATATTCGACGGTGCGGGCGAGGACAAAACTGTTCGGCGGGATGATGCAGACGTCGGTCTTTCGATCGACGAAGCTCACCGGATCGAAGTTCTTCGGGTCCACGATCGCCGAATCGACGTTGGTAAAAATCTTGAACTCATCGGCCACGCGCGCGTCATAGCCATAGGACGACAGGCCATAGGAAATGCAGCCGTCGCGGCGCTGGCTCTCCGTAAACGGCTCGATCATGCCGTTGGTGGTGGCCTGCTCGCGGATCCAGCGGTCGGATTGGATAGTCATAATTTCCCCATCAGACGGGTGCTTTGCCTTGATTCTGGGGCTGCGGCTAGGTGGGCCGACAATGACCGTCCAATCAGCGATGAGGTTCACACGCGATACCATCCCCATCGCCATCCATATCCGAGCGGTAGCCAGGCTCATCGGAATAAATCGGTGCAACTCCGTCCGCACGAGCGTCGTTACAACCTGAATACGATGCACCAGGCAATGGAGCATGATCTCTATCGAAGCTTCGCGAAAATTGTACGGCTGATGTATTCAATCCGGGAACTCTGTCGCTAAAGAAAATTCCACTGAACGTGACACCTGCGAGCAAGAAGACGACAACTGCAAATCCTGTTGACGACGTGCTGAGGGTTCTCTGCCCCTGAAAATATGGCCCTCGTTCACGCTGAGCCTGTGTGAATTTAGGGTAGTTGCGAGACATGATGTCAGATTAACAGTGCATTCCTAACTTACCGTTGCCTCCTTCCAAACCAGCACCGGCTTCCTTGCCGCCAGCGTCTCGTCCAGTCGCCGCCGTGGCGCGAAGTGCGGAGCCGTCTTCAACGTCGGGTCCCCTGCCCTCGCCCGTTCGGCGACCGAACGCAGCGCGCCGATGAACTGGTCGAGCGCGGCTTTGGATTCGGTTTCGGTCGGTTCGATCAGCATCGCCCCGTGGACGACGAGCGGGAAATAGACCGTCATCGGATGGAAGCCTTCGTCGATCAGGCCCTTGGCAATGTCGATGGTGTTGAAGCCATCGGCCATACCGCTGTCCGAGAAGATTGCCTCGTGCATACACGGTCCGGTATGTGCGAACGGCGCGTCGAGCGTCCCCTCCAGGCTGCGGAGAATATAGTTCGCGTTCAGCACCGCGTCCTCCGCGACCTGGCGCAACCCGTCCGCGCCGTGGCTGAGGATATAGGTCAGTGCGCGGGTAAACATGCCCATCTGGCCGTGGAAGGCGACCATGCGACCGAACGATCCGGCGTGGTGGTCGCCAGCGGTTTCCTCTTCGACCAGAACGAACTGGTCGCCCTCCTTATCGACGAACGGCAGCGGCGCGTAGGGGGCGAGCGCGGCGGAGAAGACCACCGGACCCGAACCCGGACCACCGCCGCCGTGGGGCGTTGAGAATGTCTTGTGCAGGTTGATGTGCATGGCATCGACGCCGAGGTCGCCGGGCCGCACGCGACCGACGATGGCGTTGAAGTTCGCGCCGTCGCAATAAACGAACGCGCCCGCCGCGTGGACGGCGTCGGCAATGTCCTTCAATTCGCGTTCGAACAGCCCGCAGGTATTCGGGTTAGTGATCATCACACAGGCGACGTCGGAGCCGAGGCGCGCTTTCAGGGCTGCCGCATCGACGCGGCCATCGGGGTTCGCCGGGATATCCTCGACCGCGTAACCGGCAAAGGCGGCGGTCGCGGGGTTGGTGCCGTGCGCGCTGGTGGGCACCAGGACGACTGACCGCGCGTCGCCGCGGGCTTCGAGGGCGGCACGGATCGCGAGAATGCCGCAAAGTTCACCGTGCGCGCCCGCCTTTGGCGACATGGCGACGGCAGGCATGCCGGTCAGCGTCTTCAGCCAATGGGCAAGCTGGTCGATTAGTTCGAGCGCGCCCTGCACGGTATCGACCGGCTGCAACGGGTGGATGTCGGCAAAACCCGGGAGCCGCGCCATTTTTTCGTTCAGGCGCGGGTTGTGCTTCATCGTGCAGCTACCGAGCGGGAAAAAACCGAGGTCGATGCCGTAATTCTGGCGCGACAGGCGGGTGTAATGACGGATGGTTTCCGGTTCGGACAGGCCGGGGAGGTTGATGGGAGTTTTGCGTGCGAGGGTGCCGAGGCGGGATCGATATTCTCCTGCTCGCTCTGAAAAATCCACGCCGGTCGTGTGTTGATCGCCGATCTCGAAGATCAAGGCTTCGTCGAGCATTAACGCGCGGTTGCCGGTGAAGGTTTGGGTGGCTTCGCTTGTGTCCGACATCGGCGTCTCGGGACGCCAGCCGCTCTGGTTGATATTCATGCGAGCGCTCCTGTCAGGGCGGTGGCAAGGGCTTCAATATCCTCGACCGTGGTTGTTTCGGTGACAGCGACGACAAGCCCGTTCTTCAGGCTTTCGACCCCCGGATAAAGGCGACCGAGTGAGACACCGGCCAGGACTCCGGCATCGGCCAGCGCGCGGACGATGGGGCGGGCTTCCTGTGGCAATGCGATGGTGAATTCGTTGAAGAAGCTGTCATTGACCACGCGAACGCCGGGGATTTGCGCCAGCCGGTCGGCGGCGATGCAGGCAAGTTCATGGTTCAGAGCCGCCAATTCACGCAAGCCGCGTTCACCGAGCAGGGTCATGTGGATCGAGAACGCCAGCGCGCAAAGCCCTGAGTTCGTACAGATATTTGACGTCGCCTTCTCACGGCGGATATGCTGTTCGCGCGTCGACAGGGTCAGGACGAAGCCGCGTTTGCCCTCAGCATCGACGGTCTCTCCACACAGGCGACCGGGCATCTGGCGGACGTATTTGTCCTTGCAGCCGAACAGACCGACATAGGGGCCACCGAATTGCAGGCCGACGCCAAGCGACTGGCCTTCACCGACGACGATGTCAGCGCCCATCTCTCCAGGTGAAGTGATCGCGCCCAACGCGACGGGTTCGGTCACAACGGCGATCAGCAACGCGCCGTTAACGTGCGCTTTTTCTACCAGAGCTGAAAGATCGTCGATCCGGCCGAGAATGTCAGGGTATTGGACGACGACGCATGATGTTTCGGCGTCGATCAGGTCGATCAGGCGGGCAGTGTCGGTTTCGGCGACCAGCGCAGGAACCGCGGTGTCGAGCACATCGCCGGTGAAACGCGCCATCGTCTGCGCAACGCTCACATAATGGGGGTGGAGGCCGGAGGACAGGATCGCCTTGCCGCGTTTCGTGATACGGCGCGCCATAACAATGGCTTCCCAGCAAGCAGTCGAGCCGTCGTACATCGATGCGTTAGCGACGTCGGTGCCGAACAGACGGGCGACCTGTGTCTGGAATTCGAACAAGACCTGCAACGTGCCTTGCGCGATTTCGGGCTGGTACGGAGTGTAAGCGGTCAGGAACTCGCCGCGCTGGATCAGATGATCGACGCTCGCGGGAACGTGGTGCTTGTACGCGCCGCAGCCGAGGAAGAACGGGCCGTCGCCTGCTGCACGGTTCTTGCGCGCCAATGCGGACAGGTGGCGATCAACCGCGAGTTCGGGCGCGTGAAGAGGCAGACCCGCCATCGGTCCGGCAAGGCGCGCGGACTCGGGGACATCGATGAACAGGTCGTCGATAGTCGATGCGCCGATGGTGGCGAGCATCGCGCTCCGGTCGGAGACGGTTAGGGGCAGGTAGCGCATGAATTAAAGTCCCGCGACAAAGGCTTTGTAAGCGGCTTCGTCCATCAAACCGTCCAGTTCGCTCGTGTCGTTCAGAACGATGGTGAAGAACCAACCGTCTGTCTCCGCAGCGCTGTTGACCAATGACGGATCGCCCTCAAGCGCGGGATTGCCTTCGCTGATGGTGCCCGAGACAGGTGCATAAACATCCGATGCCGCCTTCACCGATTCAACAACCGCAGCCTCGCCGCCCTTGTCGATGCGCGTTCCAGAAGCCGGAACCTCGACGAACACAATGTCGCCAAGCTGTCCCTGGGCATAGTCGGTGATGCCGACCGTCGCAGTTTCGCCATCGGCGGCGACGTCGATCCATTCATGGTCGGTCGTGAAATATCGGTTCATTTGCGGACTTCCTTGCGGTGGTAGCGGTGGGGTACAAACGGCATCGGTGCGACGGTGGCCGACAGGCGCTTGCCGCGGACGTCGATTTCGAGCTGCGTGCCGGGTTCTGAGAGGGCCGCGCTGACATAACCCATTGCAATCGGGTATTGCAGGCTGGGCGAAAATCCGCCTGAGGTGACCTTTCCGACGAGCGTGTCCCCGGCGTAGATATCGGCCCCTTCGCGGGCGGATTGGCGACCGGCGACGTCCAGGCCGACCCGCTTGGTCGGCGCACCTTCGGACAGGTGCCGGCGGATAGTTTCAGCACCCGGAAAACCGCCCTGTTCACGGCGGCGCTTCTGGATAGCGAACGTCAGGCCCGCACTGACGGGATCGGTGGCGGGATCGAGATCGTGGCCATAGAGCGGCAGGCCCGCCTCCAGCCGAAGCGAGTCGCGCGCACCTAAACCAATCGGCTTCACCTCGGGCTGGTCGCAAAGTTCGGTGGCGAGCGCTTCGACTCGGTCGGCAGGAACCGATATTTCGAAACCGTCCTCGCCGGTGTAGCCCGAACGGCTGATCCACAAATCACCAAAGACGCCGCAGTCCATGAAGAACAGGTTTTCAACGCCCGGAACAACCCGCGACAGGGCATCAACGGCTGTGGGCCCCTGCAACGCCAGCAGGGCATGGTCTTCCATGTGGTTCATGGTGATTTCGTCGGGCAGGAATTCGCGGAGGTGGCCGATGTCCTCGTGCTTTACCGCGCCGTTGACCACCAAGTAGATACCCTCTTCGCGTGTACTGACCATCAAGTCGTCGAGGATCCCGCCGTCCTGATCCAACAGCAGCGAATAGCGCATCTTGTTAGTCGCAAGCCCGATGATGTCGCTCGGCAGGATGGCCTCCAGTGCCGCTGCCGCACCGTCTCCGGAAATTAGCAATTGCCCCATGTGGCTGACATCAAACAGCCCGGCATTCTCACGCGTCCACAGATGTTCGGCGATGATGCCTTCATACTGGATCGGCATGTGGTAGCCCGCGAACTCGACCATGCGCGCACCCCTTGCCCGATGCCAGGCGTCGAGCGGGAGCGGTTCGATCGGGATTTCGTAATCTTCGCTCAACGGCTGGTCTCCACGGGACGGATGGACGGCCAATGCGCGGCCTTCCAGCCACTTCATCGACCCCCTCTGTCACGGAAACCTGAGAGCTTTCGCTGGCGAACCAGCTTACACCTTCGGTGGTCCCTGCTTGTTACAGGAACGCTTTCCAGAGTTGTCTTGGTCCGCGCGGTCCGGGTGCCTGAGAGATTCCGGGGTGGTTGCTCCTTCGGCGTGACTGCACCGGGTCAACGGTCGGCCACTCTCCCGCACGGCCACCCAAAGGTTTCCCTTTGGACGACAGGGCAAGCAATGCTTGCCCGTTCGATTCGCGTCAACCGCCTTTAGCGCGTGACGTTGTACTGGAGCTGTTCGGGGGTCAGCTGAAACCCGATCAGCGCTTCAAAGCTCACCCGCGCCACGGCCGCACGCACATCCGGCTGCGACAGCGGGTCGATTGAGGCATCGGCGTCGGCGGCCTTGCGCTTGCGCTGCAGCTTGTCCTGAACATCCTGGGGCAGTGTCGCCGACGCGCGATCGATCAGCGCACCGCCCGTTGCCGAGGCTGTGGTGCGGAGTTGTCCTTCGTTGAAGTGCAGCGCGACGCGGCTTAAACGCTTGGCCACGACGGTATCACCGCCGCGCACGATGGTGACGAAATAGGGCAGCACAACATCGCGGGCACCAACCGAACTTGTCCGGCGCGCCTGCACTTCGAACGTGGCGGCGGCGGATACGTCGCTGCCGACATCGGCGCAGGTGTCGCGCAAATTGGTGATGCTGGCGACAACGTCGATCGCGCGGGCGTCGCGGCTGTTAACCGGATTGAACAGTGTGACATCACCCGTGCTGGCGGGGATTGCAACGGCTGGGCAAGCCGACCGCGCGGCCGTAATCCCGCCGGAAGAATCGATTTCACCAGTCTTGGCGCATGCGCCAAGGAGGGCGAGAGCGGTGATAATGCCAACGGAAGCCAGATTTTTCGTCAAGGAAACGCACACCTTTGGACCGGGGTCGTGGAACTTCGGATATCGATACCCCCCTCATAGGAACCGGGTTTCGCGTGCGCAAGCAATCGCGTATGGCGGCGGCATCATGACGCTTCCTGCCCTCGAACTCATCATCGCTGCGCCCCGCGGTTTCTGCGCCGGGGTCGATCGGGCCATCAGGATCGTGGAATTGGCCATCGAAAAATACGGGAGCCCGATCTATGTCCGTCACGAAATCGTCCATAATCGCTACGTCGTTGAGAGCCTGAAGGCCAAGGGTGCGATCTTTGTCGAGGAACTGGACGAGGTTCCTGACGGTGCACCTGTCGTTTTTTCAGCGCATGGTGTCCCGAAATCGGTTCCTGCCGATGCCGACGCACGGGGGCTGGAGTATTTCGACGCCACCTGCCCGCTGGTATCGAAGGTTCACCGGCAAGCAGAACGCCTGGTCGCATCGGGCAAGCATATCCTGTTCATCGGACACCGGGGCCATCCCGAAGTGATCGGCACTTTCGGTCAGGTTCCCGATGGACAGATGACGCTCGTCGAAACGCTCGACGACGTCGCCGCGCTTGCCGTCACCGATGCGACGCAACTGGCATTCCTGACCCAAACGACACTTTCGGTCGATGACACGGCCCAGATCGTCGCTGCCCTGAAGGCGCGCTTCCCCCAAGTCCACGCCCCGCGCGGCGAAGACATTTGTTACGCAACTTCGAACCGGCAGGAGGCCGTCAAGCGCATGTCGGGCCAGTGTGACATCATGCTGGTGATCGGCGCGCCGAATTCGTCAAATTCGCTGCGCCTGGTGGAGGTCGCCGAACGGAACGGCGTGCCGGCGCGCCTGATCGAGCGGGCGGCCGATATCGACTTTGCCTGGCTTGGCACGCCCCGATCGCTGGGGCTCACGGCGGGCGCGTCTGCCCCGGAAATCCTTGTTCGGGAGGTTGTTGCCAAGCTGTCCGAGCGCTTTGCGATCACCGAATCGGTTGTCGAAGCCGCCGTCGAGACGATCGAGTTCAAACTGCCGCGCGGTCTCGCCGCCTGAATGGCGGTTTACACGCATGTCTCCGCCGAGGAAATGACAGCGTTGCTGCTGCGTTACGATGTCGGCACGCTGGGGTCTGCCAAGGGCATTGCCGAGGGTGTCGAGAACAGCAATTTCCTGATCGACACAAGCGGCGGCAACGATGGCGCGCGGTTCATCCTGACCTTGTATGAAAAGCGGGTGGATGCCGCGGACCTGCCATTTTTCTTCGCGCTCCTCGATCATCTGGCGGACAAGGGGTTGCCCGTACCGCGCGCCATCCGCGACCGCGAAGGCGCGCAACTGCAACGGGTTGCCGGACGCCCCGGCTGCCTGATTGAATTCCTTACAGGGGTCTCCGTCAGCCATCCAACACCGGTCCAGGCGCGCGCGACCGGTGCGGCATTGGGACAGATGCACGCGGCCCTGGCCGATTTTACGCCGCAGCGGCCCAATACGATGGGGCCTGTCGGATGGCATGAACTGGCCGCCAGATGTGGTGACGATCTGAATCGCATCGCGCCCGCCCTCGGCGCGCGGGTGCAGGCCGAACTCGACTGGCTCGATAGTGCCTGGCCGACGCACCTGCCCAGCGCGGTCGTTCATGCCGACTTGTTCCCCGACAACGTACTGATGCGCGGGAACGAGGTCGGCGGGCTTATCGATTTCTATTTCGCCTGCACCGAAGTGCGCGCCTGGGACGTTGCCGTTACCCACGCCGCTTGGAGTTTTGGCGACGACGGGACTGACTACCAAGCCGAGATCGGCGATGCGATCATCGACGGATACGAGGCAGTTTTTGGACTGTCGGACGCCGAACGCGCCGCCTTCCCGGCGTTGGCGCGGGGTGCCTGCCTACGGTTCATGCTGACGCGGGCATGGGACTGGCTGAATACGCCCGCAGATGCGCTGGTAACGCGCAAGGACCCGCTCGCTTTCCTGCGACGTCTCGACCATTACGCCGGTCATGACTGATAAGATTGTTCCGACCGCTGCCGAAATGCCGAACGTCGAGATTGCCACCGATGGCGCTTGCAAGGGCAATCCGGGCCCTGGTGGCTGGGGCGCAATCATTCGGTCGGGCCAGCGCGAGCGCGAACTTGCTGGCGGAGAGAGGCTGACCACGAACAACCGCATGGAAATGACAGCGGCGATCGAGGCACTCAACGCCTTAACGCAGCCGTGTCGGGTCAGGCTTTCGACCGACAGCCGCTATGTCATGGACGGCCTGACCAAATGGATTCACGGCTGGCAGAAAAACGGCTGGCGAACCGCTGACCGCAAGCCGGTCAAGAATGCCGAACTCTGGCAGTCGTTGCTGGCCGCTACAAAGCCCCACCGGATCGAATGGATCTGGGTCAAAGGCCATGCGGGTCACGCTGACAATGAGCGCGCCGATAAATTGGCGAGCGACGCCGCTATCGACGCATCGCGAAGCTAGGGATCAGTCCTCGGTTTCAGCGACCGGACCGTTTTTCTTCATCGATTCAATGGCATTCTTGGCACCGGCTTTCGATGCATAGCCTTCGGTCCAGAAAATCGTTTCCGCATTATACTTGAACTTGGCGACATACTCACCAGCCTTGTTCTGCTCGATCACGAACTTGTGTGCCATGTTTGTCTCCGTCTCAGAGTTGTTCAGAACGTCGGGGCAAAGGCTAACCCGTTTCAGTACCGACGCCAATACTAATTGCCGACCGTCTCGGTGAAAATGGGGTCGGGTCGATCTCCGAGGGAACCCCGAGGAGCAGCTTCGCGCATAGCCGCGCTGCCGCCGGAGATGTCTGGATGCCCACGCCGCCCTGTCCCGCGCACCAGAAAAGTCCGGGAACGCTCCGGTCGAATCCGTAAATTGGCAGCCGGTCGGGTGCGAAGGTGCGCAGCCCGGCCCATTTGCGTTCAACCGCCAACACCTTCCATTCTGTTACGCGTTCGAAACGATCGATGGCGATTGCGACATCGATCTCTTCGGGTGCCGCATCGCCCGGTTCGACGAGCGTTTCGTCCTGCGGACACAGCCACAGGCGATCGGGGCCCTCCGCCTTGAAGTAATAGGAGCCGGCAATGTCGGTTACCATTGGCAGGTCGGCGGGCACATCGCTGCCATCGACCCGGACCTGGGCAATCGTGCGGCGGCATGGCATCAGGCTGAGCGGCCGCGCTCCCGCGAGCCCGGCGATAACGTCGGCCCATGCTCCGGCGGCGTTCACGACGATCTCCGCCTCGATCGATCGTGCGCCGGCAGCGATGCGCCAGCCCTTTGCCCACGTCGTGACGGCATCGACCCGAAAGTCGGTTTCCAAAATGCCGCCCGCCCGGTGAAAGCCGCCGAGCACGGCGGCATGAAGCGCGGCGACATCGATATCGGCACAGCTTGGTTCCAGCAGCCCGGCGGCAAGGACCGGCCTGGCGCGCGGCACCCGCACGCGGATCTCCTCGCGAGTCATTGGCTGGAGCGCCACGGTGCCGGCAAAGTCGCCAGCCATTTGATCGAGCAAATCAAGATGCTCGACATCGGCAACACTGAGCGAACCACGTGCCTTCAAAAAGCCACCGTCGTTCAGTGCTGGAAACGATGCCGTCGTAAGCGGCTGGATCAGGGGTCCGCCCAGCGTTTCATGCCACAGCGCCGCCGACCGGCTGGTCGAATGATATCCGGCGTGCGCCTCCGCCTCCAGCAGGACGACCGAACCGTGCGGCGCGAGTTCGGCAGCCAGGCTGGCACCGGCGATTCCGGCTCCGATCACGGCGAAATCATATTTCACGTGCGACCGTCCAGGAATTCGGCGATTGCGGCCAGCATGCAATTGCGTGGGCCGTCGCGTTCGCGGAGTATCTCATGCGCGGCATCCTTGCCCAGCATGACGAGCTTCGCATCGGTCAGCCGCGCGGCGAATGCCCTGATTGCGCTTGGGCTAACGAGCTGGTCGCCGTCTGTGCCCAGGATGAGGATCGGCACCGCAATGTGCTCGACAGCGTCGGGTTGTCGCAATCCAGCAATCGAGCGGAAGGCGGCGGCAAGCCATGACCAGCTTGGCGGTCCCAGGACAAGCTCCGGGTTTTGCTGTTTCCACCACAGTTCATCAGCATAGCGATCCGGGTCATGCGTCAGATAGTCCTGCCGCGATGCACCGGGTAGCGAGGGCTTCTCATTGCTTTTCCAGGCGGCGTTCCGACTTGTCGTGACACGGGCAAGCAGCCTCGCCATCGCGGCAGCCATGGCGAATGGTATTGGACCACTTTCGAAACCAAGCATCGGTGCCGACAACACAGCGGCAACGGGATCGATACACCGTTCGGAAAGTGCGCGCAGGAGCAGGTGTCCGCCCATCGAATGGCCGAAGACAAAATGCGGACCCGGGGTGCGCAGCCGCCAGTCGTCGTAGAACGCGGCGAGGTCGTCGATCCAGGTCGCGAAGTCGTCGACGTGCCCGATGCGGGGATTGATGCCAAGGCGCCCCGATCCCCCCTGCCCGCGCCAGTCGAAGCTGGTGACCGAGCGACCGGCTTGCGTCCACGCATCGAAGCTCTCAAGATATTTTTCGAATATATCACCCCGACCGCCGAGCCAGAGGATCGATCCGCACACCGTTCCCCGCGCGGGCTGAAAATAGGTCCGAAGCGGCCAGCCGTCCCTGCCCGGTGTCATTGTGATGCTGGCGTCAGCGGGAATCCGGCGGCGATCGAAAATCATCGGCGACGGTTACGGTTTGGCAACGCCCTCCGTCTAGAGGGTTAATGAATGGGCACACTTCATATCATTTTGCTGACCGCGCTGGCAGTCGTGCTGGTCATTGCGGCAATCGGCGACTGGCGCACACGCACGATCTCGAACTGGCTAAACCTTGCCATAGCAGTCGGGGCGCCGCTCTGGTGGCTGTTGAACGGTTATGACCTGTGGCCCGACGTCGCCATCGTATTCGCGCAGGCGGTGATCACCTTTGCGATCTTTGCGGGGATGTTCGCGCTCGGTGCGATGGGCGGCGGGGACGTCAAGATGATCACGGCGCTGGCATTGTGGTTCACGCCGATCCAGTTTTTCAATCTGCTGACAGTGATGGCGATCCTCGGCGGCTTGCTCACGGTCGCAATGCTGATCCGCCACAAGATTCAGAAGTCGGAAGGACGTCCTGAAATTCCTTATGGAATTGCAATCGCCTTCGCCGCCCTCTGGGAAATCTCCCAAACGATATCTTAACCATTTTCCTCGAATAACGAGGCTCGAACACCCGCACAACGCAAGGAGGCGTTGCCCGACATGGAACCTAAAAAGATCGCTCTACTCGTCGGAGCCCTGCTTATCGCAGCGATTACCGCAGTCATGGCGAAAAACATGTTCGGGCGCGGTACTGCTCCTGTGGCGCAAGCGGTGACGGTCGTATCGACCGGACCCGAGGTTCTGGTCGCGACACGGGCCCTACCGATCGGCACGATCATCGAGCCGGACAGTTTCCGCTTTCAGCCCTGGCCGAAGGATCTGATCCAGAACGCCTATTACCTGAAGGGCACTGCCGATGCCAACTCGCTCACCGGCACAGTCGTTCGCGCCCAGATCTCGGCGGGCCAGCCACTAACGCAAGGGTCGACCGTTCGACCCGGCGACCGCGGCTTCCTGGCGGCAGCACTCGGACCCGGCATGCGCGCTGTGACGGTGTCGGTATCGGCATCGGCGGGCGTCGCGGGTTTTGTCTTCCCGGGCGATCGGGTCGACCTGGTGCTTACGCAGACAGTTGATGGCGGGAGCGGCAGCGGCTCGGGCGGACCACCTTTGCGCGCTTCGGAAACTTTCGTCCGTAATATCCGCGTTCTCGCAACCGACCAGCGCACCGTCCCCGAAGACGACAAGGGCAAAAAGGAAGTCAAGACGTTCGCCACCGTCACTTTGGAAGTCACGCCACGCATCGGCGAGAAAATCCAGGTTGCACAAAGCATCGGTCAGGTTTCGCTTTCGTTGCGGTCGATTGCCGACAACACGTCCGACCTGGATGCCGCGATTGCGTCGGGTGCCGTCAGGGTGCCCGCCGGGACCGACCCGAAGGACAAGCGCTTCTTGGTCGAGATCGCCTCCCGTCCGATCGATACCAATTCCACATACGTCACCGGTGCCGACGTCTCGCGCTTCCAGCGCAAGACCGTGCCGACGCAGGCCCCCTCTTTGCCAAGTCCCGCGCCAACGACGAGCTCGGGGAGCAATTTTGACAAACCGGTTGGGCCAGTGGTCCACGTCGCCCGCGGCAATACCGTGACTGACGCGCCGGTAGGAGGAAATTAAGATGGATCGCAAGTTCTTCATTCGCCAGTGTCGCGTCGCCAGTTCAATCGTGACTCTTGCCGCCGTCTTTGCGACTTCGGCACCATCGGTTGCCGCTCCCAAGCGCGGTGTCCGGACAGCATCGGTCTCGCTGCCACAGGGTGCCCAGCGTCCTTCGCGTGAAATCGTCCTGTCAGTCGGTCGCGGCGAGCTCTACAATCTTCCCGCTAGCGTCAGCGACGTATGGACGTCGAACGCAGGTGTCGCCGACGTTTATGTCAGTTCGGCCCGCCAGATTCACATCTTTGGCAAGACCGCGGGCGAGGCCAGTGTCTATGCCAAGAACAAGGCAGGTATCGTCGTTTTCTCCGCCAACATCCGGGTTGGCGAAAATGCGAATTCGCTCGATCAGATGTTGCGGCTGGCGATGCCCGATGGCTCGATCCGCGCGACCTCAATGAACGGCCTCGTGCTGCTCACCGGCGTTGTGGCCGCGCCGGAAGACGGGGCCGAGGCCGAGCGTCTGGTCAAGGCTTTCCTGGGTGACAAGGTCGAGGTCGTCAGCCGACTGCGCACCGCAACCCCGCTGCAGGTCAATCTGCAGGTCAAGATCGCCGAAGTCAGCCGCTCGCTGGCCAAGCAGATCGGCGTCAACCTGATCACACGCGACACGACGGGCGGCTTCAACGTCGGTATTGCCCAGGGCCGTGGGTTTGGCACGATCGGCAACGCCAGCACTACCGCCCTGCCCCAGTTGGACGCATCGTCGCTATACGGCCTGCCTGCCGGTTCGCTGAAGCTGCCATTCGATCCGGTGACGGGTCGGTTCATTACACAAGGCGGCACCGTTGGGGATTTCGCCAAGCTCGGCCTTGGCGCGGGCACAACGTCACTTGGTTTCCTGGGGAAACTTTTCGGCGTTGACGTCGGCACCGCAATCGATCTTGCCGAAACCGATGGCCTCGTCACGATGCTCGCCGAACCCAATCTGACCGCAGTGTCGGGCGAAACTGCCAGCTTTCTTGCAGGCGGCGAGTTTCCGATCCCGGTCTCACAAACGCTCGGCCAGGTTACGATCGAATATAAGCAATACGGCGTAAGCCTGTCGTTCACGCCAACGGTTCTTGCCGATGGCCGCATTTCGATGCGCGTCCGTCCCGAAGTTTCGCAGCTGTCGACCGAAGGATCGGTCACTTTGAACGGTTTCACGGTCCCGGCGATCACGACTCGCCGGACGGAAACCACTGTCGAGCTGGGTTCGGGTCAGAGCTTCATGATTGGTGGCCTGTTGCAGAATAACAATGCCAACTCGATCCAGAAGGCTCCGGGCCTGGGCGATGTGCCGGTCCTGGGAGCATTGTTTCGTTCAACCAGCTATCGTCGCGCCCAGACCGAACTAATGATCATCGTGACGCCTTATCTGGTCAAGCCGGTCTCGGCCGGTGACATTCACCTGCCCACGGACGGACTGAAAAACCCGACCGACCTGCAGAATTTCCTGCTCGGCCAGGACTTCAGCGGCCGGTCGGGCGGCGAACGCCCGAAACCGACGATGGCCCCACCGGTAACGGTTCCTGCACCATCGACGGGCGGGATCAGCCCATCGGCCTACGCGCCGCAGGCCGCAACCGGCAGTCGACGTCCCGCTGCCACCAGGTCTGCTCCTGCCAAGGCTGCCCCCACGCCCGGCTTCAGCGGCAATTGACCCGAGATACGGAGATGAAAACCATGCGTAAACTTCCTGTACTCGCGCTCATTGCCTGCGGTATCTCGCTATCGGCCTGTGCGACCGACGCTACCAGTGGCCTGGAATCGGTGCATCAGCCGGTCGTCAGTCGCACCGACTATGTCTTCGACGTATCCGCACCTGGCAGCGACCAGCTTGCCATGCGCGATGCCGACCGGCTCGACGGCTGGTTCCAGTCGATCAAGCTCCGGTTCGGCGACCGCATCTCGGTCGATGCCCTCGACGGCGACCGTTACGCGCGCCAGGCGGTGGCTAATGTAACCGCCCGCTATGGCCTGCTGGTCGAAGAGCGCGCGCCGGTCACCGAGGGCAGCATTCCCCCCGGAGCCATTCGCGTCATCGTCAGCCGCATGACGGCATCAGTCCCGCATTGCCCGGACTTCGGCCGCCTGTCGCAACCGCAGTTCACCGGCAAGCAGGCATCGAATTACGGTTGCGCCATCAATTCCAACCTGGCCGCGATGGTTGCCGATCCGCATGATCTACTGGCTGGCCGCGATGGCGAACAAACCGTTGATGCCTGGACCTCGACCAAGGCGATCAAGGCTTATCGCCTGGCACCGACGACCGGGACCGCCGGGCTGACCAAAGAATCGACCAAGAATGGCGGAGGTAACTGATGAACGCACCCTGGTCTCCTGCGCGTAACGGCGGCGCCCTGCGCGAACCGTTTACCGCGTTCGTCTGCGACGAATTGACAGCCGAGCAGATCCGTCCGGTTGTCGTTGAACTCGGCTGGGCTCCCGACAAGGTCAACAAGGGTGGACTGCGCAATGCTGTCCAGTCGTTGTCGGTCTCGGCCAGCCCGCAAATTCTGTTCGTCGACCTGTCCGAAAGCGGCGACCCGCTGAATGATATCAACGCGCTGGCCGAAGTTTGCGAACCCGGCACCGTCGTCATTGCGGCGGGCCAAGTCAACGACGTGCGCCTTTATCGCGACCTGGTAGCCAGCGGCATCCAGGATTATCTCCTGAAGCCATTCAGCGCCGACCAACTGCGTGAAGCTTTTGCCCACGCACAGACTGTCTTCAATGCGCCCAAGCAGGTCGATGCCAGCGCCGAACGCCCGCACGTCATGGCCGCCGTCATCGGTGCCCGGGGCGGCGCCGGTGCCTCGACCGTCGCGACTTCAATCGCCTGGCTGCTGGGTGAAAAGGTCCAGCGTTCGACTGCATTGCTCGATCTGGACGTTCATTTCGGAACCGGCGCGCTCACGCTCGACCTGGAACCCGGGCGCGGGCTGACCGATGCGATCGAAAACCCAAGCCGCATCGACGGACTGTTTATCGAACGCGCGATGGTAAAGGCCAATGAAAAGCTGGCCGTGCTGTCCGCCGAAGCACCGATCAACCAGCCGATGATGACCGACGGTGCAGCCTTCTTCCAGCTTCAGGAAGAATTGCGCACGGCGTTCGAATGCACGATCATCGACCTGCCGCGTGGCATGCTGGTCCAGCACCCGCACTTGATGAGCGACGTTCAGGCGACCGTCATCACCACCGAACTGACGCTGGCTTCGGCCCGCGACGTCATTCGCATCTTGTCATGGCTCAAGACCAATGCCTCACAATCGAGCATATTGGTTGTTGCAAACAAGGTTGCGACGACAGGGCCAGGCGAAATCAGCCGCAAGGATTTCGAGGCATCGATCGAACGCAAGCTCGACTATATCGTGCCGCTCGACATGAAGGTCGCTACGCAGGCGGCCAAGCTCGGCAAGACGGTTTCCGAGGTGGGCAAGGGCACCAGGTTGGCAACCGTGCTGCTCGAGATTGCCAATCGCCTGATCGCGACGGTCGAGGAAGCGGCACTGACCGCTGCGACAACCGACGGAAAACCCAGTCGGAAGTCGTCGCTGCTTGGCAAGATCAGCGGAATCACCTCGATGTTGCCCAAGAAGTCCAAGCAAAAGGCCGCATAATCATGGATATCCTGCAGCTCCTGATGTTTGCGGGCAGCGCGCTTGCGATACTGCTGCTGGTTTTTTTCGCCTTCTCGGGCCCGAACGGCCAGAAAATTCAAGCTCGACGGCTGAACAACATGCGCGACCGCCACACCAACTCAACGGGGGCTGTGGTGGAGGCGCAGATGCGTCGCATCCAAGCAACCCGTGCAACCAAGATGGACGGTATCGCGACCCGGCTGCTGCCAAACCCGGCGCAGTTGAAAAAGCGACTGGACATGACCGGCAAGAACTGGACGCCGGGCAAATATCTGACTGCTGGCGTCGTCATCATGCTAATCATCGCTACGCTCCTGAAGATCAAGGGAATGCCGATATTCCTGTGCCTGTTCGTCGGCGCGTTTGGCGGACTGCTATTTCCGCACATTGCGGTTGGCCACCTAATCAAGAAGCGCGTTGGCCTGTTCAACAAGCGATTTCCCGATGCCATCGAATTGCTCGTTCGCGGATTGCGTTCGGGCCTGCCGATTTCGGAAACGCTGGGCGTGGTTGCATCGGAAGTCCCTGGTCCTGTTGGCGTCGAGTTTCGCAACGTCAGCGACAAGATCAAGATCGGTCGGACGATGGATGCGGCGATGCAGGAAACCGCCGACCGGTTGGGCACGCCCGAATTTCAATTCTTCTGCATCAGCCTGACGATCCAGCGCGAGACCGGTGGTAATCTGGCCGAGACGCTGTCGAACCTTGCCACCGTTTTGCGCACGCGTGCCCAGATGAAGCTGAAGATCCGGGCAATGTCTTCGGAATCAAAGGCTTCGGCCTATATCATCGGCGCGCTACCCTTCATCGTTTTCGGCCTGATCTATTCGATCAACCCAATGTACATGGGTGGCTTCTTTACCGACACCCGACTGACGACCATCGGTGCCGGTGGACTCGTGTGGATGAGCATCGGCGCATTCATCATGTCCAAAATGATCAGCTTCGAAATTTGACCGAGGGCACCAAGCGATGAACCCGACCATGCCCGCTGTGACCTTCATGGGTATCGACGTCCTTTGGGTGGCGACGATCCTCGCCGCGGTTGCCACGTTCGCGATGATACTCGCCGTCTATGCCGCGACCACCGTCCGCGACCCGATGCAGAAGCGCGTCAAGGCGCTCACCGAGCGGCGTGAACAGCTAAAGGCTGGCATCGTCGCATCAACATCGCGCCGCCGGGCAAAACTGACGCAAAAGAACGAGACGACCGACCGGATGCGGTCGTTCCTCTCGTCATTGAAAGTGCTGCAGGACACTCAGGTGAAATCGGCCCAGGTCAAGCTGATGCAGGCGGGTATCCGTTCGAAGGACATGGCGATTGCGGTGATTTTTGCGCGCATGGTCCTGCCGATCGTCTTTGGTGGCTTCATGATCGTCTATGTCTATGCGCTTGGCGGATTTCCGTTGTGGAGCCCGCTGAAGCGCTACGGGATTGTCGCTGGTGCCTTGATCCTGAGCTACAAGGGCCCCGATCTTTATGTGAACAACCTGGTCAACAAGCGCACTGCCGCGATCCGCAAGGGATTGCCCGACGCGCTCGACCTGCTGGTGATCTGCGCCGAAGCGGGCCTGACCGTCGACGCAGCCTTCGGCCGTGTCGCCAAGGAACTGGGTCGCGCCTATCCCGAACTGGGTGATGAATTCGCATTGACCGCGATCGAACTGAGTTTCCTGACCGACCGTCGCGCGGCGTTCGACAATCTGGCATCCCGCGTTCCGCTCGATGCCATGAAGGGCGTCGTGACCACGATGATCCAGACCGAGAAATACGGCACGCCGCTGGCCTCCGCGTTGCGGGTGCTCTCCGCTGAGTTCCGCAACGAGCGCATGATGCGCGCTGAAGAAAAGGCGGCACGCTTACCTGCGATTATGACCATTCCACTGATCATGTTCATCCTGCCAGTGTTGTTCGTCGTCATTCTCGGACCAGCAGCCTGCGCAATCTCGGACAACTTCATCCAGAAATAACCCATTACGGGCGCGGCGGAACGACCGGGGTCATCGACAGTTTATCCTTTCATAACGGAGGAGAACCATGATGACCCCTTTCACGACCAACCAATGGGCTGTCGTGGTCCTGGTGCTGGTGGCAGGCTGGCTGCTCGGACTGATGAGCCGATCAGGCGGCGGCAAATGGCGTCGCGCCTATGAAGACGAACGCGACGGTCATCTGGCGCTACGCCGGGACTATGACGCGCATCTCCAGCAGCATGGCATGGTCAGCGACACGCGCATTCCACCTGTCGAGGACCGCACCATACACCGCCCTATCTAGTGGCCAGAGCAGCCTGAGCAGCAGCTAGGCGGGCAATCGGGACGCGATAGGGGGAGGCGCTGACATAGTCGAGCCCGACCCCTTCGCAGAACGCGATGCTCGCCGGGTCGCCACCGTGTTCGCCACAGATCCCCAGCTTGATATCAGGCCGCGTCTCCCTGCCCCGCCCGGCTGCCAGCGCGATCAGTTCGCCGACACCTTCAATGTCGAGGCTGACGAACGGGTCGATCGCGTAGATGCCTTTTTCGACATAGGTTGTCAGGAACCGGCTGGCATCGTCGCGCGACACACCGAGCGTCGTCTGGGTCAGATCATTGGTGCCGAAGCTGAAAAATTGCCCGACTTCGGCAATTTGTCCGGCCATTAGGGCGGCGCGTGGCAGCTCGATCATCGTTCCGACCATATAGTCGATCCGCTTTCCGCGTTCGGCAAAAACGGCTTCTGCGGCGCGGTCGATGACGTCCTTCATCAATTCCAGCTCCCGCTTTGTGGCAACGAGCGGGACCATGACTTCGGGGATCGGCGAGATCTCTAGGTCGCATGCGGCCTCGAAGATGGCGCGGGCCTGCATCTCGTATATTTCGGGGTAGGTTACGCCGAGGCGGCAGCCGCGATGGCCGAGCATCGGGTTGAATTCGTGCAGTTCGACCGTCCGACGTTTCAGCACTTCGACAGCGACACCCGCCGCCTTGGCGACATCCTCAAAGTCGGCTTCGGCGGTTGGCAGGAATTCATGCAGCGGCGGATCGAGCAGGCGGATCGTGACCGGCAGCCCTGCCATCACCTCGAAGATGCCGAGGAAGTCTGCGCGCTGTTCGGGGAGCAATTTCGCCAGTGCAACCCGCCTGCCAGCTTCATCCTCGGCAAGGATCATTTCGCGGACGGCGGTGATCCGGCTCGCTTCGAAAAACATATGCTCGGTGCGGCACAGGCCGACACCCTCCGCCCCGAAGTCGCGCGCGACCTTCGCATCGGCGGGGGTTTCGGCGTTGGCGCGAACCTTCATCCGGCGCGCGCCGTCGGCCCAGACCATCAGCGTGCCGAAGTCGCCCGACAATTCGGGCTGCACGGTGGCGACCGCGCCGATCATGACTTCGCCCGACGAACCATCGAGCGTGATGACATCGCCCTCGCGGACTTCGCGGCTGCCCACCTTGGCGACCTTTGCCTTGGCGTCGATCGAAAGCGAACCCGCGCCCGACACGCAAGGGCGTCCCATGCCGCGGGCGACGACGGCGGCGTGGCTGGTCATGCCGCCACGCGCGGTCAGGATGCCCTTTGCCGCGTGCATCCCGTGGATGTCCTCGGGCGAGGTTTCGGTGCGAACGAGGATGACCGGCTCACCCAGTGCCGCCAGGCGTTCGGCGGTGTCGCTGTCGAACACGGCGGCTCCGGTCGCGGCACCCGGCGAGGCTGGCAAACCCTTTACCAGCACATCGCGCGGCGCTTTGGGATCGAGGGTCGGGTGGAGCAACTGGTCCAGCGCGCCAGGCTCGACGCGCATCACCGCTTCGTCCTGCGTGATCAGTCCTTCGCCTGCCATGTCGACGGCGATTTTCAACGCCGCGCGGGCGGTCCGCTTTCCGGCGCGGGTCTGGAGCATCCAGAGCTTGCCGCGCTCCACCGTGAATTCGATGTCCTGCATGTCGCGGTAGTGGAGTTCGAGCAGGTCGAAGACGCGCGCCAGTTCGGCATACACTTCGGGCATCGATTCCTGCATCGACAGGGGCTTGGCATTGGCCCGGACCCGCGCGGCGGTGGTCAGATATTGCGGGGTGCGAATACCGGCGACGACGTCTTCACCCTGCGCGTTGATGAGGTATTCGCCATAGTAGGCGCGCTCCCCGTTGGCCGGATCGCGCGTGAACGCCACGCCGGTGGCCGAGGTTTCGCCCATGTTGCCGAACACCATCGCCTGCACGTTGACCGCAGTGCCCCAGCCGTGCGGAATATTGTTGATGCGACGATAGACCTTGGCGCGTTCTGACTGCCACGATCCGAACACCGCGCCGACCGCACCCCATAGCTGGTCATGGACATCCTGCGGGAACGGCCTGCCCCAAAGTTCGGACACCAGCTTCAGATATTCGGCGACCAGCGCCTGCAAGTCCTCCGCCGACAATTGCGTGTCGAGCGAATAGCCCTTGTCTTCCTTGGCGATTTCGAGCGCTTCCTCGAACGCACCATGGTCCAGGCCGAGGACGACATCGGCATACATCTGGATAAAGCGGCGATAGCTGTCCCAGGCGAAACGCGCGTCGCCCGAGGCGGCGGCGAGGCCCTGCACCGTGACGTCGTTCAGCCCCAGATTGAGGACGGTGTCCATCATGCCGGGCATCGAAACCCGCGCGCCGGAACGGACCGAGACCAGCAGCGGATCGGCGGGGTCGCCGAACGTCTTGCCGGTGATACCCTCGATATGAGCGAGGCCGTCGGCGACCTGCGGGTTCAATTCGACGGGAAATGCCTCCCCTTCCTCATAATATCGCTCGCACATCGGCGTCGAGATCGTGAATCCGGGCGGGACCGGCAGGCCGATCGACGCCATCCCGTCGAGGTTGGCGCCCTTGCCGCCGAGCAGCGTCTTGTCCTGCCCGCCCTCTGAAATGCCGCCACCGAAACGATAAACATATTGGGTCATGGCAAGTCCTTACTGGGCTTAGAGTCGCAGAAATCGCAGTGGATGAGCAATAAAGTTTCCATCACCCGTCAATCTTTGAAAAGTCGGCGACGCGGTGGACGGCGTCGCGCATGCGCGCCAGCAGGGCAAGTCGCGCGGCGCGCTTTTGGAGCTGTGGGTCATTGACCGTAACGGATTCAAAGAACGCATCGATGGGGCCGCGCAGGCTGGCAAGAGCCGACATCGCGCCTTCGAAGTCTTCGCGCGCGATGGCAGCGGTCGCCAGAGGCTCCGCCGAATCGAGCGCGTCGATGAGCGCCTTTTCGGCGGGTTCGGGGGTGTAGGACAGCAGCGTTACGTCGGTGCTGAAAGTTTCTTTCTTCAGGATGTTGGACGCGCGTTTATAGCCCGAGAGTAGGTTTGCGCCTTCTGCCGTGGTTATGAAGGCTTGCAGAGCTTTGACGCGCGCGAGAAGGCGGAAGAGGTCGTCTTCGGTTCCTAGGGCAAATATGGAATCGATAAGGTCGTGGCGAACACCGGCTTCGCGTTGTTGGACTTTTAGGCGATCGATAGTGAAATCGAGCAATTGATTGAATGACGCGCTTGATCCGGCATCGCTTTCTGCGAATGGGCGATCAGCTACCCTTAGAATTTCAGAAACCGAATATCTAAGACCGTTCTTTTCAATAAGCGCTACGATCCCAAGCGCTGCCCGCCGAAGTGCAAACGGGTCTTTGGAGCCGGTTGGCTTTTCACCGATCGCATAAAACCCAGCCAAGCTATCCAACTTGTCCGCCAAACTCACCGCC